>NZ_JACHYV010000002.1:0-360786 GCF_014193135.1 Rhizobium sp. BK049
GGCCTGATGGCGGGCGCAGTCAAAGGGTAAGTCATGGCCTTCCTGGAAATCTCCGGTCTCAGAAAGCGCTTCGGCGCCGTCGACATCCTCAAGGGCATCGATCTCGAACTCGAAAAGGGCGGCTTCCTCGTGCTGGTCGGCCCGTCCGGCTGCGGCAAGTCGACCCTGCTCAACACCATTGCCGGGCTGGAGACGATCACGTCGGGCGATATCCGCATCGACGGGCGCGCCGTCAACGGCCTGCATCCCTCCAAGCGCGACATCGCCATGGTGTTCCAGTCCTATGCGCTCTATCCGAACATGACGGTGGCGGGCAACATCGCCTTCGGCATGGAGATGCGCGGCGTGCCGCCGGAGGAGCGCAAGCAGGCGATCGACAAGGTCGCCAAGGTGCTGCAGATCGGCCATCTGCTCGACCGCAAGCCGAGCCAGCTGTCGGGCGGCCAGCGCCAGCGCGTCGCCATGGGACGGGCGCTGGTGCGCGATCCCAAGCTCTTCCTGTTCGACGAGCCGCTCTCCAATCTCGACGCGAAACTCCGCGTCGACATGCGCATCGAGATCAAGCGGCTGCATCAGGCGACCGGCAAGACCATCGTCTATGTCACCCACGACCAGATCGAGGCGATGACGCTCGCCACCCGCATCGCCGTGATGAAGGACGGCATCGTCCAGCAGTTCGGCACGCCGGCGGAGATCTACAACAATCCCGCCAACATGTTCGTCGCCGACTTCATGGGCTCGCCGGCGATGAACCTGGTGAAGGCCTCGGTCGAGAACGGCGCCGGCGGCCTTGCGGTCTCGCTCGAGCGGCCGAACGCCGACCCGCTCAAACTTCCCGTCACGACGACCGGCAACGGCCTTTCCTCCTATGCCGGCCGCCAGGTGATCTTCGGCATCCGCCCGGAGGCGCTGACCGACCCCGATGGCGCCGACCGCAATGCCCGTTCGCTCACCGAAGGCGACTGCCTGATCGAGGTCGTGGAACCGGCCGGCTCCGACACCTTCGCCGTCACCAAGCTCGGCGGCAAGGAAGTCGTCGCCCGCCTGCGCGCCGATGCCGGCATCGCACCCGGCCAGCACACACGCCTCGCCTTCAACCTCGACAAGGCTGTCTTCTTCGATCCGGAAACGCAAGCGCGGATCGCATAAGGTGGAGCGCCGTGCGTCCGATAAGACGCGCCAAGGGCGCTCCATCTCGATTTTCGGGTTATGCGTTAGGCGACGGCCGTTAGGTTGAGGGTCACCGGCGCGAAACGTGAGGAGACCGCTTCGACGGTGATTTCTCCCACCAGCCCCGTCGCCTCCAGCCAGAAGCCTGATGTGCCGCCCTGCAGCGGCACATTGGTTGGGCCGACGATCTTTGCGGGGCCATGCACCTTCAGCGAAATGCTGTCGTTCATGAACGGCAGGCGATTACCGCACTGATCGAGGGCACGGATGATGACACGCGTGCTGTCACGTTCGCGGGCTTTCAGCGTGCCGGCGTCGGCCACGATTTCCAGCGTCGTCGGCAAGGGATCGGCCGCCAGCCTCAGGCTGGCCACGGGCGTGCCGTTGATATAGCCGGTGAGGGTGCCGTCGATCCATTCGAGTCCCCAGGTGCCGAGCTCATCTGATGTGAAGTGCCGGTGGTCGAGCACAACAGGCGGATGCGGCAGGTGCGGGTAATTCTCCCGATCCGGACCGATACGTTTGCTGAGCCCGCCATATTGCAGTTCCACCTCGTCGCAATTGGTCAGGATGATCAGCGGCAGCACGCCGCCGATATTGCGCTCGCCGCGCGCCCAGAAGGTAACGGGCTTCATGACGATCTCTTCGGAAGGATCGCATTGGCTGATATAGGCATAGGCCGCGAATTTCGGTTCGCGGAACATGTCCATGACGCCGTGATAGCAAATGCGATCGCCGGAGCCGAAATCCTTGTGGGTATTGTAATCGAACATGCACCAGCCGATGGCGCCGGAAATATCCGGATCGCCGTAGGCGGCATTCAGCACTTCGAGGTGACGGCGCACATGCTCGGCCTGGCGCTGTTCCTGATCGTAGATCTTGGTTGGGTGCATATGACCGTTGAACTCGGTGATGAGGTACGGCACCTTATGTGACAGCCCGGTATTTTCCTCCTGGGTGCGGAGCGCGGTGCGCGGGCGGTTGGAGCCCGGCAGTTCCTCGTTGCCGAGGATGAAGTCGTTCATCGTGTAGACGTCTTCGAGCAGCTCGCTTTCGGTGATGTAACGCACGCCGCCGGTCTGACGGGTGCTGTCGAGCTCACGGGCCAAGCGGTTGGTCTCAACGTAGAAGTCGTGGCTATCCTGCGACTCGTTGATGCGCACGCCCCAGATGATGATCGAGGGATGGTTCCAGTCGCGCTCAATCATGCGGCGGACGTTCTCGATCGATTCCTTCTGCCAGTCGGCATCGCCGATATGCTGCCAGCCGGGGATTTCCTCGAAGGCCAGGAGGCCAATTGTATCGCAACGGTCGAGGAACCATTTTGACTGCGGGTAATGCGAGGTGCGGACGATATTGCACTTCAGCACGCTCTTCATGATGTCGGCGTCGCGTTCCTGGGCGGAACGGCCGGCGGCGTAACCGACATAGGGGAATGCCTGATGGCGGTTGAGGCCGCGCAATTTCAGCGGCTTGCCATTGAGGCGGAAACCTTCGGGGGTGAATTCGGCGGTACGGAAGCCGAAACGGGTAGATAGACGGTCGGAGCCGTGCTCGGTCCTGATTTCGACGGAGATTTCGTAGAGCGCTGGATTGCCAATGTCCCAGAGCGCGATGCCGGTGAGGCTGCCGAAGGAAAGTCGGGTTTGCTCGCCGATCGTTTCGGTTGCGGCGGTGGCGATCACGGCGCCGTCGGCCTGCTTCAGCGTGGCGGTGACCGTTGCAGAGAAATTGCGGCCTTCGGGATTGGCAATATCGACGCGGACGGTCGCGGATTTCTCAGGGGCGAGAACGTCTGATGTTTCGATCTTGAGATTGCGGATCGAGACCGGGTCGGTGACCTTCAGCCAGACGTCGCGGTAGATGCCGGCATAGGTCAGGTAATCGATGCGGCCGCCGAAGGGTGGAATGGCAGGATTTTCGCTGCCGTCGATTTTCACGGTCACGAGGTTTTCGCCCTTGACCAGCCTGCCGGTAAGGCGGGCCTCGAAGGGAGTATAGCCGTCCTTGTGGGCGATGATCTCCTCGCCGTTCAGATAGACGACGCTATCCGCCATCGCGGCGTCGAAGATCAGCGAAACCTCGCGGCCCTCGAATTCCGGCAGCCAGCGCAGCACCTTCTGATAGGTGAAGGCGCGCTGATAGCTCTTTTCATCGAAATAGTTAAAGGGCAGTTCGACGGCGGTGTGGGGCAGGCTGACCGACTTGGCGGCATCGAAGTTTTCGAGCAGGCGCTGGCCGAAGCCCTCGTGGAAACTCCAGCCTTCATTGAAGGAAACGACGGAACGCATATCAGGCTCTCCCGGTCGTGGCATCAGGAGCCGTGCGGCGCCCTTCCGCGCGTGAGAATCGGGTCATCGGATATTCCTCCTTGATGCAATAAGGCGCAACGTTCAGGCGCTTCACGTCGAATCTATTCATGCGATGCGCTTTAGCTTTTTTCGGCGATGCCGTCATCCGGAACCGCCTCATCCGTCCCGATGGCGAGCATCAGGCAGTCGAGCCCCAGCGGGGGGTGCAGGTGAGCGTGATACTGTGCGGGCCTTCGATCCCGGCGTCGTGGCGTTCGATCAGTTCGACCACCGCATCGATGAAAGCGGTGTGGTCGAGGCTCAGCGTCGTGAGGTCGTTGCAATCCCACGCGGCCATGGCGATGCCATCCTGGCCAACGATGGCGATATCATCAGGCGTGATTTTGCCAAGCACGCGGCGCGCGGCATCGCGCGCGCCGATCGCCATGACGTCGTTGCCGCAGATGATGGCGCCGACCTTGTCTCGGTGCATCAGGAGCACGGCTTCCTTGAAGCCGGAATCATAGGAATAATCGCCGACGGCCTGCGCTTCGAAGGCAAGGCCGCGTTTGGCGAGCGCCTCGGCGAACCATCCGCGCCTCAGCTTGTCGATCCAGCTCGAATTGGTGCCGGAGAGATAGGCGAAGCGCTTCTTACCGTCCCGGACGATCTTGTCGATGATTTCGTCGGCGGCGTTGGAGCCGTCGATGCGGATGCTGGAGACGTTTTCGTTTTCGAGCGGCTCGAAGGAGACGATGATCGGTTTCGTCGTGTGGAAAATATCGACGGCATCCTGCATCGACACCATGTCGGAAAAGATGACGACGTGATCGACCTGATAGGTAGAGGCAAGCCGCATCAGCTGCAGCCGGTCGGAATGGTCGGCGCAGCAGAGGATGATCGGCAGCAACTGCCGCGCCTGCAGGCGGTGGACAAGAAGCTGCTGCTCCTCGGCCTCGCAGGGGTTGCCGATGGCGTTGACGACAAGGGCGACGAGACGCGATCGCTGATTGTTCAGCGAACGGGCGATGGCGTTGGGCTGATAGCCATATTCACGGGCGACGGCGAGAATGCGGTCGCGCGTCGCGCGACCGATGCGCGAATCCGGCGAGAAGGCACGGGAGATGGTGGCGGAGGAGACGCCGGCGAGTTTCGCCAGCTCTTTCGAGGTAATCCGCCGTTTGTTCGTTCCGCTCATCTTCGCCTGTCAGGCGGCGATCCTGACGGACGCGCCGCCGGCCGCTGCTGATTCCTTGATTGCATCCCACAGCCTAGCGAATCTAAGGCCCATTTCAACGGAGCCGGAGTTTTCCATTGTCCCCTCGCGAATGGCGAGGAAATTCTTCATGGGATTGCCGAGAATTTCGGCCTCCTCGCGCGGCTCGGCGGTGCGGCCGGCGCTGATCTCGCGCCAGCCGCCCCAGGCATCAATGCGCACGATCGCCTTCGAGTAAAAGAAGGTGATGTGGGAGGCGCAGTTGGGCGGGCCTTCGCCGGCGGCCGTCAGCGTCGCCAGCGCGCCGTTCTTCAACCGGGCGGAGACGGCGGTGGCGATGTCGACCTCTTTGCCGTGATTGTTCATGTAAGCCGAAACTCTGTCGAAGTCGGAATTGGCGAGCAGGCACACGGTGTTCATCATATGGGCGCCGGTGTCGAACATGAAGCCGCCGCCTGATATCTCCGGCTGTTGTTTCCAGTGGCCGGCGTAATTGGACGCCCAGCTTTCCCAGATCATGCCCGATATGGCGATCAACTCCCCGAATTCGCCGGCAAGCGCCCGCCGGCGCGTGTCGAGCACCAGCGGCGACAGCCCGCCCTGGAAGGCGGTGACGATGGTAACGCCGCTTTTTTTCTGCGCGGCGATCAGCCGCTCGGCCTCGGCGACGGTCGTCACCATCGGCTTCTCCAGGAAGAGGTCGAGGCCCGCCTCGGCGACGGCGGTCGCCTGTTCGGCATGGAAGGCGTGGGGGGTGGAGACATAGACAATGTCAAGTTCCTCCCTCATCTCGGTCAGCATCGTCCGGTAGTCCTGAAAGCTTCTCGGCTCGGGCGCGCCAGCCGCGAGACAGACATCGATCAGGCGCTGGCGCGACGTTGCCGTGGTGTCTGCCAGTGCTGCGAACTCGATCTCCGGCATCCGTGCCCAACTCGCGGCATATTCCGCCGCCTTCAACCCGGCGCCGATGACGCCGAGGCGCAATTTTTTCCCAGACATGAAAATTCCTCCCTGAAGTGCCGTGCACACGATTACACAAACTGATCGACAGAGGCAAGCCATGCATATCTGCGTTAAATCAATGGTTTAATGTTTCGATTCGAATCTTTTCAAAATCCACCTTGTCAGTGATTGGAATGCGTGTACATTTCGTGCGGCCGGTGCTGGAGGGCGCCGTGTGCCCAAAAAGGGAGGACTTCCGTTGAAGAAAAGGGTTCTTGGTGGCCTGTGCGCCATTCTGCTGAGCGCGGTTTCTACGCTGGCGCAGGCTGAAACAATCCGCATTGCAAATCATGGTCAGGCCGGCATCGACGCGATGAAGTCGACGGTCGAGCGGATCGAGAAGGAATATGGGGTCACCGTCGAGGTGGTCGAGTATCCGGCCCCCGACAAGGACTACCTGACCAAGCTGCTGACGGAGCTAGGGGCCGGCAATGCGCCCGACCTGTTCTCCATTCCGACGACGGCAGCCGTCGCCGACATGGTGGAGGCCGGCTATCTCGCGCCTGTTACCAAGGAGTTCAAGGCCTGGGAAGGCTACGCCGGCCTCTATGACGTCGCCAAGGCGCTTGCCGTCAGCCCGGATGGCGAAACCTATGTGATGCCTTTCATGCTCGGCATCCAGGAAATCTATTACCGCAAGGATGTTCTCGAGAAGGCCGGCATCTCCACCGAACAGCCGAAAACCTGGCGGGAGCTTCTCGACCGCGCCGCCGAAATCAAGCAGAAGACTGGCGCCTACGGCCTGCTCTTCCCGGCGGGCGTTTCCTGGGGAAGCGGCGCCTTCGACGAGGGCTTCCAGCACCTGCTGGTCGGCTCCAAGACACCGCAGCTTGCCGGTGCCGATGGCAAACTCGATCTCGATGGCGAGGGCATCAAGGATGTCTTCGGCGTCTACAAGGAACTGATCGACAAGGATCTGATGCCGACGCAGCCGCTGCTCGGACCCGAGCCCTGGGTCGTGCCGAAATACCAGATGTTCCCGGAAGGCAAGCTCGCCGCGACCACCTGCGGCTCCTGGTGCTACATTTTTGACTGGGGCCGTGAAAGCAAGAACCCGATCCCCGAGGTGACGAAGGTGGTCGGCACCTGGACGGTTCCCGGCCAGAGCAGCGGCCAGTACGTGCTCGCCAATCTCGCTGCGCCGTGGGCCGTGAATGCCAAATCGGCCAACACCGAGCTTGCGATCAAGGCGCTGATGGAGATCGGCTCCATCGAAACGCAGGTGTCCTATGCCGCCCGCATCGGCAACATTCCGGCTAGCAAGGACGCTGCGAAGAATGCTGACTTCCAGAAGCTGACGGAACTGGTTCCGATCCATGCGGCGGCCGAGAACGGCGTGTTCCTGAAGCAAGCGTCCGGATTCGGCACCGTGGCGGAAGGTGTCGCGCGCGCCACCGAAGCGCTGCTGCGCAAGGAAACCGACGCCGCCGGCGCCCAGAAGATCCTTGTCGACTACGTCAAGGAAACGCTCGGCGACGACATGGTCAAGTAAGGCTCGTCTCTCTGCCTTCTCCCGGGGCGCGGCGTCCATCGCCGCGTTTCGCGGTTCGTTCGATCAGTTTGTGAGCTTCTATGGCCCGAAACTCTCATGAAAATCGCGCCGAGCGGCAATGGCTGCTGATCCTGCTGCCTTCGCTCGTGCTGCTTCTGGCCTTCGTCATCTATCCGGCCATCTATTCCGTCTATCTGAGTTTCACCAACGAGGCGCTGACCGGCGCGGCGGCACTTCGGCCGCGTTTCGTCGGCTTCAGGAACTATGCCAGGCTTTTCAACGACGCGAAGTTCTGGAACGCGCTGTTCGTCACTTTCGTCTTCGTCATCGGGTCGGCCGTCATCGGGCAATTCGTGCTCGGCCTGATCGCGGCAATGGCGCTGCGCCGGCCGATCCGCTTCCGCAGGCTCTTCTCGTCGATCATCCTGCTGCCGAACGCAGCTCCTGAGGTTGTCGCCGGCTTCATGTGGATCTCGATGCTGGCGGGCGGCGACAACGCCACCCTCAGCCGGATCGTCAGCTTCTTCGGCGTCACTCCAGCCGACTGGCTGCAGGTCTTTCCGCTGTCGATGATCATCATCGTCAATACCTGGCGCGGCATCGCCACGGCGATGATCCTGCTGACGGCTGGCCTCAGCACCATTCCGGCCGAGATCTACGAGGCAGCGCGCATGGACGGGGCGACACCCTCGCAGATGTTCCGCCGCATCACGCTGCCGCTGATGATGCCGACGATCCTGCTTTACATGCTGATTTCGGCCGTTTCCACCATCGCCGTCTTCGGCCTCGTCTATGCGCTGACGCGCGGCGGGCCGGGCGGGGCGACCGAGGTCGTCAGCATCTATATCTACAACCAGTCCTTCACGGCGTTCCAGCTGGGATATGGCGCCGCGGTCGCCGTCGTCGCGCTGGTGATCTCGCTGATCCTCGGCATTGCCTATGTCCGGGCCATGAAGGTGGAGGTCTGACATGGCCGTCGTTTCCGCGAGCGAGAGCGCAAACAAGGTCCGTTCCGATCTCATTGCCTACGCGACCTTGTCGCTGATCTCGATCTTCTGCGCCGTGCCGTTCTTCTGGGTGCTGATTGCCTCGTTCGACGGCAATGCGCAGCTTTTTCTCCATTGGCCAGAGCAATGGACCTTCGCCAACTATGTCAGGGTCTTCACCAAGGAGGACGGAGCGAAGTGGTTGTTCAACTCGCTCTTCGTGGTCGGCAGCGCCACTTTGCTCGTCATGGTGCTTTCAGGGCTTGGCGGCTATGCGCTGTCGCGCACCAGGGCCTGGTGGAAGCTGCCTTTCCTCTACGCGATCCTGCTCATTCGGGTGTTGCCGCCGACGGCGCTCGTCGTGCCACTCTACAAGTTCCTGCTGACGCTGAACAATGCCGAAGCGGCGGTGCTACGGCCGATCTTCGGCAGCTATGCCCGCGACATCATGCGCTGGACCGGCTTCATCGACGGTTATCTCGGGCTGATCCTGGTGCTCGCGACGATGCAATTGCCGCTGGCGCTCTGGATCATGAAGACCTTCTTCGACGGGCTGCCCAGGGATTACGAAGAGGCGGCGCTGATGGACGGGGCGACGCTCATTCAGCGCATCCGCCGGGTGCTGATCCCGCTGGCGCTGCCGGGATTGGCGGCCGCAGGGCTCTTCGCCTTCATGTCGGCCTGGGGCGATTTCCTGCTACCGCTGATCTTCCTGTCGTCGCCGGAGCTGCAGACGCTGCCGCTCGGTCTCTTCCGCGCCTTCCTGCGCATCAATGAGATCGACTACGGCCTGCTGACGGCGCTCGGCTTCATCTACCTGCTGCCTGCCGTCGTCGCCTTCGGCTTTGCGCGGCGCTTCCTCGTCCAGACGTTCTCGGGCGGCGTGAAGGGTTGAGATCAGAAAGAGAAACCGATGATCAATCTCAGAAACGTTCGCAAATCCTACGGCGCGCTCGAGGTCATTAAAGGCGTCGACATCACGGTGGAAGACGGGCAATTCGCCGTTTTCGTCGGTCCGTCCGGATGTGGCAAGTCGACGCTGCTGCGCGTGATCGCCGGCCTTGAAGGCATCGACGATGGCGACCTCGTCCTCAACGGCAAGCGCATCAACGACGTGCCGCCGGACAAGCGCGGGATCGCCATGGTATTCCAGTCCTATGCGCTCTATCCGCATATGAGCGTCGCCGAAAACATCGGTTTCTCGCTCAGCCTCAAAAAGGTGCCGGAGGCCGAGATACGCCGGCAGGTTGAGGGGGTGGCTGAGATCCTACAGCTCACCGACTATCTCGACCGCCGCCCGGCTGCCCTTTCCGGCGGCCAGCGCCAGCGCGTGGCGATCGGCCGGGCCATCATCAAGAAGCCGGCGCTGATCCTGTTCGACGAGCCGCTGTCGAACCTCGATTCCGCACTCAGGGTGCAGATGCGCGCCGAGCTGCAGCGCTTGCATCGCGAGCTGAAGGCGACCGTCGTCTACGTCACCCACGATCAGGTGGAGGCGATGACGATGGCCGACCGTATCGTGGTGCTGAACAAGGGTGTCGTCGCCCAGCAGGGCGCGCCGATGGCGCTCTATCATCAGCCGGATAACGAGTTCGTGGCGACCTTCATCGGTTCGCCGAAGATGAATGTGCTGCCGATGACGGCGACGCGCCGGGATGCCGGCAAGGTACATCTGGAAAGCCCGCTCGGCCTCGCGATCGATCTCTCGGATGCGAACGGTTCTGTGCCGCAGGGCGAAGCCAAGCTCGGCATCCGGCCCGAACACCTGAAACTCGCGTCAAATGGGCAGGGCGATTTCTCTGCCGAGGTCGTCATCGTCGAGCGGCTTGGTGTGGAAACCTATCTGACTGTTGGTTCGCAGCAGCAGCCGATCGTCGTGCGGGCCGAGGGCGACATGACGATCCGCCCCGGCGACCGTGTCTCGCTCACAGTCGAGCGCGCGGCCTGCCATCTGTTTGATTCCACCGGTCGGGTCGTCCGTCCGGCCATAGCCTGAAACATCGAGGAATGACATGACGATCAAGGTCACGATCTGGAACGAAGGACGCCACGAGCAGCTTCACAAGGAGGTCCAGGATATCTATCCGGATCGCATCGACGGCGCGATCGCCGCCGGCATCGCCCATCCGGACTTCGCAATCCGCCGCGGCACGCTCGATGATCCTGAAGAAGGACTGTCGGACTCGGTGCTCAACGATACCGACGTGCTGCTCTGGTGGGGGCATATGGCGCATGAGGAGGTCAGCGACGGGCTGATCGACCGTGTGCAGCAGCGCGTGCTAAAGGGCATGGGCCTGCTGGTGCTGCATTCCGGCCACCATTCGAAGCTCTTCCGCCGGCTGATGGGCACCAATGCCAACCTTTCCTGGCGCGAGACGCCGGACGGCGATCTGGAACGCGTCTGGGTGGTCAATCCCTCGCATCCGATCGCCGAGGGCCTGCCGCCCTATTTCGAGGTCAATGCCTCGGAAATGTACGGCGAACCCTTCGACATCCCTCAGCCGGACGAGCTGGTGTTCGTATCCTGGTATTCGGGCGGCGAGGTGTTCCGCAGCGGCTGCACCTTCCAGCGCGGGCGGGGCCGAATCTTCTTCTTCAGCCCCGGCCATGAGACCTACCCGATATATCACGACAAGACCGTTCACAAGGTGATCTCGAACGGCATTCGCTGGGCGCAGCAGAAACACACCGACGGCCGGATCCTGGAGAACTGGCACCGGGCCGAGCCGCTGCATGACCGGCCGCGGTGAAGGCCTAACGCCGCCCGACAGTTCGGCGGCGCGCCGATCCTTACGGATATTGTGCGCCGGTTGTCTTGGTATAGATCGAATAGACCGAGCGCGTCGCGGTGATGAAGAGACGGTTCTTCTTCGGACCGCCGAAGGTGAGATTGGACACCGTCTGCGGCACCAGGATCTTGCCGAGCAAGGTGCCGTCAGGCGAAAAGCAGTGGACGCCGTCGGACGCACTCGTCCACAGATTGCCGCCGACATCGAAGCGAAAGCCGTCGGGATTGCCGGCATCGAGGCTGCAGAAATAGCGGCTGTTTTCGAGCCTTCTGCCATCGATGACGTCGAAAACTCTTATGTGGCGCGGCACTTCATGTTTGGCCGAGCCGGAATCGGCAATGTAGAGCTTCGTCTCGTCGGACGAAAAGGCAAGGCCGTTCGGCTGGATGAAATCCTCCACGACCGCCTCTATCGCGCCGCTTGCCGGGTCGATGCGGTAGACGTTGCGGGTCGGCTGCTCAGGTTCGGCCTTGTGACCCTCGTAGTCCGAGAGAATGCCGTAGGTCGGATCGGTGAACCAGATCCCGCCGTCTGAGTGGACGACTACGTCGTTCGGCGAGTTCAATCTCTTGCCCTTGTAGCTGTCGGCGAGAACGGTGATGCTGCCGTCCATTTCCGTGCGGGTGACCCGGCGGCCGCCATGTTCGCAGGAGATGAGCCGGCCCTGTCTGTCGCGGGTATTGCCGTTGACATAGTTTGAGGGCGAGCGGAAGACGGAGACCGTCCCATCCGGTGTCCAGCGCATCATGCGTTCGTTCGGGATATCGCTCCAGAGAAGGCAGTTCAGGTCGGAAAACCAGACCGGGCCCTCCGTCCAGCGGCAGCCGGAATAAAGCTCATCGAGGGCGGCGCTGCCGATAACCAGAGCGGCGAAACGTTCATCGCGGACCTCATAAAGCGGATTGTCAGCCACGCCAGTTCCTCCCTGAATGCTGCTGTCTTTCTCCTAGCGACAAATCCTCCCAGCGACCAGAGCGCGGCACGGGAAATGTGAGGGCGCGGGTTTTCTCAGAGAGCGGCGACCGGATGCGGCGAGCCGTCGTAAGCACCCCAGATCGATTGATCGAAACAGATGACTGAGCCGGTCATCAGGCCGGATTCCGCCGATGACAGGTAGGCGCAGGCGCGCGCCACCTCGTGTGGATCGACGAGCCGGCCGAAGGGCTGATTCGCCGCTGCCTTCTCCAGCCAGTCGGCAGGTGCATCGTGATATTCGCGCTGGATGCGATCCTCGCCTTCGGAGGCCATCCAGCCGATGTTGAGGCCGTTGACGCGGATGCGGTTGCGCAGCAGCGCATAAGCGGTGTTCTTCGTCAGCGTTTCCAGCGCGCCCTTGGAAGCGCAGTAGGCGGCGATGAAGGGCTGGCCGGCTTTAGCCGACATCGAGCCTATATTGACGATCGTGCCTTCGATCTTTTCGCGGCGCATGACCTTCACTGTTTCCTGCATCAGGAAAAACGGCGCCCGCACATTGACGGCAAACATGGCGTCGAAGAGTTCGGGGCTGGTGTCGAGGATGGTGCCGCGATCGGTAATGGCGGCGGCATTGACCAGCGCGTCGACACGACCGAAGGCCTTGTCGCATGCGTGGACGACGTGGCTCGCATCCTCGACTTTGGCGAGGTCAGCCTTGACGTAAACGACCTTCACGCCGGTCGCAGCCGAAATCTCCGCCGCCCTTGCCTTGCCCTTGGCTTCGTTGCGGCCACAGATGATGATGCCTTCCGCGCCGCGTTCGGCGAAGAGACGGGCAATGGTGGCACCCAAGCCTTGCGTGCCGCCGGTGACGATGGCGATCTTGCCGTCAAGGCGGCCATGATCCGTGCTCATGTAATTCCTCCTTAGTGATGATGTGCGAATGCCTCCCGCGATGCGGGAGGCTCTTAGATTGGTGCCGTGTGGCCCCCTCATCCGCCCTACGGGCACCTTCTACCCTCGGGGAGAAGGTGCCGGCAGGCGGATGAGGGGGCCTCTATTTCTACTTCAGCTCAACTTCTTCCGCGCCTGCTCGGCAAGCGCTACCTTGAAGATCTCGTCGCTCCAGCCTTCCCGCAGCGCCTCATGCATCAGCTGCGCCTGCGTCTTCGGCGCCAGCCCGCCGAGCGGCGGGTCGCGGTCGAGATTGGTGGGGAAGGAATAACCTTCGGCGCAGGCGGCGACGGCGTTCGCGATTTCGTCGGACGAGAGCCGGTCTTGCAATGCCTTCAGGGCGGGGAAGAGCGTGGCGCTCATCCTCTCGCGATTGACGGTCTCCATGGCCCGTCCAAAGGCGGAGGAGACCTGCAGGAGGTTGGCGACACGCTTTATGTCGGCCGAACGGTTGGTGCCAGCGGCGTGGAAGAGGGCGGGATTGAAGAAGACGACGTCGCCTTTTTCGAGCGGCAGCTGGACGTGGTTGGCCTCGAAGTAATCCCGGAACTCCTGGCGCTTCAGCGCCAGATAACCCGGTACATAGGTCTGACTGTGCGGCAGGAAGAGCGTCGGACCGCTTTCGAGCGGCATGTCGCAGTGCGCGACCGCGCCCTGCAGCGTCAGAACAGGCGAGAGCCGGTGAATATGCGCCGGAAACTGCTCGATAACCTTCGATGACTGGAAGCCGAGATGATAGTCGCGATGGGCCGACTGCGCCGCACCGCCCGGATTGACGCGGTTGACCTGCGCCGTCATCTGATAGCTCGGCCCGAGCCAGGCTTCGCTTGCGAGCGTGATAACGGCGTTGCCGTAATATTTGGCGAAATTTTCCGGATCGGCGAGGCAGTGTTTTTCCAGCGAATTCCAGATGCGATCGTTGGCGCCGGGCTTGGCGAAATGATCGCCGCCGCCGGTCGAGGTGCGGTGCTGTTCCTCGATGATGGCATCGAAAATCGCGCTGGCGCGGTCGATGATGCCGATGTCTTGATAAGCATGTTTGAAAACGACGACGCCTGGGCCTTCGCCGAAGGCTTCGCAGATTTCGGCCAGCACGAGGCGTTTGCCTTCGCCGGTTGCCGCCGCCGTTACCTTGCGGCTGTCATAGATCAGCACGTTCTTCTCGACGGCAGACGCTGTGGGGTAATCGGCAAGCGCGGTAGTCTTTTCCGCAAGGCGGCGAAAATCGTCGAGATCGCAGGCATCTTCGCTGAGCCAGACTCGGTCGGCGCGCAGTTTCTGCTGATTGTCGGTCTTCATGATGGCTCCTCCTCTTTCGATGAAGGCACTATACGCTGCGATGCCGGGTGATGTAGATCAGAAATCCATCAAAAAACCATCAAGCGGATTCCATGGCCCATCCCTTTCTCGTCAAGGACATCGCCTTCCAGGCGGGACTGAGCACCGCCACCGTCGACCAGGTGCTGAACGGCCGGCCGGGTGTGCGTCAGCAGACGGCAATGCGGGTGAGGGCGGCGATCGCCGAGCTGGAAAAACAGCAGGCCGGCGCGATGGGCAGTGGGCGAACGCTGGCGATCGATATCGTCATGGAGACGCCGCAGCGGTTCAGCGATGCAGTGCGCGCCGCTTTCGAGGCCGAGATGGCGGCCTTCCTGCCCGGCGTTTTCCGCTGCCGTTTCCATTTTGCCGAGATGATGAAGCCGGCCGAACTGGTGCAGATTCTCGATCGTATCCGGCTGCGCGGCACGCATGGCATCGTACTCAAGGCGCCTGACGTTGCCGAGGTGGCCGCGGCCGTCGCGCGGGCGGATGCGGCCGGCATTCCGGTGGTGACGCTGGTGACCGATCTGCCGAATTCGTCCCGCATCGCTTACGCCGGCGCCGACAACCGGGCTGCGGGAGAGACCGCCGCCTATCTGATCGGCGAATTCCTCGGAACTGCCGGAGGCAAGGTGCTGGTGACGCTGTCGAGCGGGCGGTTCCGCGGCGAGGAGGAGCGCGAAATCGGCTTTCGCCGCGTCATCCGCGCCCATTATCCCGCAATCGGCATTGCCGAAATCAGCGAAGGGCACGGCACCGATACCGCCACGGGAACGCTTGCGGCGGCAGCACTTGCGGCTGATCCAGCCATCAATGCCGTCTATTCGATCGGCGGCGGCAATCGCGCGGTGCTGGCGGCCTTCGATGCGGCAGAGCGTCACGTCCGCGTCTTCATCGCCCACGATCTCGATGCCGATAACCGCGCCCTGCTT
Organism: Rhizobium sp. BK049; assembly: GCF_014193135.1. Lineage (NCBI taxonomy): Bacteria > Pseudomonadati > Pseudomonadota > Alphaproteobacteria > Hyphomicrobiales > Rhizobiaceae > Rhizobium > Rhizobium sp. BK049. The sequence continues at coordinate 15,068 of NZ_JACHYV010000002.1, forward strand.
GCCGCAGGCCGTATCGGCTTCGTGCTGCATCACGATCTCAGAACCGATGCCCGCTCGGCCTTCAGGGCAATCATGAGGCGGGCACAAGCGGGGCGGGCCGTTCCGGCTTCACTTTCTTCCGTCGAAATCGTCACGCCCTATAATATGCCTATGCCCGGTTGAGCCAATTGACTTCCTTCCACGCTGAGTTCGGGCTACAGCTTCGGAACGGACAAAGGTGAGCGGCATGGATTACAGCGACGTCAGCACGATTGCGGCCTGGGTTACGGAGCAGGGACTGAAGGGCGCTTCGGAAGCGGAGCTCATGACCGGCTTCTGCGCGGCCTGCCGCGATGCCGGCCTGCCGCTCGACCGCGGCATGGCGCTAATGGACACGCTGCACCCCGTGCATGAGGGCAGGGCCTTCCGCTGGGACAGCGTGGAAGAGATCGAAACCGAATTCGAGTATGGCCCGACGGGCTCGGGCGAAGCGGCTGCGACCTGGCAGCGCTCGGCCTTCTATTATCTTTGGTCGGGCAACGAGCGGGAGGTCCGCCGACGCATCGGCTTCGGCGATCCGATCGATTTCACCATGCTCGACAAGATCGCCGAAGCTGGTAACACCGATTTTGTAGCAATGATGCATCGTTTCAGCGAAGCCGGCACGATCGGTGAGATGGATTGCTTCTTTTCGCATTTCGCAACCAAGCATCCCGAGGGTTTCTCGGAGCAGGATATCGCCATTCTGCGCAAGCTCGTGCCGGTTCTCGGACTGGCGATCAAGTGCATTGCGCTCGGGCGCATCGCCCGCACCATCGCGGAAGTCTATCTCGGCGAGGATGCGGCGCGGCAGGTGATGGAAGGCAAGATCAGCCGCGGTAAATCGGAGCGGATTTCGGCTGCGCTGTGGTTTTCCGATCTGTTGAACTACACCAAGATTTCGGATCGCGTGCCGCCGGAGGAAATCATACCGCTGCTCAACGATTACAGCGAGGTAGCGATCTCGGCGATCCATGAGGCGGGCGGCAATGTGCTGAAGCTGATCGGCGATGGTGTACTCGCCATCTTCAAAGGCGAAGTGCCGGCCGAGACCTGCCGGGCGGCGCTGAGGGCGGAATCGCTGCTGCGGGAAAAACTCACTGAGCTGAATGCCGCACGCGCCACCGACGGCCGGCCGACGACCGATGTCTATATCGGTCTGCATATCGGCGACGTCTTCTACGGCAATATCGGCAGCCAGGACCGGCTGGACTTCACCGTCATCGGTCCAGCCGTCAACGAGGTCAGCCGGATTGCCTCCATGTGCCGCTCGGTCGACCTTAACCTGCTGATCTCCTCCGATTTCGCCGCGGCCATACCGGCGGAAGAGCGTGCCGCGCTTGCCTGCGTCGGACGTTATGCGCTGCGCGGCGTGCAGCGTGCGCAGGAACTCTACACGCTCGACAGCGCCCGGCTAAACGACTGACATTTTCACGAAACCTTCGAGGCTTACCGCAACAGGCCCTGGCCGCCGTCGATCCAGATCGGCGTGCCGGTGATGTGCCGGGCGCGATCGGAGGCAAGGAAGAGGATGGTTTCGGCAACATCCTCGCTTTTGCCTGCCTTTCCGCCGGCAATCGGGATATCGCCCTGCGGCCAGATGACCGGCACCTCCGTCTCCTCGCGACGGCGGCTGTCGGTATTGGCGCTGATGTTGGTCTCGATCTCGCCAGGGCAGACGGCATTGACGCGGATGCCGTGCCGGCCGAGTTCCAGGGCGAGCTGCTGCACCATGGCGACCTGGCCGGCCTTGGTTGCCGTGTAGGCGGTGGCACCCGGCGTCGTAAAGGTGCGGGTGCCGTTGATCGAGGAGACGACGACGATCGAACCGCCACGGCGCTTCAGGTGCGGAACCGTCAGGTGCATGGTCAGGTAGGTGCCGCGCAGATTGACGGCGATGGTCTTGTCCCATTCATCCGGCTTCAGATCGTCGATGGGCGCCCAAACCCCATTGATGCCCGCATTGGCAATGACGATGTCGAGGCCGCCGAAGGTGTCGGTGAGCTTCTTCACCGCGGCTCTCATTTGCGCTTCGTCGCTGGTGTCGGCCGTCAAGGCGATCGACTGACCGCCGGCGGCTTTGATCTCGGCGCAGGTTTTTTCGACTTCGTCGGCGGTGCGGCTCAGTGCTGCAATTCTTGCTCCCTCGGCAGCAAGCCTTAACGCAGCCGCTTTGCCGATACCGGAACCGGCACCCGTCACCAGTGCGATCTTTCCCTCAAGCTCCATGGTCGGCCTCCTTTACCTTCTGCCGATAGGCAATGTTCGACGCGACCGTTGGTTCCCGGCAGCAGCGGACGCAGGGCTATCTCAGGAGCGCTTGCCGCAAGGCCCATTTTTCCGGCCCATGGACGGCGGCGAAGAGCAGGCCGGCGAGGAAGGTAAAGTGATCGACGAAGAAGCCGAATTCGGCCTGGTTCTGCTGCCAATGGGACGGTCCGTGGAAGGCGAAGGCAAGGAAGATCACGTAGATGCCTGCCAGCAGGCTCGCCTCGGTGAAAAAGGCACCTGATATGAAGGCAAGGGCCAAGGCGATCTCGAAGAAGGCAGCGACCCAGGTGAGGAAGGTCGCCATCGGAAAGCCGGCGGCAGCGATATAGCCCGCCGTGGCGCCGATATCAGCGAACTTGAAGCCTGCTGCCATGAAGAAAATGAAACTGAAGATGATGCGGGCGACGATGACTGCAATTGCTCTGGCCATTCCGAAATCTCCTCTTTGAGTTTCCATTATGACGGATGAGGCGCCCAATCTCCGACAGGGCGATTAAAAAAGGGCCGCTTGCGTGACCCTTCCACTCTCACCACTCGGCAAAGCTCCCGTCGGCGTGCCGCCAGATCGGGTTGCGCCAGCGATGGCCCTCCTTGGCGCGCTCGATGACATAGGCCTCGTCGACTTCGATGCCGAGGCCCGGCCCCTGCGGGATGGAAACGAACCCATCGGCATATTGGAACACCTCCTTGTTGGAGATGTAGTCGAGGATATCGTTGCCGGTATTGTAATGAATGCCGAGGCTCTGTTCCTGGATGAAGGCATTGTAGCTGACCGCATCGACTTGAAGACAGGCAGCGAGCGCGATCGGGCCAAGCGGGCAATGCGGCGCCAGCGCGACGTCATACGCTTCGGCCATCGCCGCGATCTTGCGGCATTCGGTGATGCCGCCGGCGTGGGAAAGATCCGGCTGGATAATGTCGACATAGCCGTCGGAAAGGACTTGCTTGAAATCCCAGCGCGAATAGAGCCGCTCACCAAGCGCGATCGGTGTCGAGGTATGATTGACGATATCGCGCAGCGCTTCCTTGTTTTCGGACAGCACCGGTTCCTCGATGAACATCAGCTTGTAGGGCTCGAGCTCCTTGGCGAGAATCTTTGCCATCGGTTTGTGGACGCGGCCGTGGAAATCGACGCCGATGCCGATATGCGGGCCGATCGCCTCGCGGATGGCGGCGATGGTCTCGACCGCCCTTTCCACTTTCTCGTTGGTATCGACGATCTGCATTTCCTCGCAGCCGTTGAGCTTGATCGCCTTGAAGCCCCTGGCGACCACGTCTTTGGCGTTGTTGGCAACGTCGGAAGGACGGTCGCCGCCGATCCAGGAGTAAACCTTGATGCGATCGCGCAGCTGGCCGCCGAGCAGCGAATGGATCGGCTGGCCGAGCGCCTTGCCCTTGATGTCCCAGAGCGCCTGGTCGATGCCTGAGATCGCGCTCATATGGGCCGCGCCGCCGCGATAGAAGCCGCCGCGATACATCACCGTCCAGTGGTCCTCGATCAGGAAGGGATTCTTGCCGATCAGATAATCTTCCAGTTCGTGGACGGCGGCCTCGACGGTCAGCGCGCGGCCCTCGACGACCGGTTCGCCCCAGCCGACGATGCCCTCATCGGTCTCGATCTTCAGAAACAGCCAGCGCGGCGGAACGATATAGGTGCTGAGTTTGGTGATCTTCATCTTAGGTCTCAATCTCTTCTCGGATTGGCGATGGGACAGCGTGTCCACGGCCTCTCGTAATCGATCATTTCGTCCTGCCGATCGCCTTCTCGGCGGCAGCAAGGTCGCGAACCGCAAGGTCGAGCATGCGATTTGCGCATTCCCTCGCGCCTGTTTTGTCGCGCATACGCAACGCCTCAACTAGCTCGCCGTGAACGAGCACCGCATCCTCGCGATTCTCGACGGCGATGTTGGAAGCGTGCAGCGCGTATTTCAGGGCGGCGTGGATGGCGCTCGACAGACGGCGGAACACCTGGTTGTGGCTGGCGGTGAGCAGCACCGTATGAAACATCACGTCGGCGTCGGTGAAGCTTTCCGGATCGCCTGCGCTGTCGCGCATCTGCCGCCAGGCCTTGTCGAGATCGGCGATCTCCTGGGCGCTGGCACGTTCGGCGGCATATTCGGCGGCGGCCGGTTCGATGGTGCGGCGCGCTTCGAGGATGCAGCCGAGCAGGTCGAAGTCCCTGATGTAAGGTCCCATCCAGTCGAGCACTTCGGCGTCCAGGATGTTCCATTCATCCCGGTCGCAAACGGTCGTCCCGACCCGCGGCTTGCCGCGGACGAGCCCCTTGGATTCAAGGACTTTCAACGATTCGCGGATCACGGTGCGGCTGACTCCATAGAGTTCGCAGAGGTCGTTCTCGCGGGGCAACGGCGAGCCCGAGGGATAGCGATCCGCGCAGATGTGCTGAGCGATCGCTGCCGTGACGTTGCGGCGTACGCGGGGCCGGCGTTCGTTGCCGGAGCTTTCCGTTCGGCCCTGTTCCTCGGTCGGTTCCAACTTCACCTCTCCGCGCTCTCTCCCGGGTTGCAACCGAACCTAACTATCCGAATTCGATCCAATTTGCGACGGCTCCATCCGAGTCCCTCACTACCCTATTATTCCAATCATCATACATTGGCAATTGACTGGTATGATGATTTAACATAATTCATTGGAGGCTGCCTGGGAGGCAGTTGCTCGATTTCAGAGTTTAGGGAGAGAGATATGCGCTTGTTCAAAGCAGCCATCCTGGCTGGCGCTTTCGCCATTCTGGCGGCCGGCTCGGCATTTTCCGCAGACGTCAAGATCGGTTTCATCGTCAAGCAGCCGGAAGAGCCGTGGTTTCAGGACGAATGGAAATTCGCCGACCAGGCGGCCAAGGAAAAAGGCTTCACCGTCGTCAAGATCGGCGCCGAAGACGGCGAGAAGGTTCAATCGGCGATCGATAACCTCGGCGCGCAGGGCGCTCAGGGCTTCATCATCTGCACGCCTGACGTGAAGCTCGGCCCCGGCATCGTCGCCAAGGCCGAAGCCAACCAGCTGAAACTGATGACGGTCGACGACCGTCTCGTCAGCGCCGACGGCAAGCCGCTGGAAGAGGTGCCGCATATGGGTATCTCGGCCACCAAGATCGGCGAAACCGTTGGCCAGGCGATCGTCGATGAAATCAAGAAGCGCGGCTGGGACATGAAGAATGTCGGCGCGATCCGGGTCTCGTACGATCAACTTCCGACCGCCGTCGACCGCGTCGAGGGTGCGATCTCGGTACTGAAATCCGCCGGTTTCCCGGCTGAGAACATCTATGATGCGCCGCAGGCGAAGACGGATACCGAGGCAGCGCTCAACGCCGCGACCACCGTTCTCAACAAGCATGCCGACGTCAAATATTGGGTCGCTTTCGGCCTCAACGACGAAGCCGTTCTCGGCGCCGTTCGCGCTTCGGAATCGGTTGGCATTCCGGCGACAAACGTTATTGGCGTCGGCATCGGCGGTGCAGAATCGGCGATCAACGAGTTCAAGAAGCCGGCAGCGACGGGCTTCTTCGGAACAGTTATCATCTCGCCGAAACGTCACGGCTATGAGACGGCGCTGAACATGTACGACTGGATCGCCAACGGTAAAGAGCCGGAAAAGCTGACGCTGACGTCAGGTTCGCTGGCGCTACGCGGCGATTACGAGAAGGTCCGCAAGGAACTCGGCATCGAGTGATCATCGCTCAAGATGAGACGTCTCCGGCGCGGCGTAAGCGTGCCGCCGGAACCTTCGGTGGGGTGATGATGGCTTTTCTCGAATTCAAACATATCTCCAAGGGCTATCCCGGCGTGCAGGCACTGTCGGACGTCTCGTTTGCCGTCGCGAAGGGCGCCGTCCACGGCCTGATGGGCGAGAACGGCGCGGGCAAATCGACGCTGATCCGCGTGCTGTCGGGCGATCAGGCCGCCGACACCGGCAATATTCTCATCGACGGCGAGGAACAGAAATATGCCTCGGTTCGCGACGCCTTCCACGCCGGCGTCATCGTCATCCATCAGGAACTGCAGCTCGTTCCGGAGCTGACGGTGGCTGAAAATCTCTGGCTCGGGCGTTTTCCCGCCAAGGGCGGGGTGATCCAGGCCAAAACCCTGATCGAGACGGTGCGGTCGAAGCTCGATGAAATCGGCATCGATGTCGATCCGGCGGCCAAGGTCGCTTCACTTTCGATCGGCGCGCGGCAGATGGTCGAGATCGCAAAGGCCGTCATGCTCGAGGCGCGGGTGATCGCGCTCGATGAGCCGACCTCCTCGCTCTCCTCGCGCGAAAGCGAAATCCTGTTTTCACTGATCGAAAGATTGAAAGCGAAGGGAGCGGTCATCCTCTATGTTTCGCACCGTCTCGACGAAATCTTCCGGCTTTGCGACAGCCTGACGGTGCTGCGCGACGGCAAGCTTGCTGCCCATCATCCTGAGATCGCCGCCACGACACGCCAACAGATCATCTCTGAGATGGTCGGCCGCGAGATCAGTGATATCTGGGGTTGGCGCGAGCGTCCGCTCGGCGACATTCGACTGGAGGTCACGGGCCTCTCGGGGGCCAAGCTTCGCCATCCCATCAGCTTTTCAGTTCGCCGAGGGGAGATCCTCGGCTTCTTCGGCCTGATCGGCGCCGGCCGCAGCGAGATGGCGCGGCTGCTCTACGGCGCCGATGCGAGGCATCAGGGCCAGGTGACGATCGATAGCGTCGCCGTTTCGCCGAACGATCCGAAAGCGGCGATCGACGCCGGCATGGTGCTTTGCCCGGAGGATCGTAAATCCGACGGCATCGTTCAGGGGCGGTCGATCGAGGAGAATATTGCGATCTCGTCGCGCCGGCATTTCTCTCCCTTCGGGGTTCTGAACCCGAAGAAGGAGGCGGCGCTGGCCGATCAGTTCATCGCCCGGCTGCGGGTGCGCACGCCATCGCGCAAGCAGGACATCATCAATCTTTCGGGCGGCAACCAGCAGAAGGTCATTCTGGGCAGGTGGCTTTCCGAACAGGGCATCAAGGTTCTGGTGATCGATGAGCCAACGCGCGGCATCGATGTCGGGGCGAAGTCGGAAATCTATGAAATCCTTTATGAGCTGGCGGCCGACGGCATGGCGATCGTGGTGATCTCAAGCGAGCTGCCCGAGGTCATGGGAATCTCCGATCGCATCATGGTGATGTGTCAGGGCAGGGTGGCGGCCAATGTCGCCCGCCCGGATTTCGACGAGCGCGGCATCCTGACGGCGGCACTCCCCGACAAGAATGCCGCAGGCATCATGTAAGACTGGGAACACGGACGATGACTTCGTTGAAAAAAATCCTTCTGGGGGAGCAGGGGCTGGTGGTGATTTTCGCCGCCGCCTTCGTGATCGTCTCGCTCTTCGTTCCGAACTTCCTGACCGAGCGAAACATGCTTGGGCTGCTGCAATCGGTCGTCACGATCGGCATCGTCGCATGCACGATGATGTTCTGCCTGGCTTCCCGGGACTTCGACCTTTCCGTCGGATCGATCGTCGCTTTCTCCGGCATGGCTGCGGTGATGGTCTCGAACGCGACAGGCTCCATTCCCGTCGGGTTGCTGGCAGCCCTGCTCTGCGGCGCCGTCGTTGGCCTGGTCAACGGTATCGTCATCGCCCGGTTCCGCATCAATGCGCTGATCACGACGCTTGCGACTATGCAGATCGTGCGCGGGCTGGCGCTGATCGCGTCGGATGGCCGCGCCGTCGGCATCAACGATCCCGCCTTCTATCAGCTTGCCCTGTCGCGTTTCCTCACCGTGCCGACTCCGATCTGGATCATGCTCATCCTTTTCTTCTTCTTCGGCTTCGTGCTCAACCGCACCGTTTTCGGTAAGAACACGCTGGCGATCGGCGGCAATCCCGAAGCTTCGCGGCTTGCCGGCGTCAACGTCGTCAATATGCGCATCTGGATCTTTGCGCTGCAGGGTCTTGTCTGCGGCATTGCTGGCATCCTGCTCGCCTCGCGCATCACTTCCGGCCAGCCGAATGCGGCGACGGGGCTCGAGCTCTCGGTGATCTCGGCCTGCGTCCTCGGCGGCGTTTCGCTTGCCGGCGGCCGGGCGGCAATGAGCGGCGTCATCGTCGGCGTGCTAATCATGGGCATTGCCGAAAACGTTATGAATCTGATGAATATCCAGGCATTCTATCAGTATGTCGTGCGCGGGCTGATCCTGCTGATCGCAGTGCTGCTCGACAATTTGAGATCTTCGGCTGCGGGACGACGCGGATGAGCAAAGGGCATGTCGGGGACGACATCGATCTGGGCCGCGGTGATCTCTCCGTCAGGATCAGCCGCCGGGGCGCGGCCCTCACCGCCGCAACATTCCGGGGCAAGCCTTTCCTCGTTTCGACAGGTGGCCAGGATGGGACCTTCGCGAGTTTTCCCATGGTTCCGTTCGGCAACCGCGTGGAAGGCAATGCCATGACCTTTGGCGGACGCAACTATGCCTTCCAGCGAAATTGCCACGATCCGCTCTACCTGCATGGCGATGGCTGGATCAGCCTATGGGAGCTGGAAGAATCCAGCTCCGAGCACGCGCAGCTCCGCTTTTGGCGCGATGCCGACAGGATCTCGCCCTATGCCTATCTCACCCGGCAAGAGATCCGCCTCAGCGGCAATCGGCTAGCGCTGACGCTCTCGGTGGAGAACAGGGGAGAGGCGGTCCTGCCCTTCGGGCTGGGGCAGCATCCCTTCTTCACACGGACGCCGGAAACACGATTGACGATCGCAGCCGACCGCTTCTGGAGCGAAGGGCCGGACCATCTCCCTGATGCACCTGGTCCGGTACCCGCTAAATTCGATTTCACTTCCGGTGCGCTGTTGCCGTGGCAGTGGATGAACAACGCCTTCGAAGGATGGAACGGACGGGCAGCCATCGCTTGGCCGGAACTTGGAATCCAGGCGACGCTGGAAGCCGATGATGCGCTCAATCGCTTCATGCTGTACATGCGGCTCGACCGGACAGATTTCTTCTGCCTGGAACCGATGAGCCACCTGCCGAATGGGCATCATCTGCCGGATTTCGGAGGGCTCAAACCTCTTGAGCCGGGCGAGGCTCTTTCAGGCAGGGTCACGATCGATCTGTCGGCGCTGCCGGTTCAGCCGGAGGGAAGATAGATGGGTGATCGCCTGCAGGGCAAAAATATTCTGATCACCGGCGCTGCGCAGGGTATCGGCCTTGCGATCGCCAAGGCTTTCATCAGGGAGAATGCCGCGGTCTATCTCGTCGATCGCGATGGAGCGCTGCTGGCGCATGCAGCGGGAGAACTCGCCAGCACGGGCGGCCGGGTTGGTTATCTGCCGGCCGACATTACTGATGCCGGAACAATCACCAAGGCGGTTGCTCAGGCAAATGACGAGATCGGGCCATTGAATGCGCTCGTCAACAATGCCGGGGTCAATGTCTTTGCCGAACCGCTCCACACGACCGACGAGGAGTGGAGCCGCTGCTTCGATATCAATCTCAAGGGAGCATGGAATTGCTGCAAGGCGGTGCTGCCCGGCTTCATCGAGCGCGGCGACGGCGTCATCCTCAACATCGCCTCCACGCACGCCTTCACGATCATTCCGCATACGTTTCCCTATCCGCTGGCAAAACATGCTCTGCTCGGCATGACGAAATCCCTCGCCCTGGAGTACGCGGCCCGCAGTATCCGGGTGAACGCGCTGGCGCCGGGCTATGTCTCGACACAGAAAGTCATCGACTACTGGAACAGCTTCCCCGATCCGGAGGCAGCGAAAGCCGAGACGATGAAGCTCCACCCCGGCGGGCGCATCGCAACGCCTGAGGAGATCGCCATGGCGGCGGTGTTCATGATCTCCGACGAATGCCCGTCCATGAACGCCACCTGCCTGACGATCGACGGCGGTCTCAGCGTGCAGCAGCATCCCGCCTGAAAGGCTTTCTATTTCGTCGATTTTTACGAGCCTGTCGTCTTCTCAGGACAGAGCGTTATATTGTCCCACCGGGAGGCTATCCAATCTCCCTCAGGCATGGAGCGGCGCCCTGCCGCTTCCTCAAAACCATCGAAACAGGAGGACGGCATGCAGATCAATCGCACGGCTTCGGCTCATTGGAGCGGCGGCCTCAAGGACGGCAAGGGCTTGATCTCGACCCAGAGTGGCGCCCTGACAGACTATCCCTACGGCTTTGCCAGCCGCTTCGAAGGCATTCCCGGCACCAACCCGGAAGAGCTGATCGGCGCTGCCCATGCCGGCTGCTTCACCATGGCGCTGTCGCTCATCCTCGGCGAAGCCGGCTTCACCGCCGAGCATATGGAAACCTCGGCCAAGGTGACGCTCGAAAGCGTCGAGGGTGGCTTCGCCGTCACTGCCATCCATCTCTCACTTTCCGGCCGCGTCCCCGGTGCAGATGAGGCGACCTTCACCGAACTGGCCAACAAGGCGAAAGCCGGCTGCCCGATTTCCAAGGCGCTCGCCGCCGTTCCGATCACGCTCGACGTCAAGCTCGCCTGATTTTTTTCTGCTATTGCCGCGAAGTGCCGCGCGTCTGATGTCGCGGCACTTTTCAATCGTGGCTCGCGCTCATCATCACCTCGTTTCGAAATTTATCACACCGCTCGCGTTACGCAGGCGGCATTGACAAGTGACGTTTGATATTTTACGACTGACGAAATTCGAAAATCGTCAGTCGTTACTTGAGGTCTCGAAGTTCATGAACGACATTGCGGAAAATACGCTCGACGTCACGCGGCAGGAGAATATCATGCGGATACTCGACGCGGCCGAGCGGCTGTTCCGTCACTACGGCTACAGTAAAACGACGGTGGCAGACATCGCCCGCGATCTCGGCATGTCGCCGGCCAATATTTATCGATTCTTCGCTTCGAAGGTGGAGATCCATCAGGCGCTCTGCGGACGCATGCTCGCCACTTGCTATCAGCTCGCTTACGACATCCGCCACCAGCCGCTCAGCGCCAGCGAACGGCTGCGCCTTTATGTCGAGACCCAGTATCAATGGACGATGGATACGATGCTCGACGAGATGAAGGTGCACGAGATGATCGTGGTCGCGATCGAGCGCGACTGGCATGTCATCGAGAAACATATCGATCGCGTCCATGATCTGATTGCTGAAATCATCGCCGAAGGCATCGCCTCCGGCGAGTTCGCCGAGCACGATCCGGTGGTCGCCTCGCGCTGCTTCGGCGCGGCGACGGTCAATCTCTGTCATCCCCAGATGGTGGCGCAATGTCTCGCGAAGACCAACCGCGCTGCCGTCGACGAACTGATCGATTACGCCATCAGGGCGCTCAAGAAATAATCGACGGCAGCCGTCGTCGGTCCCCCGAAACATTCCAGGAGTGCGGAAGATGTTTTCGCTCAACACCCTCAGCAACCGCATGCCGTCCGTCGCGAACCTCGCGCTCATCGGCGTCATCGGGATCGGCCTGTCCGCCTGCTCGGAAGAAAAAGCTGAGGTCAAGGAAGTTATTCGGCCGGTGAAGGTCGTGGAGATCGCCAAAGCCGACGATACCCGCAAGCTCGATTATTCGGGGTCTGTCAAGGCGCGCACGGAGATGAACCTCGGGTTTCGGGTGGCCGGCAAGATCACCGAGCGTCTCGTCGATATCGGCGACCGGGTGACGCCGGGTGACGTTCTCGCCCGCATCGATGCCACGGACTATCAGCTCGCGGTCAAGACGGCGGAGGCCAATCTCGCCGCGGCCGAAAGGGGCGTCGAAACCGCCGATCTCGCCAACAAGCGCGCCGAGCAGTTGTTCGACAAGAGCGTCGCCCCGAAGTCGCAGCTCGAACAGGCAGCACTCAGCCATGACCAGGCGATCTCGCAGCGCGACGCAGCGCTCTCGGCGCTGGATCAGGCGAAGAACCAGGTGAGCTATACCGAGCTCAAGGCCGGCCAGAATGGGATAGTGACATCGATCAATGCCGATATCGGCCAGGTCGTTGGCTCCGGCAGCCCCGTTTTGACCGTTGCCGTCGATGGTGAAAAGGAAGTGCAGATCGCGGTTCCGGAAAACGACATTGCCGAATTCAAGCCCGGCAAAACGGTCAAGGCCAGTTTCTGGGCTGATGCCAGGCTGGTGCTCGACGGCAAGGTGCGCGAGGTTTCCGGCAGCGCCGACCAGCAGTCGCGCACCTTTGCGGTTCGCGTGAGCCTGCCGAACGATCCGCGGGTGTTGCTAGGCATGACCGCGACCATCGAAGCCGATGTCAACAACGGCAACAGCTATGTCTCGATCCCGCTCACTGCGCTGGCCGAAAAGGACGGCCAGCAGATGGTCTGGACGGTCGACCGTGACACGGCGACGGTGCATGGCCGCATCATCGAAGTCGCCGATTTCACCGGCGACGGCGTGCATGTGACCCAAGGCCTCGATAGCGGCGATCTCGTCGTTGCCGCCGGCACCCAATTCATGAGCGAGAACCTGAAGGTGAAGGTGCCGAACCAGCAGTCGGCCCAGGCCGATACCGACCAGGCCGTTCGCTAATCGCGCTTCAACAGGGAACCAGGACCATGGACGCCACCGCGGAAAAACGGCCCTTCAATCTGTCGCGCTGGGCGATCGGACATCCGAGCATCGCCCGCTTCCTCTTCGGCCTGATCATCATCACCGGCGTGCTCGGCCTGATGCGCATGGGCCAGCGCGAGGATCCCGAATTTACTTTCCGCGTCATGGTCGTCCAGGCGATCTGGCCAGGCGCTTCCATTCAGGAAATGGAAGATCAGGTCGTCAACAAGATCGAGCGCAAGCTGCAGGAAACCCCGCATCTCGACTGGGTCAAGTCCTATACGCGGGCGGGCAGCGCCATCATCACGCTTCAGGTCAAGGGTGATACGAATTCGAAGGACGTGGCCGATGCCTTCTACCAGGTGCGCAAGAAGGTCGGTGATATCTCCAGCGAGCTGCCGCAAGGTCTGCTCGGCCCCTATTTCAACGATGAGTTCGGCGATACCTTCATCACCCTGCATTCGATCAGCGGCGAGGGTTATACCTATCCGGAACTGAAGAAGTTCGCGATCCAGGCGCGCGACATGCTGCTGACGACACCGGGCGTCGAGAAGGCGGTCATCATCGGCGACCAGCCTGAGAAGATTTATATCGACGTCTCTTCCAAGGCGCTCGCCGAGCGCGGCCTGACGATCCTCGACCTGCAGAACGCCATCAAGGGTCAGAACAATGTCGATCCGGCGGGCTCGGTCGATACCGGCCTGCGTTCGGTACGCATCTCTGTCGAAGGCGACGTGAAGAAGGCGGCCGATATCCGTGAGCTCAGCCTTCGCGCAGGCGCCCAGGTGACACGCCTCGGCGATATCGCCACCGTCAGTTCCGGGCTCGAAGATCCCTACCAGCGCAAGTACCGGTTCAACGGCCATGACAGCGTCCAGGTCGGCGTCGTCATGGCCAAGGGCTTCAACGTCACCGATGTCGGCAAGGATGTGGAGGCGACCTATCAGCGCTTCGAGGAATCGCTGCCTTACGGCGTCGCCGTCGATCAGATCGCCAACCAGCCCGACGTGGTAACGGATGCGATCGGCGAATTCATGCATGCACTCGGCGAAGCCCTCATCATCGTGCTCGTCGTCTCGTTCCTGTCGATTGGCTGGCGCTCGGGCCTCGTCATCGCCATCGCCATTCCGCTGGTGCTCGCCGCCACTTTCGCGCTGATGTACGAACTCGGCATCGACCTGCAGCGCATCTCGCTCGGCGCCCTGATCATCGCGCTCGGCCTGCTGGTCGACGATGCGATGATCGTCGTCGAGATGATGGAGCGGAAGCTGGAGGAGGGACTGGTCAAGATCGAGGCGGCAAGCTTTGCCTATTCCTCAACCGCCTTCCCGATGCTGACGGGGACGCTGATCACCACGGCCGGCTTCATTCCCGTTGGTTTCGCCGCATCGACGGCCGGCGAATATGTCCGCTCGCTGTTCTACGTCGTCGGCATCGCGCTTGTTACCTCGTGGTTCGTCGCGGTCTATTTTACGCCGTGGCTCGGTTACATGATCCTCAAGCAGCGCCATCACGCCGGCGAGCATCATGATGCCTTCGACACCCCCTTTTATCGCCGGCTGCGCGGCACCGTCGGCTGGGCGGTTCGCCATCGGGTGATCGTGCTGCTGTTGACGCTCGGAACCTTCGTCACCAGCCTCTGGGCCTTCCAGTTCATTCCGCAGAATTTCTTCCCGCAATCCTCGCGGCCGGAAATCCTGGTCGATCTCTGGCTGCCCGAAGGCACCAGCATTCGGGAAGTCGAAGTGCAGGCGAAGGCGCTCGAAGCGAAGATGATGGATGATCCCGACAAGCGGTTCATCGCCACCTATATCGGCGAAGGCGCACCGCGTTTCTTCCTGCCGCTCGACCAGCAGCTGCGCAACCCGAACTTCGCCCAGCTGCTGGTTATGGCGAAGGACGAACCGGCGCGCGAACGGCTGATCGTCAAGCTGCGCACCATTCTTGCCGAAGACTTCCCATCGATCCGCGGCAAGGTCGACCGCCTCTTCCTCGGCCCGCCCACAGGCTGGCCGGTGCAGATGCGCATCATGGGGCCTGACCGTCAGGAGGTGCGAGCGATCGCCGATCAGGTGAAGGCGCGCTTTACGGCCAACCCGATGCTCGGCGCCATCCATGACGACTGGCTGGAGCCGGTGCCGGCGATGAAGCTGGTGATCGACCAGGACCGCGCCCGGGCGCTTGGCGTGACCTCGCAGCGCGTGCGCCAGATGCTGCAGACCGCCATGTCCGGGGCTCCGCTCGACGATTTCCGCGACGGCGAGGAGACGGTCTCGATCGTTGCCCGCGAGCCGGATGCCAGCCGCTCGCTGCTGTCGGCGGTCAATTCCGTCTACGTGCCAACGGATTTCGGCGACTTCGTTCCGGTCTCGCAGGTCGCCAAGGTCGTGCCCGTCATGGAGCAGGGCATCGAATGGCGGCGCGACCGGCTGCCGACGATCACGGTGCGCGCGACGCTGCCGGACGGCGTGCAGCCGAATGACGTGGTCATGAAGATGTATGCCGACATGAAGGACCTGCGCGACAGCCTGCCGGCCGGCTACAACGTCGAGATCCAGGGCGGTGCCGAGGATGCGGCGGAAAGCCAGATGTCGATTGCCGCCAAGGCGCCGATCATGCTCGCCGTCATCATCGTGCTGCTGATGGTGCAGCTGCAGCATTTCGGCAAGGCGATGCTGGTGCTTGCCACCGGCCCGCTCGGCATCATCGGGGCGGCCGCCGCCTTGCTGATCAGCGGCGCGCCCTTCGGCTTTGTGGCGATTCTCGGTGTCATCGCGCTGCTCGGCATTATCATGCGCAATTCGATCATTCTGGTCGATCAGATCGATCAGGACATCAAGGCTGGTATGCACCGGCAGGAGGCGATCGTCGGTGCGGCCGTGCGGCGTTTCCGGCCGATCATGCTGACGGCGCTGACCGCCGTGCTGGCGTTGATCCCGATCTCGCGCGGCGTCTTCTGGGGTCCGCTCGCCTTCGCCATGATGGGCGGCATCTTGGTTGCGACAGTGCTCACCATTCTGGTTCTGCCCGCCGGTTACGCCCTTTTCTTCGGCCGGGAGCCGAAGGCAAAGGACGAGCCAGGCCGGGATGCCGACGCCATCCAGGAAGAGGCGGATGACAGACATCCGCCGGCGTTGGCAGCCGAGTGAGGACGGCGCGGCGAAAGCCGCGCCGTTTTCCTTGCAGGCCGCAATCTCACGATTCGCATCACTGCCCGCTTCGTCTCGACTCGCGCCGATTCCATTGCCACCTCGAAAAAGCTAAGCTTTTGAAAGCTGCCGGGGCACAAGCCGTCATCCCGGCCGTCCATTGACAGGGGAAGCGCGACCATGGCCGATTATCGTCTGGAAACAAGCTGGCATCCGGTCGAAGGCAGTTTCGGGCGCTTGATCTTCACGCTCTTCAATCTTTCAGCCGAGCCGCTTTCCAGTTTCTCGCTCGCCTATACGTCGGAGACACGGGTTGCCGAAAAACACGTCTGCGATGGCGGCAGCCTGAAGCGACAAGTCGCGCATCTCCATGAATTCCGGCCGCCCGACGGGCTGAGTGTGCCGCCGGGCGGCCACTGGCGGTTCACTGTCGAGGGACTGACCCGAGAGCCGAAACATGTGACATCGGGGGTCAAATCGGCCTATCTGACACTTGGCGACGGGCGCCACATTGCTGTCGCCTTCGGCGATCTGATTCTCGAAGACCGCGATGGCGGAATTGCGCCGCCGCTTCTGCCGCCGGGCCGGGTAGAGGAGCCTTATTCGCTGCTGCCCTGGCCGCTGGCGCTCGCGTTGAAGGCGGGAGAACTGCCGCTCGTCCTTTATCCGGCCGAGAGGACACGGCCCGAGGCGGTCAAGGCGTTGTCTCTGGTTCTTTCGCTTTACCAGCGGCTTTATCCGGCCGAAAATGTGCCATTCTCGCTCTGCGCCGTAAAGGGCGGGCGGGCTATTCGTTTCGTTACCGAATCATCGATCGCTGCGTTCGCCTATGAAATACGATTTACCGCGCATGAGGTCGTGCTCTCCAGCGCGGATGCGGCGGGTCGGCACTATGGCCTGATCAGTCTGGCGCAAATCATGCACGGCGCGCGTGCCAATCGGGAGAGCTTCAGATTTCCGAATTTCGGCACGATCGCCGACCAGCCTCGTTATGACTGGCGCGGCTGCCATCTCGATGTGGCCAGACAGTTCTATCCGGTGGCTGACGTCATGCGGCTGATCGATATCCTCGCCTGGAACAAGCTCAACATCTTCCATTGGCACCTGACAGACGACGAAACCTGGCGGCTGGAGATCAAGGCCTATCCCCAGCTTACGGAGATCGGCGCGCTGCGCGGGCCGGACGAGGTGCTTGTGCCGCAGCTTGGTGACGGGGCGGAACCGCGCTCCGGCCATTACACGCAGGAGGATGTCAGGCGGATCGTCGCGCATGCTGCGTCGCTTCATATAGAAGTAGTGCCGGAAATCGATGTTCCCGGCCATAGCACCGCGACGCTGTTGTCACTGCCCGAACTCGTCGACGGGCAGGAGGCGCCGGACAGCTATCGCGCCGTGCAGGGTTATCCCAATAATGCCCTCAACCCGGCGGTCGAATTCACCTATGAGTTTCTCGGGAAGGTGTTCGACGAGATGGTCACGCTGTTCCCCGGTGAATATATCCATATCGGCGGCGACGAGGTCGCAAGCGGCGCCTGGCTTTCCTCGCCGCTTTGCAACGCGCTGATGGAACGGGAGAAAATTGCCGGCACAGCGGAGCTGCAATCCTTTTTGCTGAAACGGATCAAGGCCATGTTGTCGGAGCGCGGCAGAAAGCTCGCCGGCTGGAACGAAGTCTCGCATGGCGGCGGCGTCGATCGCGACGGCACTTTGCTGATGGCCTGGGAAAAGCCCGCTGTCGGCATCGAGCTTGCGCAGCAAGGTTACGATGTGGTGATGACGCCGGGCCAAGCCTATTATCTCGACATGGCGCAAGCGGAAGCCTGGTGTGAGCCCGGCGCGAGCTGGGCTGGCCATGCGCCGCCGGAGCACACCTATGCTTACGAGGCCGAGGGCGAGTTGCCGGATGCGCTGCGGGAGAAGCTGCGCGGCGTCCAGGCTTGCATCTGGACTGAAAACTTCCTCTCTCGCGCCTATTTCAACCGGCTGGTCTTCCCGCGCCTTCCGGCCGTCGCCGAAGCCGGGTGGACGCCATTGGAACGCAAAGACTGGGACCGGTTCGCAGCGATCGTGCGGATGTGGCCGGTGCTTTAAGACGTGATTGCTTCCGCCTTAAGCCCCAACAGCGCTGCGCCGATCAGGCCGGGTTCGATGCGGCATTCACTCGGCACCACCAGCGGACGGTCGAATTTGCGCAGGATGCGGGTACGCACGGCCTTGTCTAGCTCGGCAAGCAAGGGCTCGACATTGGAAAGTCCGCCGCCGACCGGAACGATGGTGGCGCCGGTGATGTTGATCGTCAGGGCGAGCGGTGATGCAACCAGATCGATATAGACGTCGATGGTGCGTGTCGCCTTCTCCTCCCCTCGTCGCCACTGACCGATGATCTCTTCGCTTGAGAGTTTGAGATCATGCAGCGTCTTATGCAGGCGCTCCAGCCCGCGGGCGCCGCCGACAGTGTCGACACAGCCCTTCTGGCCGCAGCCACAGGAATAGGCGGGAATGGCGACGGGCGGATTGCCGGCCGCCGAGGCGATGATCGGGCCATGACCCCATTCACCGGCAAAGCCTCCGGCCTCATTGACGAGGCGCCCGTCGGCGACCAGACCGCCGCCGACGCCGGTGCCGAGGATGGCACCGAAGACGATGCGGTGGCCGCGGCCGGCGCCGAGACCGGCTTCAGCCATGGCGAAACAGTCGGCGTCATTGGCGATCAGCACCGGCAAGCCGAGTTCGGCTTCGAGATCGGCCGCGAGCGTGCGGCCGTGGATGCAGGGAATGTTGGCGCAGGTCAGCCGCTGGGTATCGGGATCGACGACGCCAGCGATCGAGAGGGCAATACGGCTCGGGCGTTCGCCGGTTTCGGCGATGATATCGCACAGGGTCTCGACAAAAGCGCCAAAATCATCCTTCGGCGTCGGACGGCGGCCAAGGGGAACGATGTCTGTCTCGGAGCGGGCGATGCCGCCCTTGATGGCGGAACCGCCGATGTCGAATGAAATGATCATTGCCTGCCTGCCGTTTCTCTAGCCTTCAGCGTCTGCTCGCACTGTTGGCAGGGAATTACAAGCCTTGATGCATCTGCCTGCCACGCGCTTGCGGCGCAAAAAAGCGGCGGTCGAATGTAAATGGCCGCCGACAGGTCTTCTCATTGATTTCCTGTCCCTTAAGTCATTCAATTGGCATATTGCGCGGCCAAGATCGGGCTTGGCATTCCATCATCTAACGGTATCATGACCTTCGAAAACGCCGATCCCCACAGACGCCGAAGACCACGTCCGCCCCGCCCAAAAGGCCGCCGCCTCTCAGCTGTCCTGCGGCAGTTGGCAGGCGATCAAAGCCGGGAGTGGATTTCGATCGGCGATCTGTTCGAGACGATGGGTGACAGGGCGATCAGTGCTCTGATGTTGATCTTCGCGCTGCCGAACGCTTTTCCCACCCCGCCCGGCACATCGGCCGTGCTTGGCGCGCCGCTGGTTTTTCTGGCGGCCCAATTGACCTTCGGGCTAAAACCCTGGCTGCCGAAGGCGATCGCAAACCGCTCGATGCGGCGGGAGGATTTCGAGACTATCGTCGGCCGCATCCATCGCTGGCTCGCCTGGGCGGAGCGCATGCTGAAGCCGCGACTTGCCATCTTCGCCGAACCGCCGGCGGAATATTTCGCCGGCCTCGCCTGTCTGCTGCTTTCGATCGTGCTGGTTCTGCCGGTGCCGCTCGGCAATATCCTGCCGGCAATCACCATTTCGGTGTTCGCGTTCGGCATTATGGGCCGTGACGGGCTTTTCGCGCTCATTGGCTTTATCATGACGACCGTGTCGCTCGTCATTGCCGGCAGCGTGATTTACGGTCTCGCGAAGGCGTCGATTTATTTCGTCATGCAATGGTTCGCCTGAGCGGTTGCGTCAACAGGCTCGACATTTTCGGGAATTTTGTTTTGAACTGGCGTGGATAGAGACTCACATCATGCCGGCGGCGGCAAGCCGGCTCATTTTGCGCGGTAGGCAGTAGATGGCAAAAAGATCCGAGACCCCTGCACGGCTCGACGATGCAGCCCGTGCCGGTTGGCTTTATTATGTCGCCGGACGCACGCAGGATGAAATCGCCGCCACGATGGGCATTTCACGGCAATCGGCGCAGCGGCTGGTGTCGCTTGCTGTCGCCGAGCGTCTGATCAAAGTGCGGCTCGACCATCCGATCGCCGCCTGCCTCGAGCTTGCCAACCAGCTGCGGCGAAAATTCGGGCTGAAACATGTGGAAGTGGTGCCGAGCGATGCGGGTTCCTCGTCGACCACCATCGGCATCGCCGAGGCGGGTGCGGCCGAGATCGAGCGCTGGCTGAAGCGGCCGGAACCGATCGTGCTGGCGGTTGGCACCGGCCGCACGCTGAAGGCGGCGGTCGACCAGCTTCCGGCGATCGAATGTCCCAATCACCGGATCGTCTCGCTGACCGGCAATATCGCGCCGGACGGTTCGGCCGCCTATTACAACGTCATCTTCAGCATGGCGGACGCAGTCAAGGCGCGGCACTATCCGATGCCGCTGCCGGTGCTCGTCACCTCGGCCGAAGAACGGGAGCTGCTACATGGGCAGCAACTGGTGCGCTCGACGCTCGACATGAGCGCGCAGGCAGACGTCACCTTCGTCGGCATCGGCGAGCTCGGCATCGACGGGCCGCTCTGCGTCGATGGCTTTCTTGAAAAGGACGAGATGATGGAACTGATGCGTGGAGGCGCCGTCGGTGAAATCTGCGGCTGGATCTTCGATGTCGACGGCAAACTGCTCGACAACCCGATCAACGAGCGTGTCGCCTCGGCGCCGATCCCGTCCCGCGAGGCTTCGATGGTCATCGGGCTCGCCAAAGGCAAGCGAAAATATAAGGCTATCAGAGCCGCCGTAGTCGGCCATCAAATCAATGCTCTGATCACCGATGAAGAGACCGCTGAGTTTTTGCTCAATAGCTGAGCAAAAAATATAGCAATTAAATCAAGGACAAGACCACTGCCTTCGGCATCGCAGCAACGATTGTCGATTGACTTTTTTAACGCAGTGATGAGTAATTGCTCATGAGCAAAGCGAATGCTCACATCTCGTCTTCTGGGAGGAAGATATGACATTGAGAACTTTCCTGCTGGGCGCCTGCTCAGCATTGGCGTTTGCCGGCATGGCTTCAGCCGAGACGCTGACAATTGCGACCGTCAACAACGGCGACATGATCCGGATGCAGAAGCTGACGGACGACTTCAAGGCAAAGAATCCCGGCATAGACCTTGAATGGGTCACCCTCGAAGAAAACGTGCTGCGCCAGAAGGTCACGACCGACATCGCGACCAAGGGCGGCCAGTACGACGTTCTGACGATCGGCACCTATGAAGTTCCGATCTGGGCGAAGCAGGGCTGGCTGCTGCCGCTCGACAATCTCGGCGACGCCTATGACGTCAACGACCTGCTGCCGGCCATCCGCAGCGGCATCAGCATGGACGGCAAACTCTATGCCGCGCCGTTCTATGGCGAAAGCTCCATGGTCATGTACCGCAAAGACCTTTTCGACGCCGCTGGCCTGAAGATGCCCGACGCGCCGACCTGGGACTTCATCGCGGACGCCGCGAAGAAGGTCACCAACAAGGACAAGGAAATCTACGGCATCTGCCTGCGCGGCAAAGCTGGCTGGGGCGAAAACATGGCCTTCCTGACGGCTATGTCGAACTCCTTCGGTGCGCGCTGGTTCGATGAGAAGTGGAAGCCGCAGTTCGATCAGCCCGAGTGGAAGGACACGCTGACCTTCTACGTCAACCTGATGAAGGAAGCCGGCCCTCCGGGCGCCTCCTCCAACGGCTTCAATGAAAACCTGGCGCTCTTCCAGACCGGCAAGTGCGGCATGTGGATCGACGCGACGGTTGCCGCTTCCTTCGTCTCCGATCCGAAGCAGTCGCAGGTCGCCGACAAGGTCGGCTTCGCGCTCGCTCCGGACAAGGGCCTCGGCAAGCGCGGCAACTGGCTCTGGGCCTGGAACCTCGCCATTCCGGCAGGCTCGCAGAAGGTCGAGGCCGCCGAGAAGTTTGTCGCCTGGGCAACGAGCAAGGAGTACACCAACCTGGTTGCCGAGAAGGAAGGCTGGCTGAACGCACCTCCCGGCACCCGCACCTCGCTTTATGCGAATGCGGAGTATCAGAAGGCTGCTCCCTTCGCCAAGATGACCCTCGATTCGATCAACTCGGCCGACCCGACCAAGCCGACCGTCAAGCCGGTCCCTTATGTCGGCGTCCAGTTCGTGGCGATCCCGGAATTCCAGGGCATCGGCACGGCGGTGGGCCAGCAGTTCTCGGCAGCCCTTGCCGGCCAGATTTCGGTCGATCAGGCTTTGAAGAGCGCACAGCAGCTGGCGACCCGCGAAATGACCAAAGCCGGCTACATCAAATAACCTCCTGAGAAGAGGCGGATCCTTGACAATCCGCCCCTCTGGGCCGCCGATTGCCCAAACCGCATCGGCGGCCTCTTTTCCAGATCAAGCTGCATTGCGGCCGCTCCCCGCTTCACTTCAGATCGGTGATTGCCATGGCAACAACACATACTCGCTCCGCGGCGCGCCTGATGATTGCGCCCTCCGTGCTGTTCCTCTTTGCGTGGATGATCGTCCCGCTTGCGATGACGATCTATTTCTCTCTGCTGAACTATAATCTGCTCAGCCCTGGCATGGAGAGCTTCGTCGGCCTGCTGAACTACGAATATTTCCTGTCAGATCCGGCCTTCATCGCCGCGCTGATCAATACGCTGCTGCTTGTTGCCGGCGTTCTCGTCGTCACCGTCGTCGGCGGCATCGCCTTCGCGCTGCTGCTCGACCAACCGATGTACGGCCAGGGCATCGTGCGCATCCTTGTCATCGCGCCGTTCTTCGTCATGCCGACAGTGGCAGCACTCGTCTGGAAGAACATGTTCATGAACCCGGTCAACGGCTTGTTTGCGCATCTTGCGAAAGCGCTTGGCCTGCAGCCGATCGACTGGCTGGCGAATGCGCCGCTCCTGTCCGTCATCCTCATCGTCGCCTGGCAGTGGCTGCCCTTTGCCACCCTCATCCTGTTGACGGCGCTGCAGTCGCTCGACGAGGAGCAGAAGGAGGCGGCCGAAATGGACGGCGCCGGGGCGATCTCGAAATTCATCTACATCATCCTGCCGCACATGGCGCGTGCCATCACCGTGGTGATCCTGATCCAGACGATCTTCCTGCTCTCGGTCTTCGCCGAAATCCTCGTCACCACCAATGGCGGGCCGGGCACCGACAGCACCAACCTCACCTATCTCGTCTATGCGCAGGCTCTGCTGCAGTTCGATATCGGCGGCGCTTCTGCAGGCGGCATCGTCGCGGTCGTGCTTGCCAATATTGTCGCGATCTTCCTCGTCCGCCTCGTCGGCAAGAATCTGGAGGCTTGAGATGGCCAGAAAAGTCACAACTCAGCGCAAGCTCATCGTGACGGCGGTCGCCTGGACGCTCGGCATCCTGATCTTCTTCCCGATCCTCTGGACGTTCCT
The DNA here is from genome assembly GCF_014193135.1 of Rhizobium sp. BK049. Classification (NCBI taxonomy): domain Bacteria; kingdom Pseudomonadati; phylum Pseudomonadota; class Alphaproteobacteria; order Hyphomicrobiales; family Rhizobiaceae; genus Rhizobium; species Rhizobium sp. BK049. The sequence continues at coordinate 38,520 of NZ_JACHYV010000002.1, forward strand.
GACCAGCTTCAAGTCGGAAGCCGACGCCATCGCCTCGCCGCCGCAGTTCCTGTTCTTCCACTGGACCGCGGAGAACTATGCGGAAGTGCAGAGCCGGTCGAACTATCTCAGCCACTTCATGAACTCGGTGGTCATTTCCTTCGGCTCGACGCTGATCGGCCTGATCATCGCCATTCCGGCCGCCTGGGCGATGGCGTTCGCGCCCACCAAGCGGACGAAGGACGTGCTGATGTGGATGCTCTCGACCAAGATGATGCCGCCTGTGGGCGCGCTGATCCCCATCTATCTGATGTTCCGCAATTCCGGTCTGCTCGACACGCGCATCGGGCTGGTGATCGTGCTGACGCTGATCAATCTGCCGATCATCGTCTGGATGCTCTACACCTACTTCAAGGAAATTCCCGGTGAGATCCTCGAAGCGGCCCGCATGGACGGCGCCTCGCTGATGAAGGAGATCGTCTACGTGCTGACGCCGATGGCGGTGCCGGGCATTGCCTCGACGCTGCTTCTGAACATCATCCTTGCCTGGAACGAGGCCTTCTGGACGCTCAACCTCACCGCCTCGAAGGCGGCACCGCTGACGGCCTTCATCGCCTCCTATTCCAGCCCCGAAGGCTTGTTCTATGCCAAGCTCTCGGCGGCCTCGACCATGGCGATCGCGCCGATCCTGATCCTCGGCTGGTTCAGCCAGAAGCAACTCGTCCGCGGCCTGACCTTCGGCGCAGTGAAATAAGAAAAGGGAGACAAACATGGGCAGCATTACCCTTCAGAAGGTTTCCAAGGTCTTCGGCGAAGCCAAGGTCATCCCTTCGATCGATCTCGATATCAACGACGGCGAGTTCGTCGTCTTCGTCGGTCCATCCGGCTGCGGCAAGTCCACGCTGCTCAGGCTGATCGCCGGTCTTGAGGATGTCTCCGGCGGCAAGATCGTCATCGACGGCAAGGACGCCACCGAGAAGGCGCCGTCGGAGCGCGGCCTTGCCATGGTGTTCCAGTCCTACGCGCTCTATCCGCATATGAGCGTGCGCAACAACATCGCCTTCCCGCTGAAGATGGCGGGCGTCGACAAGGCGGAAATCGACCGTAAGGTGACGGATGCGGCACGAGTGCTGAACCTCACCGACTATCTCGAGCGCAAGCCGCGCCAGCTTTCCGGCGGTCAGCGCCAGCGCGTCGCGATCGGTCGCGCCATCGTGCGCCAGCCTTCAGCCTTTCTCTTCGATGAACCGCTGTCGAATCTCGACGCGGCTCTGCGCGTCAATATGCGCCTCGAAATCAGCGAGTTGCATCAGCAGCTGAAGACGACGATGATCTATGTCACCCATGACCAGGTCGAGGCCATGACCATGGCCGACAAGATCGTCGTGCTGAACCGCGGCAATATCGAGCAGGTCGGCTCGCCGCTCGAACTCTACAGCCGCCCGCGCAATCTTTTCGTCGCCGGCTTCATCGGCTCGCCGAAGATGAATTTCATCAAGGGCCAGAACGCCGCCGAGCTCGGCGCGCACACGCTCGGCATCCGTCCCGAACACATGCTGCTGTCGATGGAGAGCGGCGATTGGAAGGGCAGGGTCGTCGTTGCCGAGCATCTCGGTTCCGACACCTTCCTGCACATAGATGTCGAGGGGATCGGGATGGTGACGGCGCGCGGCAGTGGCGATTTTGCCGCGCAAGCGGGCGATCCGGTCTATCTGACGCCGGACCGGTCACGCATTCATAAATTCAACGAGGGCGGCCTTGCCATCTGAGCAGGCGGCCGGCTGGGGGCAGGCATGTGAGCCGGGCGATGGCGCTCGGCCGTCTCGGCAAGACCTTCAAGAGGACTGAAACATGACGTGCAAATTATCGCTGGCAACGCTTTCGGACGCGGCGCGCACTGCCGCCATCCCTTCCTACGACAGGGCGTCGCTGAAAGCCGGCATCGTGCACTTCGGCGTCGGCAATTTCCACCGCGCGCATCAGGCGATCTATCTCGACGATCTCTTCAACCAGGGCGCCGATCACGACTGGGCAATTGTCGGTGCCGGCGTTCTGCCATCGGATGCCGCCATGCGCGAGAAGCTTGCGGCGCAGGATTTCTTGACGACGGTGGTGGAGCAGGACAACAACAAGACGGCGGCGCGTGTCACCGCACCGATGATCGACATTCTGCCGGTCGGCGATCCTGCCGCCATCATCGCCAGGCTTGCCGATCCCGAGATACGCATCGTCTCGCTGACGATCACCGAGGGCGGTTATTTCATCGATGCTTCAGGCACGTTCAATCCGGCCCATCCTGCTATCGCCGCCGATGGACAAAATCCCGGTGCGCCGAAGACGGTTTTCGGTCTGATCGTCGCTGGCCTCAAGGCGCGCAAGGACAAGGGCATCGGACCTTTCACCGTGATGTCCTGCGACAACATTCCCCATAATGGCGTCGTCACCGCCAATGCCGTGATCGGCACTGCAGCACTTTCGGATGCCGCCCTTGCCGACTGGATCAGGGCTAATGTTGCCTTTCCAAACGCGATGGTCGACCGAATTACGCCGGCGACCGGCCAGCGGGAGATCGATTTCCTCAGGGACAATTTCGGCATTGAGGATAATTGGCCGGTTTATTGCGAAGAATTCAAGCAGTGGGTGCTCGAAGACAAGTTCACGGCCGGCCGCCCGGCCTTGGAAAAGGTCGGCGTCACCTTCGTTCCTGATGTCACGCCTTACGAGCATATGAAGATCCGTATCCTGAACGGCGGGCATGCCGCGATCGCCTATCCGGCGGCGCTGATGGACATTCATTTCGTGCATGATGCCATGGAAGATCCGCTGATCCGGGCGTTCCTGGCCAAGCTGGAGACAGACGAAATCATTCCGATCGTGCCGCCGGTGCCAAACACCTCGCTGACGGATTATTTTGCCCTCATCGAACATCGGCTTCTCAATCCGAAGATCGCCGATACCATCCCGCGTCTGGCGCAGGATGGCTCGAATCGCCAACCGAAATTCATCCTGCCGTCGACGCTCGACAATCTGCGCCAGGGCAGAGATGTCATCGGCCTGGCGCTGGTTTCGGCGCTTTGGTGCCGTTATTTCGCCGGCAAGACCGACAGCGGCAAGGATATCGTCTTCAACGACGCCAGCGCCGAGCGCCTGCACACAGCGGCGCTGAAGGCCAAGGCCGATCCGTCCGCCTTCCTCGGCTTCGATGATATTTTCGGCGAGGTGGCGAAATCGGATCTTTTCCGCAAACGTTTTGCTCATGCTGTTAAAACCTTGTGGGAAAAGGGCACGCGGGAAACGCTGCAGCTCTATCTCGACGGCAAGCTCGCAGTGTAAGGGGAATGCGGATGGCGGCATCGGCTGGCGCCATCCATCCCGCCTTGCGGGCGACGCGGGACGATCATGCGTCCGAATTGAAGTCAGGTTGGGTTTTTTCATGGCTGATGCTGAACCACGGCTGGTCATTTTCGATTGCGACGGCGTGCTCGTCGACAGCGAACCGATCTCGATCAGCGTGCTCGTCAGGGCGATGAGTGATCTCGGCGTTTCGATTACCGAAGACCAGGCCTATGAGCGCTTCCTCGGACGCAGCCTGGCAACCCTCATCGATACGCTGGAAACCGAGTTCAATATTCACGCCGGCGAAGAATTCCTGGAGCGCATTCGCACTGATCTCTACGCGCGGTTTCGCACCGAGCTGAAGCCGATAGACGGCATCGCGGCGACGATCGACGGGCTCGGCATTCCCTGTTGTGTCGCTTCATCAAGTCAGATGGAGCGAATCCGGTTGTCGCTGTCCGTCACCGGACTTCTCGACAGGCTGCCCGACATCTTCAGCGCGACGATGGTCAAGCGCGGGAAACCGGCGCCCGATCTCTTCCTCCACGCGGCACGGCAAATGCATGTCGAGCCGGGATCCTGCCTCGTCATCGAGGACAGTCCGGCCGGCATTGCTGCCGCCAAGGCGGCGGGCATGACGGTCTTTGCCTTCACCGGCGGATCGCATGCGAATTTCGCCGGATACCGCGCCGAACTCGACCGGCTTTCGCCTGATGTCGTGTTTGACGCCATGCCGGAATTGATACACCTTGTCCGCAACCATAAGCTGGACGGGACTGCAATTTGATGCGTGATCATGTGGTTGCGGTGGATGTCGGCACCGGCAGCGCGCGCGCCGGCGTCTTCGATGCCGGCGGCCATCTGCTGGCCAAGGCTGAACATCCGATTGTCATGAACCGGCCGCGTGAAAACCACGCCGAGCACGATTCCGAAGACATCTGGTCGGCCGCCTGCACCGCGGTGCGCAAGGCGATGGAGCAATCCGGTATTGCCGCCGCCTCGGTCGGAGCAATCGGCTTCGACGCTACCTGTTCCCTCGTGGTCCGCGACGTCGACGGCCGGCCGATCAGCGTGTCCACAACCGGCGAGCGGCGTTTCGACACCATCGTGTGGCTCGATCATCGCGCGCTGAAGGAAGCCGACTTCTGCACGGCGACGGAGCACAGTGTGCTTGAACATTCCGGCCACGTCATGTCGCCGGAAATGGAAATGCCGAAGCTGATGTGGCTGAAGAAGAAGCTGCCGGCGACGTGGGAAAGGGCGGGCTATTTCTTCGACCTTGCTGATTTCATGACCTGGAAATCAACTGGGTCGACCGCCCGTTCTCGTTGCACGCTGACGGCAAAATGGAATTATCTCGCCCATCTCGAAAAGGGATGGCAGCAGGATTTCCTGCAGCGGATCGGGCTCGATGATCTTCAGACTCGCGGCCGGCTGCCGGATGAGACTGTGCCGGTCGGCGGCAGTATAGGCCGGCTGACCGCTGATGCGGCCGAGGCGCTCGGGCTGACTAGGGAGTGCCATGTCTCCGCGGGAATGATCGACGCTTATGCCGGCGCGCTTGGGGCGCTCGGCGGTTATGCCGCCGATCCCGTAACACGTGAGCGCCAGCTGGCACTGATCGCCGGCACGTCGAGCTGCGTCGTCGCCTTCTCGCGGGAGTGCAAGCCAAGCCACGGCATGTGGGGGCCTTATTATGAGGTTGTCTTCCCGCAGTCCTGGCTGGTGGAAGCGGGGCAATCGGCGACCGGTGCGCTGCTCGACCATATCGTGCGCATGCATGCGGCCGGCGGTGAGCCGACAGCGGCATTGCACCAGAAGATCGTCGCGCGCATCGCCGAATTGCGGGCAGAGGAGGGCGACGCTTTCGGCGAGCGTATTTTTGTGCTGCCGGACTTTCACGGCAATCGCTCGCCGCTTGCCGATCCGCATGCCGTCGGCGTGATCAGCGGGCTGACGCTCGACACTTCCTTCGACGGGCTTTGCGCGCTCTATTGGCGGTCTGCCGTCGCGATCGCTCTCGGCATCCGCCATATCCTGGAGACGATGAAGGACTACGGCTACGTGCCCGATACGCTGCATATCGCCGGCGGACACGTGAAGAACCCGGTGCTGATGGAACTCTATAGCGACGCCACCGGCTGCAAGGTCGTGTTGCCGAAGATGAACGAGGCGGTGCTGCTCGGTACGGCGATTGCGGCATCCGTCGCCTGCGGCCTGCACGAGGATTTGGCGGCAGCCGGCGAGGCGATGTATCGGGGCGGCGTCGAACGGCTTCCCGACAAAGCGAAACAGGCGCTTTACGACCGCGATTATCGCCGTCTTCTGGCCATGCATCGGCACCGTTCCGAGCTGGAAGCGATGTTCTGAAAGCTCACATCTAGTGGTTCGCGGTTTCACCGAGGACGGTCGCAAATTCCAGCATGCGGCGGCGGCGCAGCGCTGCCTCCTCTCCGACTTCGAGAATGACGGATTCCGAAAGGCAATCGAGCAGCGCGATCAGCGGCGGAAGGTTGTCGAGATCGGGAGCGCGTGCCGGCGGCAAGGACAGCATGACGTTTGACTGATCTGCCATCCAGTCTGCTTGCTGAGGCGAAATCAGCACGACCTTGTAGCCGTAGCGGCGCGCGGTTCTGGCAAGCAGCCGTGCCTTGGCGAAACGGCGGCAGTCGATGATGACGAGCAAAGCGTCGTCGACGGCCTGCCGGGCGAAGAGTTCGGCAAAACGGTTGTCGGTGGCATCGAGCGTGCGGACGCCATCGCGGGCCTGCGTCAGCCGCTGGGAGAAATGATTGGCAAGGCTTGCGAGCCGCGCATGCGTGGCGATCGATACTTCGCGGGCCGTGCTGATCAGGCGGACGGCTTCGGCCCAAAGCGGCTGCGCCGTCAGATGATAGATGTGATGCAGGGCCTGGATCTGCTCGGCAACCAGCACGGCAAGCGGCTTGCCCTCCGCGGCGTCCGCATGCAGTTCGCTCATGGCGCTCTGCAACTGCGCCGGCGATGTCGTCACGGTCTCGCGAATTTCCACCTTGACGCTGTCCAAACCCTGATAGCCGAGCGCGCGCAGGAAGCGCCCGACGGTCATCGGCGAGAGGTCCAGCCTGTCGGCGACAGATGCTGCCGTCTCAAACGGCAGGTCGTTCAGGTGCTCGGAGAAATATTTCGCAATTCGACGCTCGGCCGGTGTGCCGCTTTTTACGTATTGCCTGAGTTTGTGTACAAAGTCTTCCACATCAGCCTCCCCGTATTTCCTCAGAGGCGTTCCGTGGATGCGCTATCGCAATCCCTTGTCTTGGCAACTATTGTCGGAAGCTGCTTCTCAGGCCCATGCGTATTTCTGCGTCTCATAATATTATATTCGTTCTAATATTGCGACAAGTTTCTATTAAAGCCTGCAATTTTATTCTCTCTTGTCGGTAGCATTCGCCTTTCCTACATCTCTTGCGCAACCGGAGACGCTGAAGAAATGATTCTTGATGCCGCACGCCTTTCGCTCGCCAATCTGTTCGCGCCGGAGACTCGCTTGGTCTTCTGGAAGGTGCTCGGCGTGACGCTTCTCGTGCTCGTCGGCCTCTGGTTCGCACTACGCGGGGCCTTCATGGCCTTCCTCTTTCCCTGGATCACCAGCTTCTTTCCCGATATGCCGGATTGGGCGGGATGGTTTGCTCTGGTCTTCGCAATCCTTGCCGGGGTCGGCCTTGCGCTCGTGCTGGCGTTGCTGCTTTCGCCCGTCACGGCGCTTATTGCGGGCCTTTTCCTGGACGATGTCGCCGACGTTATCGAAAAACGTGACTATCCCGGCGACGCGCCGGGCGCCGCCATGCCGCTCGGCCCGGCGATGGCGAGCTCGATCAAATTCCTGGGGGTGGTGATCCTCGGCAATATCGTGGCGTTGTTGTTGCTGTTCATTCCCGGCGTCAATCTGGTCGCTTTCTTTCTGGTGAACGGCTATTTGCTCGGACGGGAATTCTTTGAATTCGCCGCCATGCGCTTCCGTTCGCCGCATGAAGCGCGGCTCTTCCGTGCCAAACATGCGCCGACGGTCTTTCTCGGCGGGCTGGTGATCGCGCTCTTTCTGGCGATCCCCGCGGTCAACCTGCTGACGCCTCTCTTTGCCGCGGGCATGATGGTGCATCTGCACAAGCTGATATCGGCAAGGGACGCCGGTTTTCGCGCCTGAGGATCAACCCGGTAAGGCTGATGTCTCGTACATTGGCGCAAATTCGGCGCTCGGCGGGATCGGCGTGATGATGTCGATCAGCACGCCGTTCGGATCGGCGGTGATGAAATGCCGCTGGCCGAAATCCTCGTCGCGGATCTCCTGCAGGATCGGGAGGTTTGCGCTGTTGCAGGCCGCGTAGACCGCATCGACATCGGCAACCTCGAAATTGAGGAGCAGTCCGGACACTTTGCCGCGAGCCGCAGCCGGGATGGTTTCGTGGCTGCCGTCGAGGATTGCGAGCGCGACATGCTCCGCCTCGGTCGATTGCAGATGAACGTACCACTCGCTCTCGAACAACGCCCCGAAGCCGAAATGCGCGCAATAGAAGCGGGCGGAACCGGCAACGTCGTCGGTCATGATGACAGGATAATAGCTCGTCGATTTCATCCTTTTCCTCCATAGATACCGACAGACTGTATGTTTTTATTCTTAACATACACTCTGTTTGTATGTAAATGGGGGAAATGAGCCGCAGCAATCGCGAAAGAACGCAACAGACAAGAGGGGCGCTGATCGATGCCGGACGACGCCTCTTCGTCGATAAAGGGTATGCCGAAACGGCGACGCCGGAGATCGCAGCGGCGGCGGGTGTGACACGCGGAGCGCTCTATCATCATTTCGAAGACAAGAAGGCGCTCTTTCGCGCGGTTGTCGAAGTCGAGGCGCGCGCAGTCGCCGAAGCAATCGGGGCATCTTCGGCGTCCGATGATACGCCGCGCGACGCGCTGATTGCCGGCGTTTCGGCCTATTTCGACGCAATGATGGCGGAGGGCCGCACGCGGCTGCTATTGATCGACGCTCCTGCCGTTCTCGGTCTGCCGGCGAGCCAGGCGATCGATGCCGACAACGCGGAAAGGACATTGCGGACAGGACTTGCAGCCATGCTTCCGAGAGCTGGCGCTACGCTTGAGCCTCTGACATTGCTGCTATCGGCGGGCTTCGACCGCGCGGCAATTGCGATCGAGGCGGGCGCCGAACGGCGGAGTTACGAGCGGGCGATCACTGTTCTACTCGACAGCCTCGCCGATCACCTGCGGCGGTAGCTCGACCAGCGGGGCCGGCACATCCGAACTCTTCTCCGGCGATTTGCAAATATCGGCGATGACGCAGCGCTCGCATTCGGGGCGGCGTGCCTTGCAGGTGTAGCGCCCGTGCAGGATCAGCCAGTGATGGGCGTGATAGAGGTAGTGTTTCGGCACCACTTTCATCAATCGTGCTTCGACTTCATCAGGCGTCTTGCCGGGAGCAAGCCTGATGCGATTGGCGATCCGGAAGATGTGCGTATCGACGGCCATGGTGGCCTGGCCAAAGGCCATCGACAGCACGACATTGGCAGTCTTGCGGCCGACACCCGGCAGGCGCACCAGTTCCTCGCGCGTTTCCGGCACCTTGCCGGCGAAGTCGTCGACCAGCATTTGCGAGAGCGCGATGACGTTTTTCGTCTTGTTGCGGTAAAGGCCGATTGTCTTGATGTAATCGCGAAGCTTGTCCTCGCCGAGATCGAGCATTTTCTGCGGCGTATCGGCCACCTTGAAAAGCGCTCGCGTCGCCTTGTTGACACCGGCATCCGTGGCCTGGGCGGAGAGAGCCACCGCCACGACGAGGGTGAAAGGGTTGGTATGCTCCAGCTCGCCCCGCGGCTCGGGTCGCTGCACCGAAAAGCGACGGAAGATTTCCTCGCGCTCGGCCTGCGAATAGGCGGTTTTCACCGCCGCCGCCGGTTTGCGGCGGGTGATCACATTCGTGCCTTGCGGCGGGGATTTGAGTTTCGGATTCGCCATGGAAACTCTATACTCAGCGGCCATGATGGAAAGCAACGCCAACAGCTCTAGCGAGCAGCCTGTTTTCGCCGCCGAGCTCTTCCCCCACCGGTCGCTCGGCCGCCGCGGCTTCAAGGTGCTGCTCATCCTGTCCGGCGCCGTCTGCTTCCTCTATGGGATGTTCTTCATCGCCACCGGCGCCTGGCCGATCGGCTTCTTCTTCGGATTGGATTTTGTGCTTCTCTACGGCGGCTTCTGGCTGAATTACCGGTCCGGGCGGGTGCGCGAACAGGTCACCGTGTCGCGCACCGACGTATCGGTGCGCAAGTTTGCCCCATCGGGGCGGATGGTAGAGCATCATTTCAACCCGTTCTGGGCGCGTTTCCTCGTTCGGAGGCATCAGGAGATCGGCATCCTCTCGATGCATATTTTCGGCGAGGGCCGGCGCACGGATATCGGCTCCTTCCTCAATCCGGATGATCGCGAGAGCTTCGCAAAGGCCTTCAAAGGCGCGCTCGCCACAGTCAAACAGCGTATCTGAGCGTAGTGGACGAGCGCGCAAGAATCGGGTGGTTTGCCCCGGCCCTATTGATTATCTCCTTGTTACAAGGAGAAAGACCATGGATATGATCGCGAACCTGCAGACCGACATCACGCCTGACGGCCCCGATTACGATATCGTCCGTCGGGTCATCGAACTCATCACCGAGGATTATCGCGACCAGCCGTCGCTGGAGGCGATCGCCGCTAGGCTCAACCAGTCGCCGACGCAGCTGCAGAAGACCTTCACCCGCTGGGCCGGCCTCTCGCCGAAAGGTTTCCTGCAGGCGGTGACGCTCGACCACGCCAAGCGGCTGCTGCGCAAGGAAGACATGCCGTTGCTCGAGACGTCGATCGAAGTCGGCCTCTCCGGGCCGAGCCGCCTTCACGACCTTTTCGTGACCCATGAGGCGATGTCACCCGGCGAATGGAAGGCAAAAGGGGGCGGCCTCACCATCCGCTACGGTTTCCACATCTGCCCCTTCGGCGTGGCGCTGATCATGGTGACCGATCGCGGTCTTGCCGGCCTTGCCTTCAGCGATTCCGGCGGGGAACGGGCTTGCCTCGAGGACATGACCTGCCGCTGGCCGAATGCCGAATACATCGAAGACCTGCAGGCGACGGTGCCCTATGCCGCCCGCATCTTCCAACCCGGAAAATGGTCTTCCGAGCAGCCGCTTCGCGTCGTGCTGATCGGGACGGACTTCCAGGTGCGCGTCTGGCAGAGCCTCATGAAGATACCGTTCGGCAAGGCGGTCACCTATTCCGACATCGCCAACGATATTGGCCGGCCGACGGCGCAGCGCGCAGTGGGCGCGGCGGTCGGGGCAAATCCGATCTCCTTCGTGGTGCCTTGCCACCGGGCGCTCGGCAAGAACGGTGCGCTGACGGGCTACCACTGGGGCCTCACCCGCAAACGGGCGATGCTCGGTTGGGAATCGGCGCATGCGTAAAGCATGCCCAGCAAAAAGCACGGCATGCCAATCTCCGAGATCGCGGCGCCTTTTAGGCCTGTTCGGCAAGTTCCAGCAATGCTTGCGCCGCACCTTCATCGGTGATCAGCGTGTTGCAGCCGATGCGCTTGATCGTGGCGCGGATGGCGGTGGCCCGGTGGGCGCCGCCGGAGGAAAGCACGATGTGCTTGGCCTCTTTCAGCATGTCGAGGTCGACGGACATCACGCGCTGGTTGATCGAGTGATCGACCGAATTGCCGTCCTTGTCGAGGAAATTGAACATGGTGTCGCAGACGCAGCCGGCATTGATCAGTTCTTGCAACTCGGCCTTCGATATCCAGCCTTCCGATAGCGAGGTCGAGTGCGGCCCGATATCACCGCAGCTGACGATCGCGAGATCGAGGTTCTCGGCGAGGCGGTAGATCGTGTCCAACCCGCATTTGTCGATCAGATTGCGTTTGGTTTCGATGGAATCGACGAGAAGCGGCGCCAGGAACATGTAACATTCGGCGCCGAGCTGGTTGGCCAGCCGCCAAGTGTAATCGATCGGATTCGTCTGATGCACGGCAACGATGCCGCCGAGCAGCGAAACGACCTTACAATTGGCGCGGCGTGGCGGCCGGAAGCTCGCCAGCGAGGCGGTCATGGTGCGGCCCCAGCCGACACCGATCGTATAGTCGTCGGGAATGGCTTCGGAGAGGAACTGGCCAAGCGCCAAGCCGACGTTCTTTGCCAGTGAATCGACATCGCCATGAACCGGCGCAGGCACGACGATCGCTTCGTCGAGGCCATAGGCACGCTCCAGCTTGACCGAAAGCTCGACGCAATCGCCGATCGAACCGTTGATCCAGATCTGGACTTCGCTGCGTTTCATCGACTCGTCGAGCAGGCGGATCACCGTCGTCCGGCTGATGCCGAGCTGTTCGGCGACGTCTTTCTGGGTCAGGCCCTCATTGTAATAGAGCCATGCAGCCCTCAGCCGCAGCGAGGATGCCTCGGAATAGGCGGTATGGGTGCCGCGTTTGAGCTTGACCACGTCTCCTCCCGCAGGATTTTCGCCTAAATCCCTGATGGGACGAAAGGCTGCGCCTATGCGTTTGCTGCCGGGATAATGACGGGTGTGACACTTATGTCAATCAGAATGCACAAATGTCCTTGACTTTTCCTTGCGCGAACGGCGATAGTCCTCGCGACACAAAGTCGTCCCTGTCAGTCCGAGGAGGACATAGTGCGGGCATGCCGAAAGTCACGACCGGCCTTTGCGCCGCAGGCGGTATCGCCTGCGTTCGAGCAGCCGTTCGCATGCGGCCGGAACACGTCGACTGTCCCTCACGTTTATGAATCATCCGTGACGGAAGCGCGTATATTCGCCCGCAGCATGCAAAACATCTGTCCCTAGATCATCTCTTTGCCGGGCGGAAGTCGCGCCGGTCCGCTTTGAATTCAATAAGGATCACCAACCATGACATCCAAGCTTGACCAACTCCGCGAGATTACCACCGTCGTCGCCGATACAGGCGATATTCAGGCAGTCGCCCGCCTGAAGCCGGTCGACTGCACGACCAATCCATCCATCGTCCTAAAGGCGCTCGGTACCGAAATGTTCGCAGACGACATGAAGGAAGCGATCGCCTGGGGCAAGAAGCTCGGCGGCGATGCAAATGTTGCCGCTGCAGCCGTTGCCGACCGCCTTGCCATCTCGGTCGGCGCCGCCCTGGTGAAGCTCGTTCCCGGCCGCGTTTCGACGGAAGTCGATGCCGACCTGTCCTTCGATACCGAAGCATCGCTGAACAAGGCACGCAGCATCATTGCCGCCTACAAGGAACGCGGCATCGAGAAAGACCGTATCCTGATCAAGCTCGCGTCTACCTGGGAAGGCATTCGCGCAGCGGAAATCCTGCAGAAGGAGGGCATCGACTGCAATCTGACGTTGCTCTTCTCCAAGGCGCAGGCGATCGCCTGCGCCGATGCCAAGGTTTTCCTGATTTCGCCCTTCGTCGGCCGTATCCTCGACTGGTACAAGAAGTCGACGGGCAAGGATTTCACTGCCGAGGAGGATCCGGGCGTCATCTCCGTCCGTGACATCTACAACTACTACAAGGCCAACGACATCAAGACGGTCGTCATGGGCGCCTCCTTCCGCAATACCGGCGAGATCGAAGCGCTGGCCGGTTGCGATCGCCTGACCATCGCTCCGAACCTGCTCGACGAGCTTTCGAACGACCAAGGCAAGCTCGAGCGCAAGCTGTCGCCTGAAACGGTCAGGCCGGCTGCCAAAATCGCCGTCGACGAAAAGACCTTCCGCTGGATGATGAACGAAGACGCGATGGCGACGGAAAAGCTCGCGGAAGGCATCCGCGCCTTCGCCAAGGACCTGTCGACGCTGCGCACCATGGTGCAGAAGGAACTGCAGCTCGCTGCCGCCTGATAGAGCACGCCAACGATCGAAGGCGCGGATGCCGGGCTGGCAACCGCGCCATTTTCATGCTCTTATCAATGACATATGCTGTCGGAGACCGATATGGCGGACGAGGAACCGGCAAGGTCGCCTGTGGCACTTGCCCGCAAGCACGCAAGCTTCATCATTGCCGCTGTTGCCGGACTGGTGGTCTTCTTGGCTCTGACCTCGCGGGAGGTCAGTGCCGGCAATATCCTGTTCGGCTGGAATATCAGCGCCATTGTTTTTGTCGCGCTCAGCTGGCGCAAGATGCTGCGGGCGACGGTCGAATCGATCCGGAAACGCGCCGCCGATCTCGATTTTTCGGATACCGTTTTGCTGGCCCTTTCAATCGGTGCTGCGCTTGCGAGCATCGTCGGCATCGGCACCGAGCTTCATTCGATCAAGGAGGCGCCACCTGATGTTGCGCTGTCGCGAGCGGGTGCCGCGGTGCTGACGATTCTGATCTCGTGGATTTTTCTGCATACGCTTTTCACCATCCACTATGCCCATTATTTCTATGGCGGGGCGGACGAAGAGAGCGGCCTCAAATTCCCCGACGGCATCGAAGAGCCCGGCTATTGGGACTTCCTCTATTTCTCCTTCACCGTCGGCGTTGCCGCGCAGACCGCGGATGTCGCGGTCAGTTCGACCAGCATGCGCAAGCTAACACTGCTGCATGCCGTGCTGTCGTTCCTGTTCAACACGACGATCCTGGCGCTGGCGATCAATGTCGGTGCAAGCCTGTTATAATGCGCCGTAGCCGGCGACCGGGAGAATCCAGCCCATAACACCCGGGAGACGGGACGGAATTAACGCAGGGGCCACACGACCGGTCCACCTGCTCTGCAAAGCGGAGGGTATGATGAAAAGCGTCGCAAGCCGGTTCCGATCAGCCGACCTCGTTCTACTTCTGGGCAGGCTTCTGCTGGCGCTGATTTTTCTGCACGAAGGCTCGTCTCTTGCGGCAGATCTCGGGTCGACCATCGACACCTTCGCGAACTTAGGGCTGTCGGCGCCGGTAGCCTTGGCCACCATCGCTCTTCAAATCGGCGCCGGCATTTCCGTTGCGGCGGGTTTCCTCGGTCGGCTGGGTGCCACGGCGCTGGCGCTCTTCTGCCTGGCGACCGCCTTTCTCTTTCATACGAACTTTACCAGCCAAAACGAACTCTTGCATTTCGAGAAGGACCTGGCGATTGCCGGCGGCATGTTCGTCCTCGCCGCTTCCGGAGCGGGTTCGGTATCGGTCGACAATCTGCTGAAAAGGCGGGCTAGCAGCCTTCATCCCTGGCTGAGGGCCATGCTGTAGCCAATTGCTGCAGGCTTTTGCGCGCCATGAACATTCCGCGGCTCTTCCGAGCCGCGGAATTGCTCCGGATTGGGCGGCGCCCGCTTACAAGACCGCCTGGCCGGCCATCAGCGCCAGAACCAGGAAGATCAGGAAGATCACCAGTGCAATACCGAAGAGCACGCGGGCGATGGTCGCGGTGGCGGCGGAGACGCCGGAGAAGCCAAAGAAGCCGGCGATGATCGAAATCACGAAGAATATCAGAGCCCATTTCAGCATGACATCATCCTTTGCGTTTGTCTGAAAAGACGCGGCAACCGGGAAATTGTTCCATGTCGCGCGAAATTGGACGATGTTCCTGCTGTCGGCGTGGCTTCTATATCCTTGCCGTTTTCGCCGGTCAGCCGTGATTGATCATCACATGGCGAACGGCGGTATAATCCTCCAGCGCATAGACGGACATGTCCTTGCCGTAACCCGACTGTTTGAGGCCACCATGCGGCATCTCGTTGACCAGCATGAAATGCGTGTTGATCCAGGTGCAGCCATATTGCAGGCGGCCGGCGGTCTTCATGCCGCGGCCAATATCCCTGGTCCAGACCGAGGAGGCGAGGCCGTAATCGCTGTCGTTCGCCCAAGCGATGGCATCGTCAGCGTCGGAGAAGCGGGTGACGGAGACGACCGGGCCGAAGACCTCGCGGCGGACGATCTCGTCGTCCTGCAAGGCGCCCGCAATGACGGTCGGCGTGAAGAAGAAGCCTTTGTCGCCGGAGACCTTGCCGCCGGTGGTGATTTCCATGTGCTTGTGCTCGGAAGCGCGGGCGACGAAGCTTTCGACGCGGTCACGCTGGCGCCTGGAGATCAGCGGACCGATCTCGTTTTCGGTATCGTCCGCCTGGTTGAAACGGATGCTTGAGACGGCCGAAGAGAGATCGGCAACGAAATTGTCGTAGACCTTGGCGTCGGCATAGATGCGGCAGGCCGCGGTGCAGTCCTGACCGGCATTGTAATAACCGAAGGTGCGGATGCCTGACACGACGGCATCGATATCGGCATCGTCGAAGACGATGACCGGGGCCTTGCCGCCGAGTTCCAGATGCGTGCGCTTGACGGTCTTGGCGGCGGCCTGCAGCACCTTCTTGCCGGTGGCGACATCGCCCGTGATCGAGATCATGTTGACCTTGGCGTGGTTGATCAGCGCATTGCCGACGCTTTCGCCGCGGCCGAGGATGACGTTGACCACGCCTTCGGGAAGGATGTCGGAAAGCAGCTTCGCCATCTTCAGCGCTGTCAGCGGCGTCTGTTCCGAGGGTTTGAAGACGACGGTGTTGCCGCCCGCGATTGCCGGCGCCAGCTTCCAGGCCATCATCATCAACGGATAGTTCCACGGCGCGATCGAGCCGACGATGCCGATCGGATCACGGCGGATCATCGAGGTGTGGCCGGGCAAGTATTCGCCGGCGGCCGGTCCGTGCAGGTTGCGCACTGCCCCCGCGAAGAAGCGGTAACAATCGACGATTGCCGGGATTTCATCGTTCAGTACTGAATTGATCGGCTTGCCGCAGTTCAGCGCTTCCAGCGCGGCGAAACCGGCGGCGTCCTTCTCGATAGCGTCGGCGATCTTCAGCAGGTAACTCGAGCGTTCGGAAGGCGTCGTCTGCGACCAGCTCTTGAAGGCTTTTTCGGCGGCATCGACGGCGGCATCGACCTGGGAGAGCGAGGCCTCGGGAAGGTCGATCACCGTCTCTCCGGTCCTCGGGTTCAGGATGTGCTCTTCCGTCTCCGTGCCTTTTTCGAAGCGGGAACCGATCAACATTTGCGTATCCATGATGTTCTCCCTGTTATTTGCCGGCACCGGCGATCTGGTCGCCGTCGCGGGTGAGGTAATAGGCTGCCAGGATCGGCAGGAAGGTGACGAGCACCACGACCATGGCGACCACATTGGTGACGGGGCGCTGGCGCGGGCGGATGAGTTCTTCGAGCATCCAGATCGGCAGCGTCGATTGCTGGCCGCCGGTGAAGGTGGTGACGATGACCTCATCGAAGGACAGGGCAAAAGCGAGCATGCCGCCGGCAAGCAGGGCGGTGCCGATATTCGGCAGGATGACATGGCGGAAGGTCTGGAAGCCGTCGGCGCCGAGATCCATCGAAGCTTCGATCAGCGAGCCGGAGGTGCGGCGGAAGCGGGCGACGGCGTTGTTGTAGACGACCACCACGCAGAAGGTGGCGTGGCCGAGCACGATGGTCCAGACCGAGAACGGGATGTCGAAGAGGCTGAAGGCGGAGCGCAGCGCAATGCCGGTGATGATGCCGGGAAGCGCGATCGGCAGGATGACCAGCAGCGAGATCGCCTCGCGGCCGAAGAACTTCGTCTGGCTGACGGCAGCGGCACAGAGCGTGCCGAGGATCAGCGCGATCGCGGTGGCGATGACGGCGACCTGCACGGAAAGGCCGAGCGCCGACCAGACGTCGGGCCGGTTCCAAGCAACGGCGAACCATTGCAGCGTCAACCCGGGTGGCGGCCACTGATAGCTCTTCTCCTCCGTCGTGAAGGCATAGACGAAGATCAGCAGGATCGGCAGGTGCAGGAAAAGCAGCCCGCCGGCGGCGGCGATCTTCAAGGGCAGCGGCGATGTCTTGAGATCAGAGCGCATCGAAGGCCCCCAGTCTTTTGGCGAGCGACAGATAAAGCGCCATGATGACGATCGGCACGACCGAGAAGGCAGCCGCCAGCGGCACGTTGCCAGCCGTCCCCTGCTGCGCATAGACGGCCTGGCCGATGAACAGCCTGGAAGAGCCGATGATCTGCGGGATGATGTAATCGCCGAGTGTCAGCGAAAAGGTAAAAATCGAACCGGCGACGATGCCGGGGAGTGCCAGGGGCAGCAGCACGGTGCGGAATGTCTGGCGCGGGGTGGCGCCGAGATCCGCCGAGGCCTCAATCAGGTTGCCGGGCACACGCTCGAGGGCCGCCTGAGTCGGCAAGATCATGTAGGGCAGCCAGATATAGACGAAGACGATGAAGGTGCCGAGGTAGCTGACCGAAAGCGAATTGCCGCCGACGACGGGCAGGTTCAGGACGCCGTCGAGAAGCCAGGAGAGATGGAGCTGTTCGAAGATCCACGTCAGGATGCCTTCTTTAGCGAGGATCAGCTTCCAGGCGTAGATCTTGACGAGATAACTCGACCAGAGCGGCAGCATGACGCCGAGATAAAACAGCACCTTCCATTTGCCCCGCGCATAACGGGCGGCGTAGTAGGCTATCGGGAAGGCGATGAGTGCGGAAGCGACGGTGACCAGCACCGCCATTACGACGGTGCGGATAATGATGTCGAAATTCGTCGGGCTCAGAAGCTGGGCGTAGGTCGACAGCGTGAATTCGTAGTTCACCAGTCCGGAAAAATCGTCGATCGAGAAGAAACTCTGCAGAAGCAGGGCGATGAGCGAGCCGATATAGATGATGCCGAGCCAGAGCAGGGGCGGTGTCAGCATCAGGAACAGCAAAAGCTTCGGGTGCCGCCAGAAGGCATCCGACAGCCGGCCGAAGACGCCACTGCGTCCCGGAAGGATCGATGTCTTGCCGTCGGAGATGATGAGTGCCGTCATGCAGCATCGTCCATGTAGTGGATGTCGGCGGGCTGCCAGGCAAGCCGGATGCCGGCGCCGATATCCGGCACAGGCATGCCTGCCGGAAGCGTGACATGCAGCCGGCTGCCCTGCAGGTCGACGCTGAGACGGGTGGCGGCGCCGAGGAAGCTCGCATGCTCGACCTTCGCCTCGATGCCGTCGCTTGCCAGCCGGATCGCCTCGGGGCGCAGGCTCGCCCAGCGTTTCTCGCCGCCGATCGCGGCCATCAGATCAGGCGCGATTACATTGGACGAGCCGACGAAATCGGCGACGAAACGGGTCTTCGGGCAGCGGTAGATATCCTGCGGCGTGCCGTGCTGGACGATATTGCCATTGTTGAAGACCGCGACGCGATCAGCCATGGACAGCGCCTCGCCCTGATCATGGGTGACGAAGACAAAGGTGATGCCGAGCGCGCGCTGCAGGCTCTTCAATTCCTCCTGCATCTGCTCCCGCAGCTTCAGGTCCAGCGCACCGAGCGGCTCATCGAGCAGCAGCACCTTCGGCTTGTTGACGAGGGCGCGGGCGAGCGCCACGCGCTGCCGCTGGCCGCCGGAGAGCTGGCCGGGGCGGCGGCCGCCATAACCCGGCAGTTTGACGAGCTCGAGGGCTTCTCCCGCTGCCTTCATCCGCTCCGCCTTGCCGACGCCCTTGACCATCAGCCCGTAGGCGACGTTGTCGAGGATGTTGAGATGCGGGAAGAGCGCGTAATCCTGGAATACGGTGTTGACGTTGCGTCGATAGGGCGGAACGCCGTCGGCCGTCTCGCCGAAGATCTGAATGTGGCCTGCTGTCGGCTGTTCGAAGCCGGCGATCAATCTAAGGCATGTCGTCTTGCCGGAACCCGACGGGCCGAGCATGGCGAAGAACTCGCCCGGCGCTATTTCGAGATCGACGCCGTCGACGGCGCGAACCTGGCCGAAATGGCGCGATACCTGTTGGAAGCGGACGGCTGGCGTCATGGAAGGCTCCGGGTCTTTCAATAGAGGGCGTCGGTCGCGGCTTAAAAGACCCCGCCCCAAACCCTCCCCACAAGGGGAGGGGCTTAATCTGCCGCACCCTCGCAAAGAACTCCGTGTTCAAGAGGAGCGAGGCGGTGCCACTTGTAGCCCCTCCCCTTGTGGGGAGGGGTTGGGGAGGGGTCTTCAACCACACAAGCCGACTTGGCTATTACCGCCCGCCAATCACGCCGATGTAATCCGACACCCAGCGGTGATAGGGCACGCATTCGCTCTGCGTTGCGCATTTGGCGACCGGTGTTTTCCAGAACTTGATCTTGTCGAAGTGATCGAAGCCGTTGGTGGCGCAGCCGGTTTCTCCCATCAGCTCGTTGCCCTTGCAGGCAGCGGGAACGGAGGGCACGGCGCCGAACCACGCGGCGGCGTCGCCCTGGACCTTGGCCTGCAGCGAATGTTCCATCCACATATAGGCGCAGTTCGGATGTTCGCTGTCGGCGTGCAGCATGGTCGTGTCGGCCCAGCCGGTGACGCCTTCATCCGGAAAGGTGGAGGCGATCTTCTGCTTGTCGGCCTGGAGCAGGTTGACCTGGAAGGGCCAGGAGCCGGAGGCGACGACGCCTTCGTTTTTGAAGTCGTCGATCTGGATCATCGCGTCGTGCCAGTAGCGTGAGACGAGCTTGCGCTGGCCGCGCAACAGGTCGAGGGCGGCCTTGTACTGGTCCTCGGTCAGTTCGTACGGGTCCTTGATGCCGAGATCGGGCTTATGGGCCATCAGATACATGGCCGCATCGGCGATATAGATCGCGCCGTCATAGGCCTGGACGCGGCCCTTGTTTGACTTGCCGTCCGGCAGGGTCTGCTCCTCGAAGACGACACCCCAGCTGGTCGGCGCCTTGTCCTTGAAGGCGTCGGTATTGTACATCAGGACGTTCGGCCCCCAGAGATAGGGCACGCCGTAATGCACGCCGCCGACCGTGTACCATGGGCCGTCCTGCAGGCGCTTGTCGACATTCTTGAAGCTCGGGATCAGATCGGTATTGATCGGCTGGACACGCTTGCCGGCGATGAGGCGAAGCGACGCGTCGCCGGATGCGGTGACGAGATCGAAGCCACCTTCGTTCATCAGCGACACCATCTCATCGGATGTGGCGGCAGTCTTGACTGAGACCTTGCAGCCGGTTTCCTTTTCGAAGCCGGTGACCCAGTCGTAATTCTTGTCGGTTTCGCCGCGTTCGATGTAGCCGGCCCAGGCGACGATGCTGACCGCGCCTTCGCCCTTACCCAAGGCCTTCAGCGGTTCGGCGGCGACCACCTGTGTCGCGAAGCTCAGGCAGGCGAGTGCTGCCGTGCAGGATTTCAAGAGATTCGTCATCTGCGTCTCCCGGTTTGGTGCCACTTCTGTGGCGATTTGTTCCCGGTTGAAAAGGTGACGCCAAAAGCCCGGTTTCGCAAATTCATTTATCAGAAAGGCGATATCGGAAATTCCGATATCAGCGAAGCCGGCCGGACCGCATGGTTTCGGCGATGCCGACGAAATCGCGCGCCGCCTGCGGCAGGCTCGAGCCCTTGCGCCAGACCATGCCCACCTGGACGACCGGCAGCGAGCCGGAGACGTCGCGGCTCTCGATGCGGTCGCCTTCGAGCGACCAGGGTCGGTAGACAAGATCGGGAAGCAGCGCCACGCCGGCGCCTGTGGCGACCAGGCTGCGCACCGCTTCCACCGAGCGGGTGCGGAAGGCGACGTGCGGGCGGGCGCCGAGTGCGGAGAGCAGTTTGCCGGTATTCTCCTCGATCTCGTCGACCGTCAGCATGATCAGCGGTTCGCGGGCGATATCGGCGACAGAGATGATATCGGCCGACACCAGCGGATGGCCCATCGGCAGCCAGAGGCGATAGGGCGAGGTTTCGAGGATTTCGGCCTGCAGCGCCATGCGGTCGCGCAGATTGGATATCACCATCACCGCCACGTCGAGTTCGCCGCCGACCAGCAGATGTTCGAGATAGCCGCCATTGTCCTCGATGGCGCTGACTTCGATGCCCGGGCAGGCGCGCCGGTATCGCGCCAGCAGATCGGAGAGAACGTAGCCGGCGACAAGCGAGGTGACGCCGATATTCAACGTGCCGGAGAGGGTGCTCTGCTGGCCGGAGAAGCTGGTCCGCGCATCGGAGACGGAGGCGAGAATCTTGGTCGCGTGACGGAGGAACTGATGTCCGTTGTGGGTAATCGTCAGGCCGCGCGGATGGCGCTCGAAGAGTTCGACGCCGAGATCGGTTTCGAGCTCCTTCAGCGCTTCCGTCACCGAGGATTGCGAGATCGAAAGGTTCTGCGCGGCTCGTGTCACCGAACCCTGTTCGGCGACGGCCACGAAATATTGGATCTGGCGAAGCGTGAAGGCCATGGGTGTTTAGAGCATGGCGGAATGTGCCGTGGCAAGCAGCCGAAAAATTCGGACCTTTTTTGGGATTTTCCTGAAATGGAGCGAGCACGGGGCGCCCACTTAAACTTTCCGAAACGTCATTTCCCTAGCATTCTCAGCACCTGTCCTGCGTTGGAGTTTGAGATGGCGGAGCAGTTGGCGTGAAGGCCTTACTGCGCATATTCCGGCCTTCCCGGAAATTGGCAATCATCATCGGCGGAGTCGCGCTTCTGGCGGGCATTTCCGGCGGCGCGGCGCTGTATGTCGGCAAGGACAGGCTGATCGGCGTCTCCGATGGCGGCGCACTCGAATGCAGCGACGTCAACCTTGTGACGATCAGAAAGCAGGATCATGTCTGGGTGCGGAAATACATAAAGACCGAACCGACCGACGGGATGACGCGGGTCAGGACCGCGCTCCGTGTCGCCCAGGCCGTCTATGCCGCGCAGAAACCGGACCTGGTACAGGTGGTGGTGCTTGATGAGAACGGCCCAACGCTGCGCGCCGATATTCGCGGCCGGGCGATAGGCGCCGATGTCGTCTTCATCCCGCATCCCGACAAGAACGTTCCCGGCCTCGACGACAAGCGCTATACGGCGCGCTACTACGACGGCAAGGCCAGCGAAAACGGATTGTTCTTCGGCGAGCGTATCGAACTGCCGGCCGATGAGATCGCCATGATCAGCGCTGGCTTCAAGGATCCGGAGGATTGCGTCGATCCGGTCGCCGTCGCCTCGACCAAGGGCGAGGCGACGGGCAAGAAGATTGAGGAGAAGGACAAGAAGGCCGAGGGCGGGGGACATGGCGCGGCACCGGCTGCCGAAAGCGAACCGGCGCCAGCTGCCGAGGGCGACGGCGCCGATGTAGTGGCCGAAGCGCCGGCCGAAGAGCCGTCGGCGGAAGCCGCCAAGACCCACTGAACAGGCATATGAAAAAGCGGAGCGCCGGCCGGCAGTCCGCTTTGATCAACCTGCCTCTTTCCTGTCAGTCGGCCTTGCTGCGGCGGGCCGGGAAGAGGATGACGTCGCGGATCGACGGCGCGTTGGTCAAAAGCATGATCAGACGGTCGACGCCGATGCCGAGGCCACCAGCCGGCGGCATGCCCTGGTCGATCGCATCCAGGAATTCGTCGTCCAGCTGCTTTTCCTTTTCGCCGCGGGCATGCGCCTGCTCGAGCTGCTCGACCATGCGGCGGCGCTGTTCCTCGGGATCGTTGAGTTCCGAGAAGGCGTTGCCGAGTTCCCAGGCGTTGCAATAGGTCTCGAAGCGTTCGACAAGCCGCGGCTCGCCCGGCACTTCCTTGGCGAAGGGCGAGATGTCCTTCGGGAAATGCGTGACGTGGGCCGGCTGGATCAGCGTCGCTTCCACCTTTTCCTCGAAGATGAAGGCGAGGCATTCGCCCCAGGTCCAGTCCTTCTCGACCGCAAAGCCGGCAGCCTTGGCGGCGGCGCGGGCTTCCTCGTCGGTCTTGATGGCGAGGAAATCGATGCCGGTTGCTTCCTTGACGGCATCCGGCATCGGCACACGTTTGAACGGGCCCTTGAAGGAGAGGCGCTTGTCGACGAAGTCGAATTCCGTCGTGCCATGAATGGAGAGCGCCAGGGTCTCGAACAGCCGCTCGACGAGGTCCATCATGTCCTCGTAATCGGCATAGGCCCAGTAGCACTCCATCATGGTGAATTCGGGATTGTGGCGGGTGGAGACGCCTTCGTTGCGGAAGTTCCGGTTGATCTCGAAGACCTTGTCGGTGAGGCCAGAGACCAGCGTACGCTTCAGGAACAGTTCCGGCGCGATGCGCAGATACATGTCGAGCTTCAGCGTGTTGTGATGCGTCTTGAACGGCTCGGCGGTGGCGCCGCCATAGACGGAATGCAGCATCGGTGTCTCGACTTCCATGAAGCCGTCATTCTCCATGAAACGGCGGATTCCGGAGACGATCTTCGAGCGCTGCTGGAAGCGCAGCTTCGAATCCTCGTTGGTCATGATGTCGAGATGGCGCTTGCGATAACGCAGCTCGATATCGGAGAGACCGTGCCACTTCTCGGGCATCGGCAGCAGCGACTTCGTCAGCATTTCGATTTTCTGCGCGTTGATCGTCAGCTCGCCGCGCTTGGTGCGGCGCACGATGCCGGTGACACCGATGATGTCGCCGATATCGATCATCGGCAGCAGCGCGCGGGCCTCTTCCGGCGTCGTGTCCTTGTGGCTGAAGATCTGGATCTTGCCGGAGGCGTCATGGATATCCATGAACATGCCGGAATTGCGCGAGGAATAGACGCGGCCGGCGACGGTGACGACATCCTGCGTCTCGACGTCGGGTTCCAGAGATTCATACTTGGCGCCAAGCTCGGCATTGGTCAGCGTCCGGTGAAAATGCGCCGGATAGACATCGCCGATCTGCGCGCGCAGCAGCTTGAGCTTCTGGGCGCGCACCTCGGTCGCGTCGGAGGAAAGGGTGTTTTCGGTCTTGTTGTCAGCCACTGTCGAAATCCTCTGACTTTTCTTATTTCGAGCCGACGAGGGCGGCGACCGCCTGTGCTGCGAGCTTCAGGCGCTGGCGCACGACGGAGCGGCCGAGCAGCGCCATGGAATCGAAGAGCGGCAGCGAACGCGACGAGCCGGAGACGGCGACGAAGAGCGGTGCCACCACGACCTTCAGCTTTTTGCCCATGCGGTCGGCGACGGCGCGCAGCTCCGCCTCGATCGTCTCGACATTCCATTCCAGGATCTTTTCGAGATCGGGCTGGACGGTGTTGAGGATCTCTAGGATCTCTTCCGGCGGCGATTTGATCTTGGCGAAATCGGACGGCTGCAGGCTAAGATCGGATTTCAGCAGGAAGCCTGCTAGATCGGGCAGTTCACCGAGCTTGGAAATGCGCGTCTGCGACAGGCGCAGGCCGGCCTTCAGGCGATCGTTCTCCATCGCCCAGGTCAGTACACGCGCCTGGAATTCCTCCTCGGAGAGCTTCTCGCGGATCCAGCGGCCGTTCAGCCAGTCGAGCTTCTGAATGTCGAAGATCGCGCCTGCTTTGGAGAGATTGTCCGGATCGAACTTTTCGGACAGTTCTTCCATCGTCAGAAGCTCTTCGCCTTCGGCGATCTGGATGAAGAACAAGCCGAGGAAGTTCATCAGCGCCTCGGGGATATAACCGAGCGCGGAATAATAGGAGATCGAGGTTGGGTTCTTGCGCTTCGACAGCTTCGACTTGTCGGCGTTGCGCATCAACGACAGATGCATGAAGACCGGCTGCTCCCAGCCGAAATAGCGATAGAGCAGGATGTGCTTCGGCACCGACGCCAGCCATTCCTCGCCGCGCGCCACATGGGTGATCTTCATCAGATGATCGTCGATAACATTGGCCATGTGATAGGTCGGCATGCCGTCGGCCTTGATGAGGACCTGCATGTCGACGGAATCCCACGGAATGGAGACGTCGCCGTAGACGCCGTCGGTAAAGTCGCACGAGCCTTCGGCCGGGATCTTCATGCGGATGACGGTGCTTTCGCCGGCCGCCATGCGCGAGGTGACTTCTTCGGCCGTGAGGTTCAGGCAGAGACCGTCGTATTTCGGCGGCTTGCCGTCGGCGCGCTGCGCCTCGCGCATCTGCTCCAGCCGCGCAGGCGTGCAGAAACAGCGGAAGGCATGGCCATTGTCCAGCAGCTCCTGTGCATAGGGCTGGTACATCGGCTTGCGGTCGGACTGGCGATAAGGGCCGTAGGGACCGCCGATATCGGGGCCTTCCTTCCATTCCAGCCCGCACCATTTCAGCGCGTCCAGCACCTTGGTCTCGAATTCCGGGGTCGAGCGCGTCGCATCGGTATCTTCGATGCGCAGGATGAACTCGCCACCGTGCTTCTTGGCAAAGAGGTAGTTGAAGAGAGCGATATAAGCGGTGCCGACATGCGGCTCGCCGGTCGGCGAGGGAGCGATGCGGACGCGGACGCCGGAAGCTGTCCCGGAATTTGTCATTGTATGTGCCCGTCAATGAATGCCGGACTGCTTTCACGGGAAAGCGACGTTCGGCCGGAAGGATGCAGATATCTTCATCGGCAAACCGGCCGAAAAAGGGCATTCGCCCGCACCATTCGCCGATCGTCCGTTCGGCTGGCCTTAGGCCATATTCAACCGGGCGCGTCAAGAAAAACCGCGTCCGCAACGGCTTGCGGACGCTGAGAAGGTGCGCCGGTTGCGGCGCACGCTCCCGTATCTGCCTCAGTGCGCGCCTTCGCGTTTCCGCTTGCGGGCGTTGCGTGCGAACATGTTCAGCACCTCGACCAGCGCCGAGAAGGCCATGGCGGCGTAGACGTAGCCCTTCGGCACGTGGAAGCCCATGCCTTCGGCGATCAGCGTCGTGCCGATCATCAGCAAGAAGGCGAGCGCCAGCATGACGATCGTCGGATTTCTTTCGATGAAGTTGGCGAGCGGGGTCGCGGCAACCAGCATGACGGTCACAGCGGCGATGACGGCGATCACCATAATCGGCAGATGTGGCGTCATGCCGACGGCGGTGATGATGCTGTCGACGGAGAAGACCAGGTCGAGCAGCAGGATCTGACCGATCGCCGATGCAAAGCCTGTCGTTGCCGACGTGGCGATGAAATCTTCCTGATGGTCTACGGGGTCGACGCTGTGGTGAATTTCCTTGGTGGCTTTCCAGACGAGGAACAGGCCGCCGGCGATCAGGATCAGGTCCTTCCATGAGAAGCCGTGGCCGAAGGCTTCAAACAGCGGTTCGGTCAGTTGCACGATCCAGGCAACGGTGCCGAGCAACGCCAGACGCATGACGAGGGCAAGGCCGATGCCGATCCGGCGAGCTCTCTCGCGGTGCTCAGGAGGCAGTTTGTTGGTCAGAATGGAAATGAAGATCAGGTTGTCGATCCCGAGAACGACTTCCATCACCACCAGTGTGATGAGCGCCACCCAGGCGGCCGGGTCCTGAATGAGCGTCATGATATCCTGCATCAGCGTATATCCTCTTTGGCGTCACATGATGGAACGAGCGCGCAATGTAATGGCGCCTGCCGTCCGGACAAGCGCCACAAGCGGGTATACGAAACTGATATGATCTTTATTCCCTTACAGGCAGCCAGATTTCGGTGACGCCCATGCCGGTATAAGGATCGAAGCGCTCGTCGTAACGTTCGAACATGTCAGGTGTTTCGCCATGTTCCAGGCCTGAGCTTGGCCACCATGTGCCGAAAATCCGGTTCATGGTCAGGGAAATGCCGGAGACATGGCCGCGATGGGTGAAGACGGCGTAGCGCTGTCCCGGAAGCTTGAGCGTCGTAAACTCCGCGGGCAAGTCGCCGGCGTCGGAAATCTCGGCTGCGGCCATGTAGCGGAATTTCTCCTCCTCGCCGATATGTCTGCAGATGCCATAGGCGACATTGCCTTTCTGGCCTGGAATATGCCCGAAATGGGTATTGAACTTTTGCCAAAGCGACGGGATGGCGGCATTGTCGCCATAAGGGTAGGTCTCCTGCAGGCCGGCAAAGAGCATTGGTTGAAGAGTCTCGAAACGGGGTGGTTCGAGGTCGTTGAGGTGGTCGGTATCCATTCGGATCGGCTCCAATAAAACAAGGTTATGGGCGTGTCCCTGTCTGCGCACAGCATCCGGCGTCATGCCGAACTGCTCGCGGAAGGCACGGGTGAAAGCTTCGTGCGAGCCGTAGCCCGCGCAAAGCGCAACCTCGAGAATGGTGGATGAGCCGGTGACCAATGCGGGCACGGCGCGGCTGAGGCGCCGTCCTCTCATGTAGCTGCTGATCGAGTGGCCGGTGACGAGCCCGAAGACGCGCGACAGATGGTAGCGCGACAATCCGGCTGCGTCCGATATCTCTTCCAGCGATATATCGCTTTCGAAATGGCTCTCTATGAACCAGATCGCCCGTGCGATGGCATTCATCTTCATTCCCCTGGTTGCGGCTCCTTCATTAGAGAAAAGCCGGCAGCCGGGTTTGATCGTCCTTGCGGAGTTTTGGCCGAAGGGGAGCGGCAGTCAAGAATGCGGGATTAAGCAGTCTCGTGCCGGCGCGCGCCGTAGGCTGCCATGAAGACCTTGATCGCACCGCGGATGACGCGGTCGATTTCCTCACGAGTCGGCGGTTCTTCCATGCTGCCGAACAGGCGGAGCTTGAAGAAGCTGCCGCTGGCAAGATCGAGAAACTGGCCGGCGGCAAGATCAATGTCGTCGATCTCGAGCCGGCCTTCGGCGACATGCTGTTCCAAAAAATCGCGCATGATCGTGCGCAGGTTTACCGGGCCCTTGAAAAAGCGTTGACAGAGTACCGGCATGCGGTCGCGAACGCCGAGAACGGTGCGCATCGCGCTGATGACCTTCTCATCGGTCATGTGGGTGACGAAGCTTATCCCGAATTCGTACAGGCCGGATTCGGGGTCATCATGCTCGGCAAGGGCCGTGCGCACGGCCGCCACGAAGGCGGCGCGCTCGGTCTCGATCATCGCCGAAAACAGCTCTTCCTTGTTGGTGAAATAGACGTAGAGCGTTCCCTTGGACACGCCAGCTTCGCGCGTTACGTCGTTCATGCTTGCGGCGTCGAAGCCCATCTTCATGAAGACGCGCTTGGCGCCGGCGAGAATCTGCTGGCGCTTGGCCGGATCTTCGCCCGCGGCAAATCGGCCTCCGGGAGCGGGAGGACTGAATACGGCGGTATCGTCGGGTTTAAGCGTCATATCTTCTTAACCGTGTTCACGGTTTCGCATTTTCCTTAAAGAAATCGAACCGATTGGTTCTATACATCTTGATATGACGATAAAACAGGTTTATGTCAACTGAACCGAACCGTTCAGTTCGATTATTTACTCCAAGATCGGTAAAGTGGCCATGTCGAGCAACCAGAAGAGCAACGTCGCGCGTATTGTCAGCGAAAACGCCGAGGCCGAAGAGGCAAAGGCCGATGTCGCGGTCGTCGCAGACGCTCCAAAGGCGGAAGCCCGCGATACGCCGCCAGCGCCAGCCCAGTCGGCGCCGGCCCAGGCTCCGGTTGCTCCTCCCGCTGCCGCGAAAAAGCGCCGTAGCCCGGTGCTTCCGATTGTCGTGCTCGCCCTTCTGGCAGGCGGCGGCTGGTATGGATACGAATGGTGGACGAACGGCCGGTTCATGGTGTCGACCGACGACGCCTATATCGAAGGTGATATCGCGACCATCTCGCCGAAGGTTACCGGCTATGTCGCGAAGGTGAATGTTGTTGCCAACCAGGAAGTCAAGGCAGGCGACGTTCTCGCCACCCTTGATAACGGCGACTACCAGAATGCCCTCGATCAGGCGAATGCCCAGATCGCAACCGAGCAGCTTTCGCTGAGCCGTATCGATGCGCAGATCGAAGGCGCCAAGGCGAGCCTCGTGCAGGCTCAGGCGCAGAAGACTGCCCTCGAAGCCACGGTTCGCGGCGCGGAAATCAAGCAGAAGCGCCAGAGCGACCTGCAGGCAAAGTCGGTCGGCACCACCGCAGATCTTGATGATGCCAATACCGCACTCGATCAGGCCAAGGCCAATCTCGCAGGTGGCGATGCCAATATCGTGGCTGCGCAGGCCAATATTGCCATCCTCGAAGCGCAGCGCAAGGAGGCCGAAGGTTCGGTCCGTTCGCTGGAAATCTCCCGAGACAAGGCCGCCCGCGATCTCTCCTTCACCGTGCTCAAGGCGCCTTATGACGGCATCGTCGGCAACCGCTCTGTCCAGGAAGGCGATCTCGTCTCGCCCGGCCAGCGCCTGATGGCGCTCGTTCCGGTGCGCCAGCTTTATATCGACGCCAATTTCAAGGAAACGCAGATCCAGCATCTCGTTCCGGGCTCGAAGGTCAAGGTCCATGTCGATGCCTATGACGATCATCCGATCGTCGGCACCGTCGAATCGATTTCGCCGGCCTCCGGTTCGGTCTTTTCGCTGCTGCCGCCGGAAAACGCTACCGGCAACTTCACCAAGGTGATCCAGCGCGTGCCGGTTCGCATTGCGCTGCCGCAAGATGCTCTCGACAGTGGGCGTCTGCGCGCGGGCCTCAGCGTCGTCGTAAACGTCGATACCCGCACGGCGCCGAACAAGTAGCTCTCAGAGCAATTCCAGAAAAAGGAAGGCGGAGGTCCGATGGCCGGGAGCGCGACAGCAACAGCGGGAACAATTCCGGCAGCGCCCGCCCACGCCGGAGATCGCATGGATCCGAGGAAACTCATCGCCTTTTTCGCGATGGTGCTCGGCATGTTCATGTCGATCCTTGACATCCAGATCGTCTCTGCGTCGCTTGCCGAAATCCAGGCCGGCCTGTCGGCCGGTTCCGACGAGATCGGCTGGGTGCAGACGGCCTATCTGATCGCGGAAGTTATCATGATCCCGCTGTCGGGCACGTTGGCGCGCATCATCTCGACGCGCTACCTCTTCGCCATCTCGGCCGCCGGCTTCACCATGGCGAGCGCGCTTGCCGCGACGGCGACGAATATCGACCAGATGATCGTCTACCGCGCCATCCAGGGCTTCATCGGCGGCGGCATGATCCCGTCGGTCTTCGCGGCCGCCTTCACCATCTTCCCGCCGTCGAAGCGCAGCATCGTCTCGCCGATCATCGGCCTGATCGCGACGCTGGCGCCGACCATCGGCCCGACCGTCGGCGGCTATCTCAGCCACGCCTTCTCCTGGCACTGGCTGTTCCTCGTCAATATCGTTCCGGGCATCATCGTCACGCTGGTTACCTGGAACTTCATCGACTTCGACAAGCCGGAACTGTCGCTCTTCAAGAAGTTCGACTGGTGGGGGCTGATCTCGATGGGCGTCTTCCTCGGTGCGCTGGAATATGTGCTCGAAGAGGGCAACTCGAACGATTGGTTCAACGACAATTCCATCGCGCTGGCTGCCGTCGCCTCCGGTGCCGCGGCCATTGTCTTCTTCTATCGCGCCTTCACGGTGGAGTTTCCCGTCGTCGACCTGAAGGCCTTTGCCAACCGGAATTTCTCCTTCGGCTCGGTGTTTTCCTTCGTCATGGGCATCGGCCTCTACGGCCTTACCTATATCTACCCCGTCTATCTCGGGCGAATCCGCGGCTATGACTCCCTGATGATCGGCGAGACGATGTTCGTCTCCGGGCTTGCGATGTTTTTCACGGCACCGATCGCCGGGCGGCTGTCGACCAAGATGGACCTGCGCCTGATGATGGTGATCGGTTTCATCAGCTTCGCCGCCGGCACATACATCATGATCCACCTGACGGCGGACTGGGATTTCTACGAACTCTTCATTCCGCAGATCCTGCGCGGTTTCGGACTGATGATGTGCATGGTGCCGATCAACAACATCGCGCTCGGCACGATGCCGCCCTCGCGCATCCGCGGTGCGTCCGGCCTGTTCAACCTGACCAGAAATCTTGGCGGCGCCGTCGGCCTCGCTGTCATCAACACCGTGCTCACCAACCGGCAGGATGTGCACTACGAGCGATTGCGGGAGAATATGGACTGGGGCAATTCGGCGGCGATCGACCAGATGAACAACATGGCCGCCAATTTTACCAGTTACGGCATGGACGGCACTTCGGTCGCGATCAAGCAGATGGTTGGCCTCGCCACTAAGCAGGCGGTCATCCTTTCCTTCAGCGATGTGTTCCTGATCCTGACCGCACTGTTCGTTGCGATGATCCTGGGTGTCGCCATGATCAAGAAACCCGCGCCGCAAGGCGGCGGAGGAGGTGGCGGCGGCCACTGACCTCCGGCCCCGTCCCTCGAAAAGGCCCTCTCCGGAGGGCCTTTTTGTTGCGGTTTTCCAGCCTCTGTGTCATCGAGTGGGCGATTGCTCATCGAATTGATGCCAGCGGCCGGCAAGACCGGAAAAATGATGCGGAAATCGCCCCGCTGGTTTTTTTGATTTACGTACATCAAATTTGGCGCTAATGGTCTCGTCAGGAGGAACGATGAGGCCAACTGTTCACGATATCGCCGCTGCGGCGGGCGTCAGTCTCGCGACTGTCGACCGGGTCCTCAATCAGCGTCCTGGCGTGCGCCACGTCACGCGGGAGAAGGTCGAGACCGCAATCCGCGAACTCGGTTATATAAGGGACGTCGCCGCCGCCAATCTCGCCAAGGGTCGCACCTATCCGCTGGTCTTCATCCTGCCGGCCAGCGACAATTCCTTCATGCACGGGCTCAATGCCGAAATCCGGCAGGCGATCCTCCGCTCGCCTGCTGAACGCACCGATATTCGTACCATCGAGGTGCCTGCCTTCGATCCAGCCGCTCTCGTCGCCGTGCTCGAAGGGCTTTCCCGCGAAAAGCCTTGCGGCATCGCAATGGTTGCGACCGATGCGCCTGAAGTGCGTGCCGTCGTCGACAGGCTGGTGCATGCGGGCTTTCCCATCGTCACGCTGGTGTCCGATCTTACCGGATCGCTGCGCCATCACTATGCCGGTGTCGACAATATTGCGGCTGGCCGCACGGCGGCCCGTCTGCTCGGCCGGTTCCTAGGGCCGCGAAAGGGCAAGATCGCCGTGCTCGCCGGCTCCATGCTGGTGCGCGACCATCGCGAGCGGCTGGAAGGGTTCACTTCGGTCATGGGAGAGGAGTTTCCCGATCTTGCGATCCTTCCGGTTCTGGAGGGCCGTGACGATCCGGAGATCGCCCATATGCTCGTCGCGGAGGCACTTGGGAATGCCGACATTATCGGCGTCTATAGCCTCGGCGCCGGCAATCGCGGCCTCATCCGTGCACTGAAGGAGAAGGCCGTCGACCGGACGCTGACGGTCATCGCCCACGAGCTGACCGCCCACACGCGGGCGGCGCTTATCGACAACACGATCGATGCGATACTCAATCAGAATGCCGGTCACGAGGTGCGCAGCGCCATCCGGGTGTTGAAGGCCAAGGCGGACGGGCTCGCCGTCATCGAAGCGCAGGAGCGCATCCGGCTCGACATATTCCTGAAGGACAATCTGCCGTAACGGCAAAGGGAGAATGCCACATGTATCTCGGTCTCGATCTCGGAACCTCCGGCGTCAAGGCGATGCTGATCGACGGCGACCAGAAGATCGTCGGTTCGGCCAACGGCGCGCTCGAAGTCTCGCGCCCGCATTCCGGCTGGTCGGAACAGGAACCGGCTCACTGGGTGCGCGCGACCGAGGAGGCCGTCGCCGGGCTCAAGGCGAAACATCCAAAGGAGTTTGCCGCAGTCAAGGGCATCGGTCTTTCCGGGCAGATGCACGGCGCGACCCTGCTCGATGCTTCCGACAATGTGCTACGCCCCTGCATCCTCTGGAACGACACGCGCAGCCATGTCGAAGCGGCGGCACTCGATGCCGATCCGCGCTTCCGTGCGCTGACCGGCAACATCGTCTTCCCCGGCTTCACTGCGCCGAAACTCGCATGGGTTCAGAAGCATGAGTCCGAGGTCTTCGCCAAGATTGCCAAGGTGCTGCTGCCGAAGGATTATTTACGCCTTTGGCTGACCGGCGAATATATCTCCGAAATGTCGGATTCGGCGGGCACCTCCTGGCTCGATACAGGAAAGCGCGGCTGGTCGTCCGAACTGCTTGCTGCCACCAACCTTTCCAAGGAGCAGATGCCGGCGCTCGTCGAAGGCACCGATCAGGCCGGCAGACTAAGGTCCGAACTCGCGGCGCAATGGGGCATATCGGGCACCGTCGTCGTCGCCGGCGGCGCAGGCGACAATGCGGCTTCGGCCTGTGGCATGGGTACGGTCAGCGACGGCGCGGCCTTCGTCTCGCTCGGCACCTCGGGCGTGCTTTTTGCGGCCAACGGCTCCTATCTGCCGAAGCCGGAAAGCGCCGTGCATGCCTTCTGCCACGCGCTGCCCAACACCTGGCACCAGATGGGAGTCATCCTGTCGGCCACGGATGCCCTCAACTGGCACTCCGGTGTGACCGGCAAATCCGCTGCCGAACTCACAGGCGAACTTGGCGAGAGGGTGAAGGCGCCTTCCGGCGTCACCTTCCTACCCTATCTCTCCGGCGAGCGTACGCCGCACAATGACGCCGTGATCCGCGGCGCATTCTTCGGGCTGGAGCATGAAAGCAGCCGCGTCGTGCTCACCCAGGCCGTGCTAGAAGGGGTGGCCTTCGCCATCCGCGACAATCTCGAAGCTTTGCGCTCTGCCGGCACCAACATTTCCCGCGTTACGGCAATCGGCGGCGGCTCGCGCTCCCGTTATTGGCTGGGTTCGATCGCCACTGCGCTCGGCGTTCCTGTCGACCTGCCGACTGACGGCGATTTCGGCGCGGCCTTCGGCGCCGCTCGTCTCGGTCTGATCGCGGCGACGGGTGCGGATCCGATCGCCGTCTGCACGCCGCCAATGACGGCAGGCACGATTGAACCGGTCGCGGCGCTGAAGGGCGCTTATGAGGATGCTTACAAGCGTTACCGGGCGCTCTATCCGGCGATCAAGTCGCTGGCGCATTGAGAGTTTGAGCCAGCGGCCCCCTCACCCTACCCTCTCCCCGAGGGGAGAGGGCGGCGCCCGCAGCGACGGCTTTGAAAGAGCTGCAACGTTGCGGCAAGTCTCTTCTCCCCCTGGGGAGAAGGTGCCGGCAGGCGGATGAGGGGGCTGGATGGCACGAACGATAAGACTGAACGACGAACCCAAGGAGACCCCAACATGAGCACCGGATTTTTCGGCGATATCCAGAAGATCAGATATGAGGGCCCGGACAGCACCAATCCGCTGGCCTTCCGCTATTACCAGCCGGACGAGATCGTCCTCGGCAAGCGCATGGAAGACCATCTGCGTTTTGCGGTAGCCTACTGGCACACCTTCACCTGGCCGGGCGGCGACCCCTTCGGCGGCCAGACCTTCCTGCGCCCGTGGTTCGAAGACTCGATGAAGGCGGCCAAGCTGAAGGCCGACGTCGCTTTCGAATTCTTCTCGCTGCTCGGTGCGCCCTACTACTGCTTCCATGACGCTGACGTGCGCCCGGAAGGCAAGAATTTTGCCGAGAACACCAGGAACCTCAACGAGATCGTCGATTATTTCGCCGAAAAGCAGGCGGCCACCGGCACCAAGCTGCTCTGGGGCACGGCGAACCTGTTCTCCAACCGTCGCTATATGTCGGGTGCGGCGACCAATCCTGATCCCGATGTCTTCGCTTTCGCAGCCGCGACGGTCAAGACCTGCATCGACGCTACGCAGAAGCTCGGCGGCGAGAACTACGTGCTCTGGGGCGGCCGCGAAGGCTACGAGACGCTGCTCAACACCGACCTCAAGCGCGAGCTCGACCAGCTCGGCCGCTTCCTCAACCTCGTTGTCGAATACAAGCACAAGATCGGCTTCAAGGGCACGATCCTGATCGAACCGAAGCCACAGGAGCCGACCAAGCACCAGTATGATTACGACGTCGCGACCGTCTACGGCTTCCTCAAGAAGCACGGTCTCGAAAACGAGGTGAAGCTCAATATCGAGCAGGGCCATGCGATCCTCGCCGGCCACTCCTTCGAGCATGAGCTGGCGCTCGCCAATGCGCTCGGCATCTTTGGCTCGATCGACATGAACCGCAACGACTACCAGTCCGGCTGGGATACGGACCAGTTCCCGAACAATGTTCCGGAAATGGCGCTTGCCTATTACCACGTTCTGGCAGGCGGTGGCTTCAAAACCGGCGGCACCAACTTCGACGCGAAGCTGCGTCGCCAGTCGCTCGACCCGGCAGACCTCTTGATCGGCCATATCGGCGGCATGGATTGCTGCGCCCGCGGTCTCAAGGCGGCTGCCAAGATGATCGAGGACAAGGCTCTCTCGCAGCCGCTCGCCGATCGTTACGCCGGCTGGGAATCGGCCGAGGCGCAGAAGCTCTTCCGCGGCGAGTATTCGCTCGAGGAGATCACCAACTGGGTCGAGACCAAGGATGTCAATCCGCAGCCGAGATCCGGCAAGCAGGAACTGCTCGAGAATATCGTCAACCGTTACGTTTGATGATGGACGCCGGCGGCCATCGGTCGCCGGCGCTTTTTGTGGTCGGCTATTCGATCTCCGTTCAGCGCTTCAACCAGTTGCGTGAGGGCGCGGAGACGGAGTTTCTCACCACGAGATCCGGCCTCAGCAGGATTTCCGTCTCGGCCGGCCGGCCATCGGACAAAAGCTCCAGCAGCAGCGCCATCGCCTGCTTGCCGATCGCCGTCCTCGGCTGGCGGATCGTCGTCAGCGACGGGGATATGAAGACGGCCTGCGGCACATCGTCGAAGCCCGTTACCGAGAAATCCCGCGGTATATCATAGCCGCGTGCGCCGAGCCCGATCATGACGCCGATCGCCGTCTGGTCGTTCACGCACATGAAGGCTGTGGGAAGCGTGTCGCGCATGAAAAGCTGTTCGACCGCATGCCGTCCGCTTTCGATCGTGCCGTCGCCTTCGAGCACGATCCTCAAGTCGGGCGGGACGCCAGCAGCGTCGAGACCGGCATCATAACCCATGCGGCGCCTGGTATAGGCGAGCCGGGTGCGGGAATCGCCGATGAAGGCGATCTTGCGATGCCCTTCGGCCAGCAGCAGGTCGACAGCTTTCCGAGCGCCCTCGGTATCGTCAACGCCAACATAGGGAATACCGCCGTTGAAGACCGGTTCGAAAACCCCGACGCTCGGCGGCAGCCGCGCCGTCATGGTCTGATGACCGAAGGGCAGGATGCCGGTGAAGAGGATGAGCCCGGCCGCCTGGTTCGAGTTGAAGAATTTCAGATATTCCAGGCCGCGCTGGGCATCGTTCTGGGTGTGGCCGATCAGGACGCCGTAGCCGTGGGCCCGGGCCTCGTTCTCCAGTCCGACGAGAATATTTGAAAAATTGGGATCGCCGATATCGGGCGCCACCACGAGGATCATGTTGGAGCGGCCGAGTCTGAGGCTCCGGGCCATGGCATTGGTCGTATAACCGGTGATGGCGATCGCCTGATTGACCTTGAGCCGCGTCGAGTTGGCGACTTTTTCCGGCGTGTGGATCGCCCGCGAGACCGTCGCGATGGAGACCTCGGCGATCCGGGCGACATCTTCGATTGTTGCGGGCGTGGAATTCGACACTGGGCTCTGCCTTAAGGCTGTCTTCGCCGCGACACTACACAGACTTGTCGAGAGGTCAAAGGCAAGCGTCAACTGATCTGTGTTAATCCACGATGTAAACCTTTACATCGTCGATGTAAAGGTTTACATAAGGCCCGAAGCGGATGGGAGCCGCATGCGCGTGCCTGTTTGAGGCCTAAGGCGGTTTTCAGACGGAAAATGTGCGCTAGTTCAAAATGGAGCGTTGCCGGGGTGCCGCGCTCTAGGGGAGGGCATAATGACCGTGGAGATCGCCGACACCGCACCCGTGGTGCTGTCCGCCAGGCGCATATGCAAATCCTTCAGCGGCGTGCAGGTCCTCTTCAGCGTCAACTTCGATCTCCGCGCCGGTGAAATCCATGCGCTCATGGGCGAAAACGGCGCCGGCAAATCCACGCTTGTCAAGGTGCTGTCGGGTTTCGAGCAGCCGAGTTCGGGCGAGATCCTGCTCGACGGCAAGCCTGTGGTGCTGCCGCCCAATGGCGCTGCGGAAGCGCTCGGCATCGTCATTATTCACCAGGAATTCAACCTCGCCGACCATTTGACCGTGACGGAAAGTCTTTTCCTCGGTCGCGAAGTCACGCGTCTCGGCGTGCTCGACCGCAAATATATGCGCGCCGAGACCCGCAAGGTTCTCGACGTGCTCGGTTCGCATGTCGATGAGAATGCCTTGATCAGCACGCTTTCCATCGCCGACAAGCAAATGGTCGAGATCGCCAAGGCGATCAGCCGCGATGCGCGCGTCGTCTTCATGGATGAGCCGACCGCCGTGTTGTCGCGGGAAGAGACCAATATGCTTTTCAAGCAGGTCCGCAAGCTCCGCGACCAGGGTACGAGCTTCGTCTTCGTGTCCCACAAGCTCGACGAGGTAATGGAGCTGACCGATCGGGTGACGGTGCTGCGCGACGGCCAATGGATCAAGACGTCGCCGACCTCAATCCTGGACGGGGAATCGATCGCGCAGCTGATGGTCGGCCGCGAACTTTCCAGCCTCTATCCGGCCAAGGTCGAGCCTGATGTCGACGAGGAGATCGTCCTCAGCGTCGCTTCGGTGTCGACCGGTTATGTCAGGGATGCGAGCTTCGAAGTGCGCAAGGGCGAGATCATCGGTTTTTCCGGCCTGATCGGCTCCGGCCGCACCGAACTGATGGAGGCGATTGCCGGACTGCGGCCCCGCCTCGAGGGCGAGGTGGTCATCAAGGGGCAAGCGGTCCCCTCCGGCGATGTGCACGCGGCCAATCGCTGCGGTCTTGCCTATATGACTAAGGACCGCAAGTCGAAGGGTCTGCTGTTGCGCTCCGGCATGGCGACCAATCTGACGCTGCAATCGCTCGGAAGACATTCGCGCCACGGCTATCTCAGCCCGAGCAGCGAGGCGGCCGCACTGTCAAAAGCCAAGCGCCGCTTCGACATCAGGGTTCGCGACACTAATATCGTCGCCGGCCGAATGTCGGGCGGAAACCAGCAGAAGCTGCTGCTCGCCAAGGTCATGGAGACCGATCCCGACATCATCGTCATCGACGAACCGACGCGCGGCATCGATGTCGGCACCAAGCAGCAGATCTATCATTTCATTTCGGCGCTCGCCCGCGACGGCCGGTCAATCATCGTCGTTTCGTCGGAAATGCCCGAAGTCATCGGGCTCTGCACAAGAGTGGCCGTCATGCGCGAAGGACGGATTGTCGGCGTGCTCGAGGGCGACGAGATTTCCGAGCAGGAGATCATGCGTTACGCCGCCGGGCTCAAAAAGAAGGTGGCTGCGTGAGGCCGGAGCGAGACTTCGCCGACGCGGACAATAGATAGGATGCCCAGACGAACTGGGACGGGAGGTTGGTTTTGGACATGAGCATTAACGAGGAGACCAGGGCGATCCGGCGCAGGTCCTGGCGTGACGTTGATCTGCGCGCGGTTGCACCGTTTGCCGCCTTGGCCTTGCTCCTGATTGTCGGCGCACTGGTCAACCCAAATTTCATCGGCATCACCAATCTTGCCAACGTCGCGACACGCTGCGCTTTCATCGCCATCATCGCGGTCGGCGCCACCTTCGTGATCTCGGCCGGAGATCTCGACCTTTCCGTCGGCTCGATGGTCGCCTTCGTTGCCAGCCTGATGATCCTGCTGATCAATTCGGGCGTCATTGCCGATCCGGTGCTGATGCTGACGGCCGCCGTGGTCTTTACGGTGATTGCCGGGGCTCTTTGCGGCCTCGCAAACGGCCTCATCACCACCGTCGGCAAGATCGAGCCTTTCATCGCCACACTCGGCACAATGGGCATTTATCGCGGCTTGACCACCTGGCTGTCGCAGGGCGGCGCGATCACCTTGCGCTCGAGTGAAATCCAGACGCTCTACCGTCCGGCCTATTTCGGCAATATTCTCGGTATTCCCGTGCCGATCGTAGTGATCCTCGTCGTCACCGCGATTGCAGCCTTCATCCTCTATCGCACCCGTTACGGCCGCCATGTCGTGGCTGTCGGTTCGAACAGCGACGTCGCGCGCTATTCGGGCATAGCGGTCAACCGCGTGCGCACCATTGCCTTCGTCATCCAGGGCCTCTGTGTGGCGATTGCCGTGCTGCTCTATGTGCCGCGTCTCGGATCCACCTCGGCAACGACCGGCATCCTGTGGGAGTTGCAGGCCATCACCGCCGTCGTCGTCGGCGGCACGGCGCTCAAGGGTGGCGCCGGCCGGGTCTGGGGGACCATCTGCGGCGCCTTCATTCTCGAACTCGTCGGCAACATCATGCTGCTGTCGAACTTCATCAGCGAGTATCTCATCGGCGCGATCCAGGGTGCAATCATCATCATCGCCATGCTGGTGCAGCGGTCGCTGGTTCGCAAATCCTAAGACAAAGAACTTCTCGGATTGGCCGGGCTTGACAGGGCACCCGGCTCGGATTGGACAAGTCCCTGATATTTTTGGGAGGAAATAGCATGCGCAAGCTCATGTTGGGTCTGGCGGTTGCGGGGGTGGCTTTTGCCGGCGCAGCCTACGCCCAGGACAAGAACTACACGATCGGTGTGTCCATTCCGGCCGCCGATCACGGCTGGACCTCCGGCGTCGTGTTCCATGCCGAGCGTATTGCCAAGAAGCTGATGTCGGAACATCCGGGCCTGAACGTCATCGTCAAGACCTCGCCGGATGCCGCCACGCAGGCAAACGCCGTGCAGGACCTCGATACGCAAGGCATCGATGCGCTCGTCATCCTGCCGTCGGATCCGGATCCGCTCGTCAACGCCATCAAGGAGGTCAAGGACAAGGGCAAGTTCGTAGCACTTGTCGACCGCGCGCCGTCGAATAACGACAATTCCGTGCGTGATCTTTACGTCGCCGGCAACAACCCTGCCCTCGGTGAAGTCGCCGGCAAATATATCGCCGAAAAGACGCCGGAAGCCGAAGTCGTCGTCATCCGCGGTCTGCCGATCCCGATCGACCAGCAGCGCCAGGACGGCTTCGACAAGGGTATCGCCGGCTCCAAGGTCAAGGTTCTCGACCGCCAGTACGGTAACTGGAACCGCGACGACGCCTTCAAGGTGATGCAGGACTACCTGACGAAGTACCCGAAGATCGACGTCGTCTGGTGCCAGGACGACGATATGGCCGTTGGCGTTCTGCAGGCGATCGAGCAGGCCAAACGCACCGACATTCAATATGTCGTCGCCGGCGCCGGCTCCAAGGACATGGTCAAGAAGGTCATGGACGGCGACAAGCTGATCCCGGTCGACGTTCTCTATCCCCCGGCAATGGTCGGCACGGCAATGGAGTTGACGGCGGCGGCACTCTACGACCAGGTCCCGGTTCACGGCAACTACATCCTCGACGCGACGCTCGTCACCAAGGAGAATGCCAAGAACTTCTACTTCCCGGATTCTCCGTTCTGATCACTTGATCAGGCAGGTGCGCCCATTCGCAAGGATGGGCGCATTTTTATGCCCTCACCTGGCGGACGGCGAAAATGCTGCACGTACCTCTTGCCCGCCACAGCCCATCATGATTAGGTCGCAGCCATACCGCATCTGGCCTCGCGCCAATCCGGCGGCAAGTGCGAGGAGGCACCTTGCTCCCGCCGAAATGCGTGCTACAAGTTCTTCAGAAACGTTTACGGTCGATATTCAGGGAGGAATCTGACATGAAGACGATCAAGGGTCCCGGCCTTTTCCTTGGCCAGTTCGCGGGCGATACCGCGCCTTTCAATTCCTGGGACGCGATTACCAAATGGGCGGCCGACATCGGTTACAAGGGCGTTCAGGTTCCGACCTGGGCGAGCCAGCTGATCGATCTGAAAAAGGCAGCAACCTCCAAGGATTATTGCGACGAGTTCGCCGGCAAGGCCCGCGAAAACGGCATCGAAATCACTGAGCTCTCGACCCATCTGCAAGGCCAACTGGTTGCCGTTCATCCCGCCTATGACGAAGCATTCGACGGCTTTGCGGCCCCCGAGGTGCGCGGCAATCCGAAAGCCCGCCAGGAATGGGCGGTCGAGCAGGTCAAGATGGCGCTGACGGCATCGAAAAACCTCGGCCTCAAGGCGCATGCGACCTTCTCCGGCGCGCTCGCCTGGCCCTTCATCTATCCCTGGCCGCAGCGTCCCGCCGGTCTGGTGGAGACGGCCTTCGACGAGCTTGCCCGCCGCTGGACGCCGATTCTCAACCATGCCGATGAGAACGGGATCGACGTCTGCTACGAGATCCATCCGGGCGAGGACCTGCATGACGGCATCACCTTCGAGATGTTCCTGGAGCGGGTGAAGAACCATCCGCGGGCCAACATGCTCTACGATCCCTCGCACTACATCCTGCAATGCCTCGACTATCTCGAGAACATCGACATCTACAAGGACCGCATCAAGATGTTCCACGTCAAGGATGCGGAGTTCAATCCGACCGGGCGCCAGGGCGTCTATGGCGGTTACCAAGGCTGGGTGGAACGCGCCGGCCGCTTCCGCTCGCTCGGCGACGGTCAGGTCGATTTCGGTGCGGTATTCTCGAAGATGACGGCCAATAATTTCGACGGCTGGGCTGTGGTCGAATGGGAGTGTGCGCTGAAACATCCGGAGGACGGCGCCCGGGAGGGGGCCGAATTCGTGGCCGCACATATCATCCGCGTCACGGAAAAGGCCTTCGACGATTTCGCGGCCGGCGGCACGGACCAGGCGGCCAATCGGCGGATGCTCGGGCTTTAAAAAAGACGTGCCGTGAGGCTGCCCCTAACCCTCTCCCGTTCTGACGGGGAGAGGGGACTTGCCGCACCGGCCGTCGAGGTGGGCGTAAACACCGCGGCATATCACCTTCTCCCCGCGAGCGCGGAGAAGGTGGCGGCAGCCGGATGAGGGGCGCGCATCCGCACCAGGTTAAATTTCAGGAGGACAAGAATGGCAATCGAAGCATCATCGGAACAGACACGCGAGCCGCGCATCCGGCTGGGGATGGTGGGC
Organism: Rhizobium sp. BK049; assembly: GCF_014193135.1. NCBI lineage: Bacteria > Pseudomonadati > Pseudomonadota > Alphaproteobacteria > Hyphomicrobiales > Rhizobiaceae > Rhizobium > Rhizobium sp. BK049. The sequence continues at coordinate 80,502 of NZ_JACHYV010000002.1, forward strand.
GGCGGCGCGGGCGCGTTCATCGGTGCGGTGCACCGCATCGCAGCCCGCATCGACGATCAATACGATCTCATCGCCGGCGCATTGTCGTCGACGCCTGAGAAGGCGGTTCAGTCCGGCCGCGACCTTGGACTCGACCCGTCGCGGACCTATTCCAGCTACCGCGAAATGGCGATCCGCGAGGCGAAGCTGAAGAACGGCATCGAGGCGGTCGCGATCGTTACCCCGAACCATGTGCATTACGACGCGGCCAAGGAATTCCTGAAACGCGGCATCCATGTTATCTGCGACAAGCCGCTGACATCGAACCTTGCGGACGCGAAGAAGCTGAAGAAGGTGGCCGACGAGAGCGGCGCGCTCTTCGTGCTGACGCACAACTACACCGGGTATCCGATGGTCCGTCAGGCGCGCGAGATGGTCGCGAACGGTGAGCTCGGCGATATCAGAGTGGTCCAGGCCGAATATCCGCAGGACTGGCTGACGGAAGCGGTCGAACAGACCGGCCAAAAGCAGGCGGCTTGGCGCACCGATCCGGCCCAGTCCGGCGTCGGCGGGTCCACAGGCGATATCGGCACGCATGCCTATAATCTCGCTTCGTTCATAACTGGCCTGGAACTCGACAGCCTGGCTGCCGATCTCGACAGCTTTGTTCCCGGCCGCCGGCTTGATGACAATGCTCATGTCATGCTGCGTTTCAAGGCGAAGGGCGCGGAAAAGCCGGCCAAGGGCATGCTCTGGTGCAGCCAGGTGGCGCCCGGCCATGAAAACGGCCTGATGGTTCGCGTCTACGGAACCAAGGGCGGGCTGGAATGGACCCAGAAGGACCCGAACTATCTATGGTACACGCCGTTCGGCGAGCCGAAGCGGCTGATCACCCGCGGCGGCGCCGGCGCCGGAGCGGCGGCCGGTCGTGTCTCGCGGGTGCCGTCGGGGCATCCGGAAGGTTACCTTGAGGCATTCGCGACGATCTATACGGAAGCCGCACATGCGATCAACGCCCGCAAGAAGGGCAAGGCTGTCGACAAGGCTGTGGTCTACCCCACCGTCGATGACGGCGTGAAGGGCGTGGCCTTCGTCGAAGCCTGCGTTGCCTCTTCGAAGAAAAACGGCGCATGGGTCAAGGTCTGAGTTTACCGATCGGCGTGGCTCGAGGAAAATGCCGAGGTGGGCTCAGGTCGCCTCGGCGTTTTGCTTATGGTCATTAGGCAGCAGCGCGGCCACGCTTCAGCAGGTTATCGACGCTGAGCGGGCCGGCGCCTGCCGCCACCAGATAGAGAAACACGAAGCAGAACAGGATTGCAGCGACGCCGCCGTTCTGGGCGGGATAAAAGCTCTTGCCAGCATGGCCGATAAAATAGGCGAATGCCATCAGCCCCGAGAGCACGAAGGCTGCGATGCGGGTCTGGAATCCCACCAGGACGAGGAAGCCGAGGATGAGTTCGATCAGTCCGGCAATCCAGGAGAGCGAGCCGATCGGCGGCACGCTTGCCGCGGCCGGAAAATGCAGGATCTTCTGCGTTCCATAGCTGAAAAGCACAAGCGATGAGACGATGCGCAGCAGGCTCAGCAGATGCGGCTGCAGCAGATGGATTGAAGAGAGCATTGGGTTCCTTTCATGTTTGGCGATGCCTTCGCTGTGTAGTGATCATGGGCTCGGCAGCAAGTCACGACTGCTGACATTCGCGTTATGAGAGCAATCGGAGGCGAAAAACGCGGCAAGTCGAAGCGGCTGGCTTGCGCAGTCTCCGCCGCTCGGTAGCCTATACTGTAACGTTGCAGTTTTTCTGCTGCCGGGCCTGTACTTTGCTTGCCGGCTTGGCTAAATCCGAGCCCCACGGTCAATTCAGATGCTGAGAGACAGGATTTACAGATGATCGATGCGAAGACGCTTGCAAGCCGCTTTCCCGGTGATTTCACCTTCGGTGTTGCCACCGCCGCCTTCCAGATCGAGGGCGCCGGTAAGGCCGATGGCCGCAAGCCGTCCATCTGGGATGCTTTCTGCAACATGCCCGGCCGCGTCTACAATCGCGACAACGGCGACGTTGCCTGCGACCACTATAACCGCCTGGAGCAGGACCTCGATCTCATCAAGGAGATGGGTGTCGAAGCCTATCGCTTCTCCATTGCCTGGCCGCGTATCATCCCGGAGGGCACGGGTCCGGTGAACGAGGCGGGCCTCGACTTCTACGATCGGCTGGTCGACGGCTGCAAGGCGCGCGGGATCAAGACCTTCGCGACGCTCTACCATTGGGACCTGCCCCTGCTGCTCGCGGGCGATGGCGGTTGGACGGCGCGCTCGACTGCCTATGCCTTTCAGCGTTACGCCAAGACTGTCATGAGCCGCCTCGGCGACCGCCTCGATGCCGTCGCCACCTTCAACGAGCCCTGGTGCATCGTCTGGCTGAGCCACCTCTACGGTATCCATGCTCCGGGTGAGCGCAATATGCAGGCTGCCCTTCACGCCATGCATTACATGAATCTTGCCCACGGACTCGGCGTCGAGGCAATCCGTTCGGAAGCTCCCAATGTGCCGGTCGGGCTTGTGCTCAACGCCGCCTCGATCATCCCGGGCTCCGACAGCCCGGCCGATCTTGCCGCCGCCGAACGTGCGCATCAGTTCCACAACGGCGCCTTCTTCGATCCCGTCTTCAAAGGCGAATATTCGAAGGAATTCGTCGAGGCGCTCGGTGACCGCATGCCCGTCATCGAAGACGGCGATCTGAAGCTCATCAGCCAGAAGCTCGATTGGTGGGGTCTGAATTACTACACGCCCGAGCGCGTCGTCGACGATGCCGAACGAAAAGGCGATTTCCCCTGGACGGTGAAAGCGCCACCGAGAAGTGACATCAAGACCGATATCGGCTGGGAAATCTATGCGCCGGGGTTGAAGCTCCTGGTCGAGAACCTTTATCGCCGCTATGACCTGCCGGAATGCTACATCACCGAAAACGGTGCCTGCGACAATACTGGTGTTGTCGATGGCGAGGTCGACGATACGATGCGTCTCGATTATCTCGGCGATCATCTCGACGTCGTGGCCGACCTCATCAAGGACGGTTACCCCATGCGCGGCTATTTCGCCTGGAGCCTGATGGATAATTTCGAATGGGCCGAAGGCTACCGTATGCGCTTTGGCCTCGTCCATGTCGATTACCAAACGCAGGTCCGCACGGTGAAGAAGAGCGGCAAATGGTATAGCGCACTTGCGGCAGAATTTCCGAAAGGCAATCACATGCCGGCTCAGCAGAACAAACTGAAAAAATAGACCGGCGGAAAGCTGCAACAGGCAGTTGCTTAAACGTTTCTGAACCCTTGACTGGCAAACTCCGCTGGTCAGGGAGCCGGAATGCAAATACTCGAAAAATTGCAGGGCAGGGGATCGGCCATAGGCCGTCACATCACCGTCACGGGCGTGCTGTTCTCCTTTGCTGTCATCGTCGCGGTCGCCACCATCATGGTGTTGACGGCACTCGAACGCGTCGCTGAGAACGCCAATGTCCTTGACGACGAGCGCTCACGCGAAACGACGATCGGCGCGTTGAAGACCTTCGAGGATCAGCTCGGCGCGACGCTCGACGATTATGCCGCTTGGGATGATGCCGCTGCCAACGTCTATGCGTCCGATGGCATGGCGTGGACGGTCAGCAACTACGGCGAGATGTCGGTCAACAGCTCGCTTTTCGACATGGCGATCCTTGTCGATGATGCGAAGAACTCGATCATGGCCTATCGCGACGGCAAGCCGATGGAGGAGCCGCCCGCGGATTTCTTCGCGCCCTCGCTGTGGAAACTGTTCGACGTGGTCAAGGCGGCCGGCACGGTCGAGACGCCCCAGGCGGTCGGTTTCATCACCAGCAAACGCGGCATTGCCGCTGTCGGCGTGGCATTGGTGCGGAAGAAATCCGGCGCGCTTGATGCGCCCGCCGGGCAGCACCGTTATCTTATTTTCGCCCGCCATCTCGATGACGACAGGGTGGCCGGGCTCGGGCAGACCTATGTGATCGCCGGACTGAGGCTGGCGCCGCCGAATTTCGCGGCCGAATATCTCGTACCTATCGCCGATCCGTCGGGGGCAACGATCGGCAAGCTCGTCTGGAATTCTCGCTCACCCGGCAATATCGCCTACGCGCAGGTGCGGCCGATGGTCATCCAGGCACTCGGTCTCGTTGGGCTCTTCTTCGTGGTGCTGCTGGCCATCGGCTGGTTGGCCGGCCGACGCCTGAAGGCGGAGGAAAACAGCGCGCGCGAAGAGGCGCTGCGCGACAGGCTGAGCGGCCTTTCCAATCGCGACGGCCTCGGGCTCGCCGTCGATCGTTTTGTGCTCGAAGCGCGCCAGAGCAAACGCAATGTGCTGCTCCTCTATCTCGACCTCGACGGTTTCAAGGAAGTCAATGACAGCTATGGGCATGGCACCGGCGACCAGTTGATCCGCGCGGTCGCGGCCGGCCTTAAAGTATTGATCCCGCAAGGCGCAGTTCTCGCCCGCATCGGCGGAGATGAATTTGCGATCGCCTTTCTCTCCGATGCCGAGAACGCTGCCGCCCTCCAGCTTGCCGAGCAGATCCTTGATTTTCTCGTCGAGCCGCTGGAGATCGGTCGCCGTGTTGTCGTCGTTGGCGCCAGCATCGGCATCGCCATGTCGCCTGCCGGTGCAATCGATCGCGAGGAACTGGTGCGCCGTTCCGACCTTGCCATGTACAAGGCGAAGGAGGCGGGCCGTGCGCGCATGACGCTTTACGATCCGTCGATGGATGCAGACCGGCAGCAGCGCAATGCGCTGGAGCTCGATCTCAGAATCGCCATTGAAAGCGGTGACCTGACGCTTGCCTATCAGCCGCTGGTCGATGCGGGGACGCATGCGCTGACCGGCGTCGAGGCGCTGGTACGGTGGAACCGTCCGGGACACGGCCCGGTTTCGCCCGAGGTGTTCATTCCGATCGCCGAGACCAGCGGCCTCATTGAATCGCTCGGCCTGTTCGTGCTGCGCAAGGCCTGCGAAACGGCCAAGCAGTGGCCGGAACTGAACGTCTCGGTCAATGTCTCGCCCGGCCAGTTCCGCAATCCCGCCTTCACCGATTATGTGCGCTACGTGTTGAAGCAGACGGAGATCGAGGCCAGCCGCATCACGCTCGAGATCACCGAAGGTTATATGATCCAGAATCCGCAGCGCACTCGCCAGTCGATTGAACGGCTGAAGGGGCTGGGGGTTAAAGTGGCGCTCGATGACTTCGGTTCCGGCTTCTCTTCGATCGGCTATCTCAGACAGTTCGGCTTCGACCGCATCAAGATCGACCGCTCACTGGTCATGGGCATCAACGAGGACAAGCGCCAGCGCGAAATGCTGCAGGCAACGGTGGCGCTCGCCCGCTCGCTCGATATCCCGGTGACGGCGGAAGGCATCGAGACCGAGGGACAGGCGGTCGCCATGCGCCTGTTCGGCTGCGACTGTCTGCAAGGCTATTTGTTCGGAAAGCCTCTGGCGGCCGAGCGAATTAGCGAGATGCTGAACGAGCTTCGTACTGCGGAGCAATCAACCCGGCGCCGCCTCGGCGCGGCCTGACGGCGAAATTCCCGGGGCGCGAGCTCATCAGCTGCCGATATGCCGTTGACCGCGTTTTTTCGCCAGCGCGATCTGATGCTGCCGCTGACGGTAGCGCAGCCGGTCTTCCTCTGTCCTCGTGTGATAACAGTGGCTGCAGGAAACGCCTTCCTCATAAAGCGGCGAGGCAATTTCCTCTGAAGTGATCGGGTTGCGGCAGGCGTGGCACAGCCGGTGCTCGCCTTCCTTCAAGCCGTGTTCGACGGATACACGCTCATCAAAGACGAAACAGGCGCCCTCCCAGAGGCTTTCTTCCTGCGGCACTTCCTCCAGATATTTCAGGATGCCGCCCTTTAGATGATAGACCTCATCGAAACCCTCGGCCTTCATGAAGGCCGTGGCCTTCTCGCAGCGTATGCCGCCGGTGCAATACATGGCGACTTTGGGCTTGTTGTGCAGCCCCGTATTCCGGCGCACCCAATCAGGAAATTCGCGGAATGTCTTGGTCTTGGGGTCGAGCGCGCCACGAAAGGTACCGATTGCCGTCTCATAGTCGTTGCGGGTGTCGATGACGATCGTATCGGGATCGGAGATCAGCGCGTTCCAGTCCCGGGGCGCCACATAAGTACCGACAGTCTTATTGGGGTCGATGTCCTCGACGCCCATGGTGACGATTTCCTTCTTCAGCTTCACCTTCATGCGCAGGAAGGGCATTTTCGAGGCGCGGCTTTCCTTGTGCTCCAGGCTCGCAAATTCCGGCTGGGCACGCAGGAAGGCGAGCACGGCGTGGATGCCGGCATCCGGTCCCGCGATCGTACCGTTGATGCCCTCATTCGCCAGAAGCAGCGTTCCCCTGATGTCGTTTTCCTCGCACAGCGCCTGCAGCGGGGCCCGCAAGGTGGCAAAGCGCGGCACGGATACGAAATGGTAGAGCGCCGCTACCAGGAACGGGCCGGTGTGTGTCAGGCTGTCGGTCATGGGCGGGAAATACAGAAAATTGACCGTTCGCGCAATTGCCTTCCGCGCAGGCGGCCGACCGTCTTCAGGATCGCGCCTGCCCATCGCTCAATTCGCAGCCGTCAGCCAGAGAAGCTCGATACGCTCCGATTCCTCATCGGGATCATCGGCGAAGACGGTTTCGGCTTTGAGGAGGGCGTGCCGCCGGTCTTCCTGCTGGCGGAAGATGATCGCGTCAAGAAGATGCGCCAGATCGTCGTTGCGGGTGAAGAGCTGCGGCTCGGCTTCGACTAGCTCACAGAGTACGGCAAGGTCATGGATGTGGCCGAGATCCTCAACCAGTTCCTTGGCCGCATCGCGCTTGGCCTTCATCGCGGTCGGCCAGATGTCGCGCAAAAGAGCGTGGTAGAGCCGATAATCATAGGAGCGTTTGCGCAGATCATGGAAATCCCCGGCCGATGCATCGCCGTGACATCTGGCAAGTGCCGCCTTTGCCTTGCGCGCGGTGCGGCGCCAGCTCTTCGCCAGCATGCGTGCGTTCTTGCGGTGGCTGCCATCGAAGGAAATGCCATCCAAAGCCGCGATTGCCTCCTTCAGCACGCCTGGGGCTTCTATCAGCCGCTGTTGCAGGCCGCTCTCGGCCTCCGCCATCCAGTCGCGGCGCCCCTCGAGAATGGTGACGATCCGGCCGAGCGCCTCGCTTTCCTCTTGCCCGCGGGCTGAATGCTGCAAATATTGGGCGGTGCCGATGAGCGCGGCAGCGTCGCGGATTGCCGAAAGCGAGCGCGCGGCATCACGCAGTCTTGCATTTTCCTGTTTCTGGAAATCCGGCACCTCGCGCGCGACGAGCCGGTAGAGCGAGCGCAATCGCTTCAGGTTTTTTCGGAAGGAATGGATCGCCTCGTGCGCACCGTCCGGCCGCTCTTCGAGAAAGATAATGGCACCTTCCAGCTGCTCAGTCGCGACGCTCCTGAATGCCTCGGTGAAATCGGCGTCAGGCCGAATGCGATAGGCCATGCCTGTCGTGCCCGTATTCTGTGGCAAGGGCCTGGTTGGAGTAGCGGAAATCGCCGGTCACTTCGCGGCCAAGCCAGGCGGGCAGGACGGGTTTGTCAGTTTCTGCCGTCATCTCCACTTCGGCAATCACCAGTCCGCGATGCTCACCGGCAAAGACGTCGACTTCCCAGACGAAGCCTTGATGCGGGACGCGGTAGCGCGTCTTCTCGATGACGACGCCGATCGCGCTCTGCAACAGCTCCTCGGCATCGGCAATCGGGATGTCATATTCGAATTCGTCACGGGTGATGGCACTGCGGCCAATCTTGATCGTCAGCTTCGCTTTCCTGCCGTCGAGGGTGCGAACGCGAACGGAACGGTCGTCCATCGAGGAGATGTAACCCTGCCTCAGGACAGACTTGCTCTCGACGGCGGAACGCCATCCATCGCCGCGTACAAGAAACTTCCGCTCGATCTCTTTCGCCATGTCGGTGAACCTTTTGTGACGATCGCCGCACGGTAGACCAATTTCCAGGCATTTCATACCCTTCTTCTCACGCAGCCGGGTTTTATCTCGACAAGGTTCGGCGAGGGCGTTATTCGGAATGCAAATTTCAATCGTTTCAAGGAGGTCGTGCAACCATGGGCGAGAAAACAGAGAAGCTCCTCTCCATCCTGAAACTCCAGCCGGTCGTTCCGGTCCTGATCGTTGACGATGCCAGGTCGGCGGTGCCGCTGGCCCGCGCGCTCGTCGCAGGCGGCCTGAAAGCAATCGAGATCACCATGCGCACGCCGGCGGCACTTGAGGCCGTGCGCGCCGTCGCCGCCGAGGTCGAGGGCGCCGAAGTCGGCGCCGGCACCATCCTGAATGCCGCCCATTGGGAAGCGGCTGTCGAGGCCGGCTCGAAGTTCATCGTCAGCCCGGGCACGACGCAGGAGCTGATTGATGCCGCCGCCGATTCCGACGTGCCGCTGCTTCCGGGAGCTGCGACCGCCAGCGAAGTCATGGCGCTGCGTGAGGAAGGCTATCAGGTGCTGAAGTTCTTTCCGGCTGAGCAGGCCGGGGGCGCCGCTTATCTCAAGGCACTCTCTTCGCCGCTCGCCGGCACGCTGTTCTGCCCGACCGGCAGCATTTCGCTGAAGAATGCCAGGGATTATCTTTCGCTGCCGAACGTCGTCTGTGTCGGCGGTTCGTGGGTTGCGCCGAAGGAACTGGTCGCTGCCGGCGACTGGACTGGCATCACCAGGCTCGCGGCGGAGGCCGCCGCGCTGAAGGCCTGAGGTTGCATGGGCGGGGATGTGCGCAGGCACAGCCCCCACGCCCAATATTTGTATTTCAGCCGTCGCAAACCTATGTTCTCCTCCGGCCTCAAACAGGGAGACGACGAGGAATGTTCGACGCAAAAAAGCTTCTCGACCAATTCTTGGGTTCGCAGGTGCCGGGTCTCGGCGGTTCAGTCCGCGACAGGGCGGGCGAGGCCATGCAGACGGTAAAGAACAATCCGATGAAGACCGGCGCGATCGCAGCCGTGCTTCTTGGCACCAAGACCGGTCGCAGTATCGCCGGCAATGCGTTGGCGATCGGCGGTCTTGCCGCTATCGCCGGCCTTGGCTATCAGGCCTACAAGAACTATCAGTCGGGCCAAGCGCCCGCGGCCCCCTCGGATGCGCCGTCGGCAAACAATCCGGTGCTCCTGCCGCCGCCCGTCGAATCCGGTTTCGGACCGGCATCGCCTGCTGGCAGCAACGAATTCGTGCTGGTGCTGATCCGGGCGATGATCGCCGCAGCCAAGGCCGACGGCCATATCGACGACGCCGAACGCGCCCTGATCATGGACAAGATCAAGGCCGCTGACGTCAGCGGCGAGGCTGCCGCTTTTATCGAGGGCGAACTAGCGTCACCGACGGATATCGACGCGCTCGTGGCTGCGGCGGTCACGGAAGAACAGCGCGTCGAGCTCTACACCGCCTCGCGGCTGACCATCGATCCGGATTCGCGCGCCGAGCGCGGTTATCTCGATCTGCTCGCCGGCCGGCTCGGCCTCGCCGATCAACTGGTCGACCATATCGAGGCGACGGTGTCATCCGCCAAGACGACCTTGTCACAGTGACATCCAGGCCGGTTGCCTTTATCGGGCGACTGGCCTATCCACTCCCGGAGCCTTCCCCGGTTAAATTGACGCTTTCGTCAATTTAACCGGGGAAGGCTCTGGAATAGGGGAGTGAACATGCGCGATGTTGCAAATTTCAAGGGCTGCCCGGCGCCAAAGCCGGTTACGCTGAAAGGCCGTTTCGTCACGGTCGAGCCCTATCGTCGCGAAGAACATCTCGAGGCGCTGTGGGACGGGCTCGGCGGCATGGGCATCAACCGGCTGCTTCTTTATTTCGCGCAAGACGACTTCTCCGGTATCGAGGATTTCGCCAACTGGCTGGAAAGCGTCTACACCAAGTCCGGCTGGCTCACCCATATCTTCCGTGACAACGCCACAGGAAAGGTCGTCGGCATGGCGAACTACATGCGCGCCGACCCGGCAAACGGTGTCGTCGAAATCGGCGGCGTGGCTCATGGTCGCGAGATGAGCCGTTCGCCGCTGTCCACCGAAGCGCAGTACCTTATGGCCAAACATGTGTTCGAGGACCTCGGCTATCGCCGCTACGAATGGAAATGCGACAATAAGAATGAGGCGAGCAAGATAACGGCACTGCGCTACGGCTTCAGCTTTGAAGGGGTGTTCCGTCAGCACATGATCTCCAAGCATCGCAATCGCGATACTGCCTGGTTCTCGATGATCGACGCCGAATGGCCGCTGATCAACGATGCTTTCGAGGCCTGGCTTTCGCCCGAAAATTTTGACGCGGCCGGCAAACAGATCCGCCGCCTGCAGGATATTCGTGCGGATCTGGAAAAGGAAAGGCTCGCGTGAGCCCGGAAAGCCGCTCGCAGGCGGTCGCCGCCGCTGTCATCCTGCTCGGCGCGGGCATCGTCCTCTATTTTCTGCCGACCATCGTTCTATGGATCGGCAATTTCTCGCCGATGCTGGGGATTACAGTCGGCTTCTGCCTGATCATGGCGTTTTTTGCGGTCTTCTGGCTGCGGGCGCGCTATCAGCGCCACAGAGGAAAATAGTCTACGCTTGCAGGGAGGCCCCGAGCAGGACGGCGCCCATCAGGATGACAAGCAGGGCGCCGAGGATTTCAATGGCGTTGCCAACCCAGACGGAAGCCGTCGAGCCGCGTCCGGAGAGGCGGACGGCCGCACTCTTGGCGGTGACGGCAAGGGTCGCGAGCACGGAAACCGTGATCGCCGTGCCGAGCGACATGGCAGCGACCGAAAGCGCGCCGCCGAGATAGAGGCCGTTCAGCAGCGAGAACGTCATGACAAGCAAAGCCCCGGAGCAGGGTCGAAGGCCGACGGCTACGATCGCCGACCAGGCCTCGCGGACGCTGAAGCTGTCGCCGGCGAGCAGGGCCGGATCGGGCACGTGCGTATTGCCGCAGGTCTCGCAGGCCATGCCGGGAACGAAGCTGTGGCCGGCGTTCACGGCCTGCGCCTTGCCGTTGAAGGCATAGGACTGGCGTTCGGCTGCGTTATCCTTCCATTCCAGCATCATGGACACCGGACCGGCCGACGTCGCCACCAGCCGGCGGCGCGGCAGATGGCTTGCCATCGAACGCAGTTTGCGGAACAGCAGCCAGCCACCGAAGAGGATGACCATGATGAAGCTCATGACTTCCATGGCATGAGTGGCTGTCGTCAGCGTAATCCCGGTGCCGCGCAGCACCAGCCAGGCGCCGCCGACCAGCGCCATGGCGACGACGCCCTGAATGAAAGCCGAAATGAAGGAAATAACCACGCCGCGCTTCAGCTCGACCTCGTTGGCGATCATGTAGGAGGAGATGACCGCCTTGCCGTGACCGGGGCCGGCGGCATGGAAGACGCCGTAGGCGAAGGAAAGGCCGATCAGCGATGTCAGCTGCCACGGATCTTCGCGCATGCCCTTCAGCGCACCGGTCAGCGCCCTGTAGAAGGCCTGCTGTTCATAGTTCACGTAGAGCAAAAGCGGCGCAAACGGTCCGCCTGTCGGTTGAAAACTCGGTTCGGCCGTGCCGATGCCGAGCGGCGATTGCGCGTGGGCGAGGCTTGCCGCCGTCAGGAGCGCGAGCAGTGCTGCGGAAAGGATGAGGGACGGGCGTTTGATCAGCATGTGAGCTCCAGCCGTGTGGCGAAGAGTTTGGACATGTTGGTGCCGGTGGGGTCGTTGAAGAAGGCGTCCGTCAGCGACTGCTTGTTTTGCGAGATCACCTCGTCGGCATCCGGCCTTACCACCTGGTGCTTGCAGGCCTTGAAGCCGTCGCCCACCGTTGCCAGCTCGTTGTCTGTGGGAAAATCAATCGACGTATAGAGCGTCGGATCGTAGACGCCGAAGGTAAGCCTGCCCTTGAGCGGCATCTTCTCCGCCGGCTTGACCGCAAAGAACATCAGGAGCTGGCCGTTCTTATAGTCGACATGGATGATGTCCGGCTGCTGGACGGTGATGCTCTTCCCGTTGATCGTCAGGTTCATGTAATAATCGTAATCGGCAAGCGATTGCTTCACCGTTTTGCCGACCTGCGCGAGTTCGTTCGGCTCCAGCTTCAGATCGGTGTTCTTGTCGAAATCCATGACGACCGAAGAGGAAAAGACCTCGTCAAAGCGCCAGACATTACGCAGTTCCTCGACGCTGCCGTCAGCGCCGGCCACGACTTCGAGCCGCGCCTCCACAAAGATGTGCGGATGCGCAAAGGCGGCGGCCGGCGCCAGCGAAAGAAGCGCGGTGATCAATGGTATGGATTTGTTCATGCGTCCCGCTGCCTTATTCGCTCGACCCGAGTTCTTGCCAGAAATTGGGACGGAATTGGGACCGGTTTGTCGGTGAGTCCCCATCGGCACCGCTCCATCGTCCGACCGGACAGGTCCCGCCGTGCAGATCTCAAGGATGCTTCTTGAACCAATTGTGCAGGTAATCGACAAAGATCCTCACCTTGGCCGGCAAGTATCGACGGTGCGGATAGACGGCGTAGATGCCGCGGTCGGTCGGAATGTAATCGTTGAATAGCGTCACCAGCTCGCCGCTTTCGATCGGCTTGCGGGCGATGAAATCGGGAATAAGGGCGATGCCGATCCCGGCGAGGGCAGCGCGCAGCGTCGCGTGCGGGCTGTTGACCTCGATCGGCCCGGAGACGGCGACGGCGAAGGTTGTGTTGTCAGGATTGTGGAAGCGGATGCTGCCCTGGGTGCGCGAATTGGTATCGACGATAAAGGGAAGATTGGAAATGTCGCTTGGATGCTCCAGATCGGGATGGCGCTCGAGAAAATCCGGCGTGGCGCAGAGGTGGACGCGGAAATCGGAGATCTTGCGGGCGATCATGCCGGAATCTTCGAGCTTGCTGATGCGGATCGCCACGTCAAACCCTTCCTCGATCAGGTCGACGAACCGGTCGTCGGCGGCAATCTCCAGCGAAAGGTCCGGGTTCTCGCCGGCGAAATCGATCAGCGACTGGCCCACGTCGGCGTCGACGAAGGTGCGGGGCACGGAGACGCGCAACCGTCCCTTCAGCTGTGCATTGTTTTCGCGCACGAGATCGGCAAGGTTGTCGATCTCCTTCAAAATATCGGAGGCGCTGCGATAATAGGTGTGGCCGGCCTCCGTCATGGAGAACTGCCGGGTGGTGCGGTTGAGCAGCAGTGCGCCGAGCTCGTCTTCCAGTTCACGCACATATTTCGACAACAGCGCCTTTGAGCGGCCGGTGCGCCTGGCGGCGGCGGAAAAGCCCTCAGCCTCGACGACATCGATGAAGGCGCGTATGCGCGTCAAGGTATCCATGGTGCTTTCCTAGAACTGTTTCGGAACATTGAACAAATTGGCCCGTTCTGTTCAATTATTTTTTTGCCCACAGGATCAAAAAATCGCTTGATTATGAAGGCGAATATTCTTATCTCCCAGTCAGCCCAAAGTCGCACGTGCCCATGGGTGTCCGCCGAACCCTCGAATTGGTGAGGAAATCGGTAAGGTACCTGGAATTAACCCCTCCAGTCGCTATTCCGGCCAACCGGAAAATGCGAGGACGCCTGAAGCAACGACGGTGCGGGCCTTTTTGTTCTCTCCCTGCTTTCCATCAGTGGGGGTTACTGAAGAGGCACACCATCATTGCCGGAAGTGCGGTTGGGACTCTCCCTCCAATCCATGGCAGACAAAGCCGAACTTACACCGCGTCCGCGGCGTTGGTTCACTATCCGCGCATCGAGCGCTTGCTATGGTTCCGGGGTCTCCACCGGCTGGTTCCAATGCGAGTTCTCGTATGCCCTTTGTCCTCCGGTTCATGCCGGAGCTCTGGAATTGGAAGAGGGAACTGAAATGACCACCCAGCGCATCCGCGACTTTCTCGCAACCCGACGTCCCGACGGTCCCTGCCTCGTGGTTGACCTCGATGTTATCAGAGACAATTTCCACGCCTTCCGTCACGCCATGCCGGATAGCGCCATTTACTACGCCGTCAAGGCCAACCCGGCTCCGGAAGTGTTGAAGCTGCTCGCAGGCCTCGGCTCCAATTTCGATTGCGCATCCGTTGCCGAAATCGAAATGGCGCTCGAAGCCGGTGCGACTGCTGCCCGCATCTCCTATGGCAACACGATCAAGAAGGAGCGTGACGTTGCTCGCGCGCACGCGCTCGGCGTCAGCCTCTTTGCGGTCGACAGCCACGAGGAAGTCGAGAAGATCTCGCGCGCCGCTCCCGGCGCCCGTGTCTTCTGCCGCGTGCTCACCGATGGCGAAGGCGCCGAATGGCCGCTGTCGCGCAAGTTCGGCTGCGTTCCGCAGATGGCGGTCGACGTTCTCGTCTACGCCCATCAGCTCGGCCTGCAGTCCTACGGCGTCTCGTTCCATGTCGGCTCACAGATGACCAAGGTCGATGCCTGGGATTCGGCTCTTGCCGATGCCAAGCGTGTCTTCGTCCAGCTCGCCAAGCAGGGCATCCACCTGCAGATGCTCAACATGGGCGGCGGCTTTCCGACCAAGTATCTGCGCGACGTTCCGTCCGCGGAAGCTTACGGCAAGTCGATCTATCAGGCGCTGCGCACGCATTTCGGCAACCAGATCCCGCAGACGATCATCGAGCCGGGTCGCGGCATGGTCGGCAATGCCGGTGTCATCAAGGCGGAAGTCGTGCTGATCTCCAAGAAGTCGGACAATGACGACGCCCGCTGGGTCTTCCTCGACATCGGCAAGTTCGGCGGTCTCGCCGAAACCATGGACGAGGCCATCCGTTACCCGATCCGCACGGAGCGCGACGGCGACGAGATGGAGCCCTGCGTGATCGCCGGCCCGACCTGCGACTCGGCCGACGTGCTGTATGAAAAAAACCTCTATCCGCTGCCGCTGTCTCTGACGATCGGCGACGAGGTGCTGATCGAAGGCACCGGCGCTTATACGACGACCTACTCGGCAGTCGCTTTTAACGGCTTCGAGCCGCTGAAGGCCTACGTCATCTAAGGTCTTGTTTCTGCTAGTCCCGTAACCAGCCGGGGCGGCAAATCCACAATTCTCCGAAGTCACCGTCTGAAACGGTTTTGAGTGCGGGAGGCCACGATGGCCGCTGTTCTTGATTCTGTCCGCGCATTCTTTGCGCCCTCCATTTTCACCATCGACACCGAAAATCCGTCGGATGTCGTCGCGCGTGAAAACCTGCTCGATCGCGTCATGGGCACTGACCGCCGCAAGAAATCGTCGGAGAAAATCCGTCGCAACCGCATTCCGGCCGAAGGACTTGCGCTGGTCGCGCGTGATCGCGACGGTCATCTGATCGGCACGGTACGGCTCTGGAACGTCGAGGCCGGCGTCAACGCCGAAGGCACGCCGATCAACGCGCTGCTGCTCGGCCCCCTGGCCGTCGATTGCCGTCACGGCGGCAAGGGCGTCGGCTCGGCCCTGATGCGCGCGGCAATTCTCGAGGCGAAGAACCGCGGGCATGGCGCCGTCCTGCTCGTCGGCGATGCCGCCTATTACGAGCGTTTCGGCTTCTTCGCCGAAAAGGCTCGCCATCTTGTCATGCCGGGTCCGTTCGAACGTTCGCGCTTTCTCGCGCTTGAGCTCACCGAAGGCTGGCTTGACGGCGCGGCCGGCATGATCGTTCCCTCGGGACGAATGCTGGCCAGCGCGCCGGTTCGCCGCGCAGCTTGAGCTGCGCGCCCGCCGGTGGGATAGGGAACTTTCCCTGCCGGTATTATCCGCGCCGCTGATCATGCGGGCAGGCGGGCCTGTCGTGGTTGCGGCGCGGATTGTCTTTCCAGCCGAGAGGATGAGGCGCAGGTAGCGGCTCACCAGCAGACACGATCGCGTGAAAAGTGCCATGGGCACGCGAAGATACTGCGGCGATATCCTATCTTCGGCCGCATGATCCGTATTTTTTCCCTTCTCCTTTTCTTCTGCCTCCCGTTTGGCGCAACAGGCCTGGCGTCCGCCCAGACCATGGCGTCCGCCGCTGGGCTTGGTCCGCGGCTCGACCAAGCGGCGAGCGACCCGGCGCTGCGGCCGCTCAAGACGGTGGTCGTCGCTCGCGACGGACGCGTGTTCATCGAACGCGGCTTCCGTGGTCATTCGCCGTCGGAATCGACCAATATCAAATCCGCTTCGAAATCGATCATTTCGGCGCTCGTCGGTATCGCGATCGACAAAGGATTGCTTGCTGGGCCGGACCAGAAGATCGCGCCGATCCTGAAGGCCGATCTTCCCTCATCGCCCGACCCGCGCCTCAACGACATCACCATCGGCAATCTTCTCTCCATGCAGGCGGGGCTCGACCGTATGTCCGGGCCGAATTATGGCCGCTGGGTCTCCTCGCCCAACTGGGTGCGCTTTGCACTCTCGCAGCCTTTCGTCGATCAGCCCGGCGGGGAGATGCTCTATTCCACCGCATCAACGCATCTGCTTTCGGCCATTCTGACCAAGGTCAGCGGCCGGTCGACCCTGGCGCTGGCGCGCGAATGGCTCGGCCCAGTCGAGGGTTTCCGCATCGGCGCATGGGAGCGCGACCCACAGGGCATCTATCTCGGTGGCAATCAGATGGCAATGAGCGCCCGGTCCCTACTTGCCTTTGGCGAACTTTATCGCAATGGCGGGCGTACGACGCAGGGAGTGCAGGTGGTGCCTGCCGACTGGATCGCGCAATCCTGGCAGCACCGCACCAATTCGCGCTTCTCCGGCGACGAATATGGCTATGGCTGGTTCACGCGTGAGATCGGCGGCGAGCAGGTGCATTTCGCCTGGGGTTATGGCGGCCAGATGCTCTACATCGTGCCGGCGCTCAATCTGACCGTCGTCATGACGTCCGAAGAGAGCGGTCCCTCGGCCCGAAACGGCTACCGGGATCTGCTACATGGTTTGCTGGCCGACATCATCGGCATCGTGCGGGCGGCTTCACCGCAGCGGCGGGCCGAAATCGAAGGATTCTGGGAAACCGGGCCCCATGGCGAAACGCGGGTTCTCCCGAAAGCTTAGATATTCTGATCCATCATCTCTGCCGGGATCTCATCGCCGCGGTGGATACGAACGACAGTGGCAGGAACGCCGGCGACCGTGCAATGTTCGGGGACCGGCTTCAGCACGACGCTGCCGGCGGCGATCTTGCTGAAGGCACCGATTTCGATATTGCCGAGAATCTTGGCACCTGCGCCGATCATAACGCCGTGGCGGATCTTCGGATGACGGTCGCCCGTCTCCTTGCCGGTGCCGCCGAGGGTGACGTTCTGCAGGATCGATACTTCGTCCTCGATCACAGCCGTTTCGCCGATCACGATGCCCGAGCCATGGTCTAGCATGATGGAAGCGCCGATCTGGGCCGCCGGATGGATATCCGGGCCGAAGACCAGCGAGGCGAGATTGGCGAGCCAGGTGGCAATCTCCCGGCGGCCGGCGCTCCACAGCGCATGGGCGACGCGATGCGTCTGCAGCGCATGAAAGCCCTTGAGGTTCAGAAGCGCATGCAGAAATGTGGTGCAGGCAGGGTCGCGATCGCGCACGGCGGCGAGATCGGCCTCAACTTTCCGCATGATATCGTCATCGAGCGTGGAAAGGATGAGATCGAACAGATCGCCAGTTTCGACGTGCGCCACCGCGAGCCGCGCCGCCAGCACGCGGGCGAGGATCTCATGGCTGGCGGTGGTATCCGTCACCTGCTCCGCCAGCAGTCGCCGCAACATCGGCTCGCGCCCCGCAAGCTTGCCCGCCTCAGCCCGGATCACCGTCCAGACGGATCCGCCATCTGAGGACTGCGGCTGTTGCACAGCCAAACCAGGGCCGGTCGATTTCGGCATTGACGTTTCCTCTGTCAAGTCACGGCCCGGCGGTCGTGGGTGGATTCCATGTTTTGCACAGCCAAGGCGATTAGCAAGCGTGATCTTCTAACCGGACGGTTTCAGGCCCAGCGTCGGGTCCGGAAGACGGCGCCAATGATAGAGCACGTCAGGCTCTTTTTCCTCATTGTCTGCGCCGTCGGTCTTTTCGCCGGCGATGAAGCCATGTCGCTCATAGAACGCGCGTGCGCCCGTATTGCGCTGGAAAGTCCAAAGCCGGATATCCTCCATCTCCTGCTTGGCGCGGCCGAGGAGGAGGGAGCCGATGCCGACGCCCTGGAAATCGGGCAGAACATAGAGCTGCTCTATCCAGTCGTCGCCAAAGGCGATGACACCGATGAGCCTGTTTCCCGTGGCCGCGCCGAGAATCGTGCAGTCGCGCAGCAGATGCATGCGCCAATACTGCTCTTCTTCCTCAGGCGTGTGCAGGATGGGCAGCCAGGGCAGGCGCTGCCGGAGCGCCTCGCGCCTGATTTCCGCCGCCGCACGCATGTGCCCGGCGCCGAGTGTCACGAGTTCAGCTTCCTTCGAAGCGTCGTCCATTTCAGCAACGCGGCCTCAAGCCGAGATATCGATGACGCCGCAATCGCCGGCTTCCGAGGCGAAGGCGAGCAGCTTGCCGTTTGCGCTCCAGCTCATCGCCGTGATTGCGCCCTTGCCGGGGCGGCGCAGCAGCGCTTCCTTGTTGTCGGCAACGCGTACAGCGAGGATCATGCCGTCGACGAAGCCGATGGCGAGGATATCCTCCAGCGGATGGAACTTCACCGAGGTCGCCAAGATGTTGGCGCGGGTGCCGAGCTCCAGCGGTGCCTTGCCCATCGGCCCGTCCTTGCCTTGGAAAGGCCAGACGATGGCAGCCGGCGCCCCCGAGGAGGCGAGCCATTTGCCCTTGACCGACCAGGAGAGGGATTTCACCTTGGCGGGATAGCCGGTCATGCGCATGTGCCGGGCCTCGGCGCCGGGCTTGCTGTCGAGCTTCCAGCCGTGCAGCGCGTTTTCCTGCATCGAGGTGACGAGAAAGTTGCCATCCGGCGAGAAGGTCACGCCGGTGTGCGCGCCTTTCCATTCGAGATCGACCGGTTTGGCGCTCATGCCGACCCAGTGGAGCGACACGCCGTTGTAACGGGCGGCGGCGATGCGCAGACCCTTCGGCGCGAAGGCGATGCCTTCGACCGTGCGCTCCTCCGGGAATTCCTTGGTCGTGCCGTCGGCAAGACGCACGAGCGTACTCTTGCCATAGGAATAGGCGATGGCGCCCTGGGGCCCGGCCGCGACCTGCGAGATCCATTTGCGCGGCGCGGTCGCGAGTTCGCTGACGCTGCCGTCGGCGGCGATGCGCAGGACCTTGCCGTCCTCGCCGCCCGAGATCAGGCTGTCACTATAGGGATCGCGGATTGCGGTGAGCATGCCCTGATGGGCTTCTGAAACCTTCTCGCCGCCGTCCAGCCGGTGAAACGTGCCGTTTGCGCTTGCGAAGAAGGGGACATCACCTAAAAATTCGACGGCCAGAACGTGGCCGTCGAGATCAAGCGGTGCAACTGTGGGCATCAGGCGGCTGCCTCGCAGGCTTTGAAGGAAGCCTCGAGCTTTTCGCGGTCGAGATCGCGGCCGATGAAGACAAGACGGCTTTCATGCTTCTCGCCTTCCTTCCACGGACGCTGGTGATCGCCTTCGATGATCATGTGCACGCCCTGAACGACGTAACGCTGGGGGTCGTCCTTGAAGGCGATGATACCCTTGAGGCGAAGAATGTTCGGCCCCTGCATCTGAGTGACCTTCTGGATCCACGGGAAGAAGCGCTCCGGGTTCATCTCGCCGCCCCGCAGCGACACCGACTGCACCGTCACATCGTGGATCGCCGACATTGGGCCGTGGTGATGATGATCGTGATCGTGGTAATGATGGTGGTGATCATGATGATGGTCGTGATCGCAATCCGGGCCGCAGACATGGTCGTCATGGCCGTGTTCTAGAAAGTGTGGATCGTTTTCGAGCGCGCGCTCCAGGTTGAAGGCGCCCTGATCGAGCACGCGGGCGAGGTCGACGCCGGAGCGGCTGGTCTTGTAGACGCGGGCGGCCGGGTTGATGGCGCGGACGATGTCTTCGATCACATCCAGTTCTTCCGGGGTGACGAGGTCGCTCTTGTTGATGACGACGACGTCGGCGAAGGCGATCTGGTCCTCGGCCTCACGGCTGTCCTTCAGGCGCAGCGGCAGGTGCTTGGCGTCGACAAGCGCGATGACGGCGTCGAGCTCGGTCTTGGCGCGCACGTCGTCGTCCATGAAGAAAGTCTGAGCGACGGGTACCGGATCGGCAAGGCCCGTCGTCTCGACGATGATGCCGTCGAAACGGCCGGGGCGGCGCATCAGGCCTTCGACGACGCGGATCAGGTCGCCGCGCACCGTGCAACAGACGCAGCCATTGTTCATCTCGTAGATTTCTTCATCCGATTCGACGATCAGGTCGTTATCGATGCCGATTTCGCCGAACTCGTTGACGATGACCGCATATTTCTTGCCGTGGTTTTCGGAGAGGATGCGGTTGAGCAAGGTCGTCTTGCCGGCACCGAGATAACCGGTGAGCACGGTGACGGGAATAGGCTTCTGGGTGGAGATCGCGTCGGTCATGAGAACCTCTAAATTAGGCGTACGGCCGAACGGCTAGGGATCGGCCTTTGAGCGGTTGGTCTCATATAATGGCATGGGCACCGCAGTTCAAAGGATTTTATATGTTATAAGATCACGTCGCCGCCCGATGCAGACGATCGCTTTTTCAACGGAGTTCGCCGACGTCGAATGCATCGACATCCTCCAAAAGTTCCACCAGCCCCTTCACCGCATGGGCAATCAGCGCCTCGCCCTTTTCGGCCGTCGCAGCCGCGGCATTGCCAGCCACGCCTTGTTCGTTGATGTCCGACATCTTCCAGCCAAAGGCATGCTGGCCGTAGGCGCGCAGGTGCTTGAAGCGGGTGGCGAATTCCGTCTGCCGCGAGGAAAAATCCTCAGCCTTAGCCATGTCTACCTTGTCCGGGTGAAGCGCCAGCATGACCGAGGTCTCGATATCGCCGCCATGGATGCCGATCGCCTTTTCCTCCGGCGCAATCACGCCATCCGGCAGGCCGAAGCGGGTCCAGCTCGTCGCCACCGCCAGCATGGCAAAGCGGACCCGCGCCTCGGTCGCGACGACCGATATCAGAGGCGAATTGCCGCCATGGGCGTTCAGCATCACGAATTTGCGAATGTCTCTCTTCGCCAGCCCTTCGGCAATGCCGAGCCAGCGGTTGACCGCTTCGTCGAAGGCGAGCGTCTTCGTTCCTTCAACATCCATATGTTCTACGGAATAGCCCACCGATTCAGTGGGCAGGAAGGTGACCGACAGTCCGGCGGGCAGGGCCTTCTTCAATCTTCCGGCGATGCCGTCGGCAATTAGCGTGTCGGTTTCGAAGGGCAGGTGAGGGCCATGCTGCTCATGGGCACCGAGCGGCAGCAGGGCGATCGGGCGGCCTGCGCCGGAGGCACGGACCGAGCCGCTGTCGTCGAAGCGGGGCGAAGGCGTCATCATCCGGTCGTTGCCTCTTGTTTATGACGAGATCATGGGCAATGTCATATCGCAGCGGCGTCGGGGCTTAAAGATCAAAGGGATGGCTATGGGAAAGAAGCATAAGGACGGCAAGAAGAGCAAGTCCAAGAAGAAGGACCAGACGGAGTACACGCTCGTCGATCTTTCTCCGGCGCTCACCCAGGCGGCCCGTTCGATGCGCACGGTGCTCTCGCGCAACCTGTTCGAAAGCGGTCTCTATGCCGGCCAGGACGGCGTCATTCTCTCGCTTGCCGAGAGCGACGGTATGACGGCGGGCGGCCTTGCGCAAAAGCTCGGGGTTAAGGCGCCGACGATGACGCGGACGATCGGCCGCATGGAGGCGCAGGGCTTTCTCGAGCGCAAGCCCGATGCCGAGGATGCGCGCCTCACCAAGGTCTATCTCACTGCGCTCGGCCGTGACAGCGTGCGGGCGATCGAAATGGCGGCCTCGGCCTGTGACAGACTGGCGACGCAGGAATTTTCAGAAAAGGAAATCCGCAATCTGGTTCGCCTGCTGAAGGCGATCGACGCCAATCTGCAAGCCGAAGCGCATGGTATCGAAGAACCGGACGAAGACTGAAATTTCTCCTGAAAGACGAATTGCCTCCGCCGGTTAAATCTTTTAATTAAACATTTTAAGGGGACCGCGCCGGTTGCCGTGCGGTCTTGCTGTCTTGCGTGCTGCCTGGAGGAGGACACGTGGTCCAGAAGATCAAGCTATCGACAATCGCCGAAACGCTCGGCATTTCAACAGCGACCGTATCGCTCGCCTTGCGCGACAGCCCGCTGGTGGCCGGCAATACGCGGGAGAAGATCAAGGAGCAGGCGCGCGCGCTTGGCTATATCTACAACCGGCGTGCCGCCAGCCTGCGCACCTCACGCTCGGGCATCATCGGTGTCGTCGTGCACGACATCATGAATCCCTTCTACGGCGAGATCCTGAAGGCGATCGAAAGCGAGCTCGATCGCAGCCGCCACACCTTCATTCTCTCTAATCATTACGACAATGTCGAAAAGCAACGGACTTTCATCGAGACGCTCCTGCAGCTTGGCGGCGACGGCGTCATCATGTCGCCGGCGATCGGCACGCCGCCGGAAGATCTGCAGCTGGCGGAAGAAAACGGCATGCCGGCGATCCTCGTCGCCCGCTCGATGGACGGTCTGGAACTGCCGACCTATCGCGGCGACGACAGCTACGGCATCTCGCTCGCCACCAACCACCTGATCGGTCTCGGTCACCGCTCGATCGCCATGATCGGCGGCACGGACCAGACATCCACCGGCCGCGACCGCTACCAGGGCTATGTCAACGCCCTGCGCAAGGCGGGCATCGAAGTCGATCCGAATCTGCGCATTCCCGGGCCCCGCTCGAAGCAGGGCGGTTTCGAGGCCGCGGTGCATTTCCTCTCGCTGCCGCAGAAGCCGACGGCGGCGGTCTGCTGGAACGATCTCGTCGCGATCGGCCTGATGAATGGCATAGCCCGCGCCGGTCTGGTGCCGGGCCGCGATATTTCCGTCACCGGTTATGACGATCTCGAGGAAGCCTCGATCGCCACGCCGGCGTTGACGACCGTCTGGAACGGCCAGACCGAAGTCGGCCGTCTGGCTGCGCGCGCACTTCTCGATCGTCTTGCCGGCAGCCACGAACCTGACGGCATGCATCTCATCAAGCCGGAAATGCGCATCCGCCAGTCGACCAGCCCCCATCGGCCCCGCGCCTGAACCAGACCCCGTCCAAGAGGAAAAGCCATGTCCCGCATCGCCATTCTCGTTCCTGGGAAGATACACGAGCGTGTTCTCGAAAGGCTGAAGGATCGTTTTGAGATCATTGCTGTCGCCCGCGAGGAAAAGCTGGCGCTCGACAGCGAGACCGCGGGCCGCATCCGCGGCGTTGCCGTCTCCGGCGCTTTTCCCGGCGCCTGGATGGACCATTTGCCTGGTGTCGAAGTGATCGCCAGTTTCGGCGTCGGTTATGACGGCATGGATGTGAAGCGTGCAGTCGAAAAGGGCATCGTCGTCACCAATACGCCAGACGTTTTGAACGACGAGGTTGCCGATACGGCGATCGGCCTGCTCCTGAACACGATCCGCGAGCTGCCGCGGGCTGAAGCCTGGCTGCGTGCCGGCAATTGGAAGCCGGGCACGGCTTATCCGCTGTCACGCTTCTCGCTCAAGGGCCGCCATGTCGGGCTCTACGGCCTAGGCCGCATCGGTCTTGAGATCGCCAAGCGGCTGGAACCGTTCAAGGTGAAGATCAGTTATCACACGCGTTCGCGCCATACGGAGGCGCCCTACGATTATCACCCGACGTTGAAGGGATTGGCTGAGGCGGTGGACACGCTCATCGCCATCGTTCCGAAGACGCCGCAGACGCATAAGACGATCGACGCCGATGTCCTGGCCGCTCTCGGTCCGGATGGGGTTCTCGTCAATGTCGGCCGCGGCTGGACCGTCGACGAAGAGGCGCTGAGTGCCGCCCTCGCATCAGGCGCGCTCGGTGCGGCCGGCCTCGACGTCTTCTACGAAGAGCCGAGCGTGCCGTCCGGCCTGCTGGAACCGGCCAATGCGGTGCTGCTGCCGCACGTTGCCTCGGCCTCCGTGCCCACGCGCATGGCGATGGCCGATCTGGTTGCCGACAATCTCATCGCCTGGTTCGAGAAAGGGGCAGCGCTGACGCCGGTGCCGGAGACGCCGCAAAAAATTCAGCGCGGCTGAGCTCGACTGCCTCCTAGGCGGTCGCCGGTGCCGTGATAACCGGACGTTTGCCGCCGGCGTAGCTGCGGACGGCGTCGCCGAAGGCGGCAAACAGCTTGTTCGACGCCTTGTCGGTTTCGGCCCAATATTCCGGATGCCATTGCACGCCGACGGCGAAGGCCCTGGCGTCGATGACGGAAACGGCTTCCACGGTGCCGTCTTCGGCGATGGCTTCCACCTGCAGGCGCGGTGCGGTTCTGGCGATCGCCTGGCGATGCAGCGAATTCACGCGGATATCGCCTGAACCGAGAATGCCTGCTATGCAGGAGCCTTCCTTGACATGGACGGTCTGGCGGATGGCATACATGCCGTCACGGTCGACCCCTTCCGGCCGGCGATGATCCCAGATGCCGGGCTGCTCATGGATCTCGCTTGCCAGCGAGCCGCCGAGAGCGACATTCAGTTCCTGAATGCCGCGGCAGATGGCAAGCAGCGGGATGGCACGGTCGATGGCGCGGCGGATCAGCGGCAAACTGGTGGCGTCGCGGGCGGGGTCGAAGGGGCCGTCCCTATCAGTCGCCTCGGCGCCATAGAGTGAGGGATGCACATTGCTGGCCGAGCCTGATACCAGCAGACCATCGACGCGGTCGAGCACCGCGTCGGGATCGTAGCCTGCCTCGAAGGCGGGGATCACGAAGGCCATGACGCCGGCCGCATTCAATGCGGCACCGACATATTGATGCTGCACGGCATGCCAGGTCGCGCCGTCGAAGCTGCGGATATCGGCAGGAATGGCAACGATTGGTTTCGTCATGTTTGCACCGGTAAAATCTTCTGCTCGTCGTTTTTGCCGCCAGAACGGCGGTGGAGTCAACGCCTGGCTTTGTCCGACGACCAATTGCACCGCAAACGGCGCCGCGGCTCCGCGGCTCGCGCTAAGCTGCTGATTTTGATGGACGCCTCGCGCGCTCCCTATTGCTATCCTGATGCCAAAGGCTAATAGACTAAAGCTTGAATCGCGGCCCTCTCCATGCTTAGCTCTGCCCTCGCTGCGGGTAGGGATGGATTGGCCGCGCAGTGCCATCTGTACGGGAGGTTTTTTGATGGATCGTCGTTCGTTTTTCAAGAAGGCGGGAACCGCCAGTGCCGGCGCGGTTGCCGCAACGGCGCTGGCGGCGCCTGCGATCGCGCAAGAGAATCCGAAGATCGCTTGGCGCATGACGTCTTCGTTTCCGAAGAGCCTGGATACGATCTATGGCGGTGCCGAAGACATCGCCAAACATGTTGCCGCTGCGACTGATGGCAATTTCACCATCCAGCCTTTCGCGGCCGGTGAAGTCGTGCCGGGCCTGCAGGCTGTCGATGCCGTGGCCGCCGGTACGGTCGAGGCAGCCCACACCACCTCCTATTATTTCGTCGGCAAGGATCCGGCCTATGCCTTCGGAACAGCCATCCCGTTTGGATTGAACAGCCGCCTGACCAACGCCTGGTTCTACGAAGGCAATGGCAATACGCTGATGAACGAGTTCTACGCCACGCAGGGCATGTATGCCCTGCCGGCCGGCAATACCGGTGCACAGATGGGCGGCTGGTTCCGTAAGGAAATCAACACGCTTGACGATCTGAAGGGCGTGAAGATGCGCATTGCCGGCCTTGCCGGACGCATCATGGAGAAGGTCGGCGTCGTCCCACAGCAGATCGCCGGCGGCGACATCTACCCGGCGCTCGAAAAGGGCACGATCGATGCGGCGGAATTTGTCGGCCCCTATGACGACCTGAAGCTCGGCTTCCACAAGGTGGCCAAATACTACTATTACCCGGGCTGGTGGGAAGGCGGCCCGACGGTACACGCCTTCTTCAATCTGGATAAATGGAGCAACCTGCCGAAGCACTATCAGGCAGCGCTCACCGACGCCTGCGCCTTCGCCAACACCAACATGCTGGCGAAATACGACATGAAAAACCCGACGGCGCTGAAACAACTCGTTGCCGAGGGTGCGACGTTGCGCCCGTTCAGCCAGGAGATCATGGAAGCCTGCTTCCAGGCGGCAATGGGCATCTACGGCGAAATCTCGGCCAACAACCAGTATTTCAAGAAGATCTACGAGGATCAGACCGCCTTCAAGCGCGACGCTTATCTGTGGATGCAGCTTTCGGAATACACCTTCGATACGTTCATGATGATCCAGCAGCGGGCCGGGAAGCTTTAGGCTTTCCGCGACCGACATCGACGCTTTAGGCGAATGCAAGAAAAACCCCGGATCGTTGATCCGGGGTTTGTTTTTGTTTGGCTATTTGGCAGGCGCGGGCGGGGCTCCCGGCAGGCCGTTCAGCGGCGGCAGGGTGAGGCCCGGTATCTGCGGCGAGCCGTTGCCGCCGCCGACCGGCGGCAGGCCGAGCTGGCCGCCAAATCCCGGCACTTCGATCTTGATCGAGTTCGGATCGACCTTGGGGCCATGGTCCAGCCAGTAGGTGACCGATTGCGGCCAGAAGATCACGATCGCAACCAGAATAATCTGCATGCCGACCCAGGGCAGCGCGCCCATGTAGATATCGGAGGTCTTGACGTCCTTGCTGGCGATCGAGCGGAGGTAGAACAGAGCGAAGCCGAAAGGCGGATGCATGAAGCTGGTCTGCATGTTGACGCAGATCAGGACACCGAACCAAATCAGGTCGATCCCAAGGCTGGAGGCAACGGGCGCGAGCATTGGAATGACGATGAAAGCGATCTCGAAGAAATCGAGAAAGAAAGCCAGCACGAAGATGAAGATGTTGACGAAGATCAGGAAACCGACCGGGCCGCCGGGGATGCCCGACAGCATGTGCTCGATCCACCGCGAACCATCCATGCCCTGGAAGACCAGGCTGAAGCAGGTGGAGCCGACCAGGATCATCACCACCATTGATGTAATATGCGTGGTCGATGTCATTGCTTCGCGGATTAGCGGCCAGGTGAGACGGCGGTTCATGGCTGCCAGCGCCATGGCGCCGACGACGCCGAGCGCGCCGGCTTCCGTCGGTGTCGCAAGGCCCATAAAAATCGTACCGAGCACGAGGAAGATCAGCACGATTGAGGGAACCATGCCCATCAGCACTTTCGCCAAAAGCGCCCAGTTGAAGTCGCCGCGCACCTCTTTCGGCAGCGGCGGCATCGATTTCGGCTGGATGATCGACATCACCAGGATGAAGAGCACGAAAATCGTCACCTGCAGGATCGAGGGGCCGATGGCGCCGAGATACATGTCGCCGACCGATCTGCCAAGCTGGTCGGCGAGAACGACGAGCACGAGCGAGGGCGGGATCACCTGGGTGATGGTGCCAGAAGCGGCGATGACGCCGGTGGCAAGGCGCGGGCTGTAGCCGTAGCGCAGCATGATCGGCAGCGAGATCACCCCCATGGTAATGACGGAGGCGGCTACCGTGCCGGTGATGGCGCCGAGCACGGCGCCGACGAGGATGACGGCATAGGCGAGGCCGCCGGGAACGCCGCCGAAGAGCTTCCCGGTGCCTTCGAGCAGATCCTCGGCAAGGCCGCAGCGTTCCAATATCGCTCCCATGAAGGTGAAGAAGGGAATGGCGAGCAAGAGGTCGTTGGAGACGATGCCGAAAAAGCGCAGCGGCAGCGCTTGCAGAAAGGCTTCGCTGAAATGGCCGGTGACGATGCCGATGATGCCGAAGAACAGGCCGACGGCCGCGAGTGAAAAGGCGACCGGAAAGCCGTAGAGCATGAAGATGACCATGCCCAGGAACATGGCCGGCGGAATGATGCCGAAGTCAAACAAATCCGTTCCTCCCGGGAGCGCTACTGCAGTGGCTTTTCGTATTTGGTGTCGATGCTGATTTGGCCGGTCAGCGCTGCGATCCGCTTGATCAGCTCGGAAACGCCCTGGAGGGAAAGCAGCGCGAAGCCGGCGACGAGGATCAGCTTTACGGGCCAGCGGATCAGCCCGCCGGCATTGGCCGAAATTTCCCCCTGCCGGTAGGAAAGCGCGAAGAAGGGCCAGCAGAGCCAGGTGAGGAAGACGCAGACGGGGATGAGGAACAGGATGAGGCCGACAATGTCGATCCAGATCTTCGCCTTGTCGGACACTGCGCCATAAATCAGATCGACACGAACGTGCTCATTGTTGCGCAGAGCATGCGAGGCGCCGAGCATGACGACGAAGGCAAAGAGGTACCACTGGATCTCAAGCCAGCCGTTCGAACTGTAGTTGAAGGTGTAGCGAACGATGGCATTACCGGCGCTGATGAGACAGCAGAACAGGACCATATATTCGGAAAGTTTGCCCATGATGCGACTGATCGAATCAATCAGCCGGCTTGCCGCCAGAAGTGTCGACATTCGTTTCCCTTGTTCTTGTCCTGCCATTTTTCGGCAGCTTTCCCTCTTTCGAATCGGTGTAGACCACGGCTTTTGAAATTGGAAGGATAAATGCCTCTGGCTAGAGCATAGTCTAAGTCGCAACAGGCGGCCGTCGATGTTTTAACAACCTAAGCGTGGATAAATTATTTCCTTATTCTCGCCAGGAGGATGCATGATCTCGCGTAGGCTGCGGCGTTCATCCGCTGGTTTTAGAAAATTTGACCAAATGTTTGATTCGATTGAAATCAATTTTTAAAGGGTTGAGCTTAGAATCCCCGCGCACAGGGAAAGTGTGGATGAAGCCAGATAACCCGAACAGGGTCCCTATTGATGTGTATTTGTCGTTTGTGAGCTCCCTTTCCGGGAACCGCATGACGCTTCTTGTCGGCGTGATCGTCCATGTCGCGACGTGCCTTGCTGTGGCTGCCAAGACGCAATACTCCATCTACATCCTGCTGTCGGTTGCCTTCCTTCTGGTCTTCAGCGCTCGCATGGCCATCTTCCGGCAGTTCGATCATGTCGACAAGCAGAGCCTGTCGCGCGCGGGAATCGAGCGTTGGGAGCGGATTCTTGTTGGCGCCGGATCCTGCACCACCGCACTCCTCGGCATCGCCAGCGGCTACGCTATCTTCGTCGTGCACGATTCCTTTGCGGAGCTTGCCTGCATTTCCGTCACCATGGCGACCATGGTTTCCGTTGTCGGGCGCAACTACGGCTCGCGCTTCGCAGTCGACCTCCAGACGGCCTTCTGCTGCCTGCCGATGATCGTCGGCAGCCTGCTGGCGCTCGACTTCTATCGCGGCGTGCTGTCGATCTTTCTCATCCCCTTCTGGCTGACGACGCGGGCGATGGCGAACGGCGTGCGCGAATTTCTGTACGAGAATGTCATCGCGCGCCGGGAAATCACCATCATCGCCGACCGTTTCGACACGGCGCTCAACAACATGCCGCATGGCCTCGTCATGGTCGATGACGAAAACCGCATCCAGGTCGTCAACCGCAAGGCCTGCGAACTGCTGAAAATCGGCGCGCCGGAGCGGCTGAAGGACCGCGATCTTGGCGCCGTGCTGCGCTATGGCGCACGCTACAGCTTCATGGACGCCTCACAGCCGGAGCTCATCCTGCGCCAGCTCACCCAGGTGGCCGAAGGCAACTTGTCGCGCATGCTCATTCACTTTCCCGAGGCCCTGTCGCTCGAATTCTCCGCCAGCCGCAGAGCTGACGGTGGCGCCGTGCTGATCTTCGAAGACGTATCCAGCCGTGTGAAGGCCGAGCAGAAGATCATGCACATGGTCCGCTTCGATGCGCTGACCGGCCTGCCCAACCGTGAATATTTCGGCCAGCTGGTGCAGGAGTATCTCGCCAAGAATCCGAGGAAATCGGGGCCGCTTGGCTTTATGGTGCTCGATATCGACGAGTTCAAACATGTCAACGACATGCGCGGTCACGTCACCGGCGACCATCTGCTTTGCGCCATCGCCGCCCGCATCAAACAGGTCTGTGGTAGCGCCATCCTCGGCCGGTTGATGGGCGACCAGTTCATCCTGTTCTTCCCGCATGCGAAGGAGCCGGCCTCACTCGATCTCGAGATCCGTCGCGTGCACGCTGGGATCCAGGGCCATTATGAAGTCGACGAGCTGACCTTCCTCATTTCGCTTAGTGCCGGTTACGCCATTCTGGAAAGTTCCGCTTTTGCGATGGACGAATGGAGTGTCAAGGCGGATCTTGCGCTGTTCGAGAGCAAGTCTCGCTTCAAGGGCGGCATATCAGGCTTCGAGCGCGAGATGGACGGGCGCTATATCGAGCAGCAAAAGCTGAAAGCAGACCTTCGCGAGGCGGTCGCGGCGCAGGCGCTGCACCTCGTCTTTCAGCCGATGTTCCGGGCTGACGGTTCGCGCATCGAATGCGCCGAGGCGTTGGCGCGGTGGGTGCATCCGGAGAAGGGCTCGATCCCGCCCGACGTCTTCATTCGGCTCGCCGAGGATATGGGCATCATCTCCGACATCACCCGTTTCGTGCTGTCGCAGGCCTGCAGCGAATGCATGACCTGGCCGGAGCACATCGCCGTCTCGGTTAACCTCTCTGCACGGGATTTGCGCGATGCCGACATTTTGTCGGTGGTCGCCGACGCGCTTGCCCATTCCGGGCTCAACGCGGCGCGGCTGCATCTCGAAGTCACCGAAAGCTGCCTGATCGACGAGCCGCAGGCTGTGCGCGCCATCCTGGCGGAACTCAGAGCCCGCGGCATCACCATTGCGATCGACGATTTCGGCACCGGCTTCTCCAGCCTCAGTTATCTCGACACGCTGCCGCTCGATATCGTCAAAATCGACCGCTCCTTCGTGCGGAATATCGTCGAGGATACTCGCCGCCTCAAGCTGCTGCGAGGGACGGTCAATCTCGCCCGGGAACTCGGTCTGAAGATCGTCATCGAAGGTGTCGAGACTGACGAGCAGCTCGCTCTACTCAACAAACATCGCAGCACCGATCTGGTACAGGGCTATGTTTTCTCGCGGCCGGTGCCTTCCCAGAACATCCCACTCCTGCAACAGGGCGTCGGCCGCCGCGCCGTCCAACGTCGCCGCAACAAGGTCGCCTGAGCCTTCGGTAGCCGCCGATGTCCTTGTGATACCCCGCCGTTAACCTTAATACTTTATAAACGGCCCGAATTATCGGATTTTCTTGCCTAAACCTCACTGACGTATGATTAATGATCCGTTAACGAGTGGATCAAAATATGTCAGACACACTGTTCACGCGTAGTGATTTCAGTACGAAAATTTTGGAAATTCTGGATCATGTCGAATATCGCCGCGTCGAAAGCAGCGAAGACATGGAGGAGGTGGAGCGGCTGCGCTACAAAGCCTACAAGGCCCACGGCACGCTGTCGCTTGCCCCGGAAGGCCTGTTGGACGATGTCGATTTCGACAGCCATGCCTATATCTTCGGTCTCTACTACTATGGCGAACTGGTCAGTACGATCCGAATTCATTATGTGACGCCGGAGCATCGTATCAGCCGGTCCGGAGAGGCCTTTCCCGAGGCGATGGATGAGCTTCTGGACGCCGGGCTAACCTTGATCGACCCGGCGCGTTTCGCGGCCGACCCGGAGCTCACCGCCAACATGCCATGGGTTCCCTACCTGACGCTGAGACCCGCCATCGTCGCGGCAGCGTATTTCCGGGCTGACCGCGTTATTCAGTCCGTTCGGCCCCCGCATGCCGCCTTCTACAAGCGGGTCTTCTATGCCGATACTATTGTGCCCGGCCGACTGGCGGAGAGTTACGGGGTTGATGTGACGCTGATGGCGACGAATGTGGTGGAGGTCGGGCGCAAGCTGTTGACGCGCTATCCCTTCTTCATCTCCAGCGCCAGCGAACAGCGCATGATGTTTTCGCGCAATCCCCACGATACGCTGCCGCCGCTTACCATCATCCCGACGGCGCGCTTCGTGCCGCAAGGTGAACTCGGCACCGACCTGCCGCTGTAATTTCTCCTGCTCTGCGAATGAGGAGAGGTTATGCAGCAGTGAGGAGATCCGCAGCCGGCGCCCTCACGCTTTTCCTTGCGGAAGAAGGTGGCTTGGAACCCGCGGCTGCGGCATTCTCGTGCATTGCGCTTTCGCCTGTCATTGTGTAATTCGTGCAGGCAGGGACTTCCCTCGGCCTAAGAGGGAATCAGGCAGCGCAAAAGCATTCAGGGAGACGATATTTATGGCCGAACATCATACCGGACCGGTCGAGACCGGCGCGCCGATGGATTACAAGGAACATGAGCAGACCTACAACATGTTCATTGCCGGCACGAAATACGGCACGATGCTTCTCGTCGTTCTCCTGCTCGCGATGACCGCCGGTTTCTTCGGCGGCGCCGGCCTTCTCGGCGGTCTCTTCGTCTTCATCGTTCTTCTCGCCGCCGGCATCTTCCTGTTCCGCTGATCGCGGCTGGCGCATCGGCCTGAAAATCGCAATCGATTTTCGGCAAACACGATGTGTCTATTCAAGGGAATTGGAGCGTCTTTGTGCGTCCGGGGGGACGCAGGCGCTCTAAGGGGAGGGGAGGCTTCTCCGAAGCCTTGTGAACTAGGTGCTTGGCCTGCGCAGGCGAGCCTGCGGCGGTCTGGCTGACCCGGAGGAGGGGGCAGTTGGGCAATATTGTTTTCGTTGCAAGGGAAACCACGGAAGGGGAGACGCGTGTCGCGGCCTCCGCCGAGACCGTGAAGAAGATGAAGGGTTTCGGTTTCGACGTCGTCGTCGAGGCCGGCGCCGGTGCGGCTTCGCGCATTCCGGACGCCGAGTTCGAGGCCGTAGGCGCCAGGATCGGCAGTTTTGCCGATGCAGCCTCCGCCGACGTGGTGCTGAAGGTGCGCCGCCCGAGCCCATCGGAAATCGCGGGTTACAAGAGCGGCGCCGTTGTCATCGCGATCATGGACCCCTACGGCAATGACGAGGCGATTGCCGCACTCGCAAGCGCCGGGCTTTCGACCTTCGCCATGGAGCTGATGCCGCGCATCACCCGCGCGCAGTCCATGGACGTGCTCTCCTCTCAGGCCAATCTCGCCGGCTACCAGGCCGTCATCGAGGCCGCGGCGGTCTACGACCGCGCTATGCCGATGATGATGACGGCGGCAGGCACCGTGCCGGCGGCCAAGGTCTTCGTCATGGGCGCCGGCGTCGCCGGTCTTCAGGCGATCGCCACCGCGCGCCGCCTGGGTGCCGCAGTCTCGGCGACCGACGTGCGCCCGGCCGCCAAAGAGCAGGTCGCCTCACTCGGCGCCAAGTTCATCGCCGTCGAGGACGAGGAGTTCAAGGCGGCGGAAACGGCCGGCGGTTATGCCAAGGAAATGTCCGCAGACTATCAGGCGAAGCAGGCAGCCCTCGTCGCCGAACACATCGCCAAGCAGGATATCGTCATCACCACGGCTCTCATTCCCGGCCGGCCGGCGCCGCGGCTCGTTTCGCGCGCCATGCTTTCCTCGATGAAGCCAGGTGCGGTCGCCGTCGACCTCGCGGTCGAGCGCGGCGGCAATATCGAAGGGGTCGTTGCCGGCGAGGTCGCCGACGTCGACGGCGTCAGCGTGATCGGCTTTGCGAATATGCCGGGCCGGGTCGCGGCCAGCGCCTCGGCGCTTTACGCCAAGAACCTCGTCACCTTCCTCGAGACGATGGTCAACAAGGAAACGAAGGCGGTCGTCGTCAACCTCGATGACGAGCTCGTCAAGGCGACGATGCTGACCTATGCCGGCGACGTGGTTCATCCCGCCTTCGGCGGCGCGAAGAAGGGAGATATGTGATGGCCAGTGAAGCAATGGACAGAGCGCTGCAGCAGTTGAACGAAGCGGTGACGGCCGTTGCCACTGCAGCCGCGCAGGCTCCGGAAGCGGCTAGTGCGGCGACGGGCGGGGCGATCGATCCCTTCGTCTTCCAGCTGGCGATCTTCGTCTTGTCGATTTTCGTCGGCTATTACGTCGTCTGGTCGGTGACGCCGGCGCTGCATACGCCGCTGATGGCAGTGACCAACGCGATCTCGTCGGTCATCGTCGTCGGCGCGCTGCTGGCGGTCGGCATCTCCACAAGCGGTCTTGCGACCGGTTTCGGTTTCGTCGCCCTGGTGCTGGTTTCGGTCAACATCTTCGGCGGCTTCCTGGTCACGCAGCGCATGCTTTCGATGTACCGCAAGAAGGACAGGTGAGGGATCGATGACCAGTATCGCAGCTTTCCTCTACCTCGTTTCCGGCGTTCTCTTCATTCTGGCGCTGCGCGGCCTCTCCCATCCGGCCACCAGCCGCAAGGGCAATCTCTTCGGCATGATCGGCATGGGTATCGCCATCCTGACGACGCTGGTGCTGGCGACGCCCAACTTCGGCGGGTTCGTGCTGATCATCCTCGGCCTTGCCATCGGCGGCAGCGTCGGCGCCTATGTCGCCCGCACCATCGCCATGACCTCGATGCCGCAGCTCGTCGCCGGCTTCCACTCGCTGGTCGGGCTTGCCGCCGTGCTGGTGGCTGCCTCGGCGCTCTATACACCAGCTTCTTTCCGTATCGGCGAGATCGGCCATATCCACACCGAGGCCCGCATCGAAATGGCACTCGGCGTGGCGATCGGGGCGCTGACCTTCACCGGCTCGATCATCGCCTTCCTGAAGCTTGACGGGCGCATGTCCGGCAAGCCGATCCTGCTGCCCTACCGGCACCTGATCAATGCAACCCTGCTGGCGCTGATCGTGCTCTTCATCATCGGCCTTGCCGCGACCGAAAGCCATTTCGACTTCTGGGCGGTCGTGGCACTGTCGCTGGCGCTCGGTGTTCTGCTGATCGTGCCGATCGGTGGCGCCGACATGCCCGTCGTCGTTTCGATGCTGAACTCCTATTCCGGATGGGCTGCGGCCGGCATCGGCTTCACGCTCGGCAATCTGGCGCTGATCATCACCGGCGCGCTCGTCGGCTCCTCCGGCGCCATCCTGTCGTATATCATGTGCAAGGGCATGAACCGCTCCTTCATCTCCGTCATTCTCGGCGGTTTCGGCGGCGAGACGGCGTCCGGCGGGAGCGATACGTCAGACAGGACGGTCAAGCTCGGCTCCGCCGAGGATGCGGCCTATCTGATGGCCAATGCCTCGAAGGTCATCATCGTGCCGGGATACGGCATGGCGGTCGCTCAGGCTCAGCATGCGCTGCGCGAATTGGCCGATAATCTCAAGAAGAACGGCGTCGAGGTGAAATATGCGATCCACCCGGTCGCAGGCCGCATGCCCGGCCATATGAACGTGCTGCTGGCCGAAGCCCATGTTCCCTATGACGAGGTCTTCGAGCTCGAGGACATCAATTCGGAATTTGCCCAGGCCGACGTCGCCTATGTAATCGGCGCCAATGACGTCACAAATCCGGCTGCGCGCGACGACAAGACCTCGCCGATCTACGGCATGCCGATCCTCGATGTCGATCGGGCGAAGACCTGCCTTTTCGTCAAGCGCTCGCTTGGTTCGGGTTATGCCGGCATCGACAACACGCTGTTCTACAAGGATGGCACGATGATGCTGCTCGGCGACGCCAAGAAAATGACCGAGGATATCAACAAGGCGATCGCGCATTGAGCCGATGAGCCGCCCTTCGGGGCGGCTTTCTCATATCTCGCCCGGCACCAGCGTCATCTTCTCGACGCCGATCGCCAGGTTCAGCCCTTCCTGGGCCTGAACATTCAGCGGCTGCAGCATGAAAGCCTTATTGGTGCCGCCGGCGATCACTTTGGCGCCGGCGCCCGCACCGATGCTCGCATCAGCGCCGACTCCGTAATATTCGCCGGCAAGGGCGAATTGCGGCATATCGGTGCCGGTCTTTGCCAGGACCTGCCAGATCATCACGCTCTTGCCCGTCTGGCCGATGTCGAGGCCGAATTTTTCGATTTTGCCGGCATAGACCGCCTTGGCGCCGCCGGCTGCCGGTGTATAGGTACAGATGAGGTTCTTCTGCGAGGTGACGATCAGACCCTGACCGCCATCCGATCCGCAGACCAGACGGCCAAGCGTCACATAATTTTCCGCGCTCGCCGGGCTTACCCAGGCAGCCGCGGTCAGAGCCGCGGTGGCGATCATCGTTTGCTTGAACATGGTCCTTCTCCTTGAAAACGACCTGTCCGAAACGGGTTGAGGTGGCGATTGTTCCTGGGTTATTCCCGCTCCAGCGTGGCGCGCTGGGCTATCAGTACCCATAACAGGCCTTCAGGCCGGAAATCGACCTGCACCGTGCCACGGAAGGCGGCAGCGGCATGCGCCTTGATGACGGTCGTGCCGAAGCCCGAGCGCGACGGCTCGGTGACCGCCGGGCCGCCGCGCTCCTCCCAGGTGAAGCGGAGCAGGGCATCCGGCTTGCCTTCGTCCCTAACATCGTGCCAGTCGAAGCGGACGCGCCCCTGCGGAACGGAGAGCGCACCATATT
This sequence comes from Rhizobium sp. BK049, assembly GCF_014193135.1. Taxonomy (NCBI): domain Bacteria; kingdom Pseudomonadati; phylum Pseudomonadota; class Alphaproteobacteria; order Hyphomicrobiales; family Rhizobiaceae; genus Rhizobium; species Rhizobium sp. BK049. Next base: position 116,948 of record NZ_JACHYV010000002.1, read on the forward strand.
TCACTGAATTGGTGGCGAGCTCATGCAGGGTAAGGCCCAGGTTCTGCACCGCATCCGGCTTCAGGACGAAATCTTCGCCTGTGATTTCGATCTGGTCGCGCGATTGCGGGAAGGCCTGCAGATGGATATCAACGACCCGCCGGAGCGACACGCCTCCCCATTGCTCGCTCGTCAGGAGCTCTATTGAACGCGCCAGCCCCTCAAGGCGGTCGGCGACGGCAGCCTGAAAGGTTTCGACGCTGTCGGCCTGTTTGGCCAGCTGGCGCATCATGGCCTGAGCAAGCGTGAGAAGGTTCTTGGTACGATGGACGAGTTCATGCATGACGAACCGCAGCCGGTCCTCGGTCTGGCTGCGATCGAATGAGGCGTTCGAAAGAGCGATCGCCACCTGGTTCGCCTCGATGACGCTTGTTTCAACCGGTGAGACGATGTGGCCCTGACCCATGCGGTTCGCCATGTCGGCAATCTCGCGAATGGTGGTGCGGACCTGTCTCGCGACGGCATAGGCGGCCAGTACGGCAACGAGCACGAGGGCAACTCCTCCGATGATGAGGAAACGCCAGGTGCTGAGAATCGACGCCTGCGCCACCGGCCCCCAGATCACCGTCTTCCAGGACCAGCCGGGAATTTGTGCATAACCGAGGAGCATGTGCGGCAGGATCGTCTTGTCTTCGAACACGCCCCGGGAAAAACTGAGCGCCGGCAGGATGCGCGGATCGAAGGGCGTGCCGGGTTCGAGGGCAGTCGGGCCGGCGGCAACGACCACGTGACCACTTTGATCAAGCACAGCCGCCGACCATCCAGGGGCTAGACCCTGGGTCGTTACGAGCCGGCCGAGATCCTGGGCATCCTGTGTGATGATGAGGGCGGAAACAGGATCGTTCTTTCTCGGCAGGATGACATTGTAGACCCAGTCGCCGCTGGTTCTGCCGCGGACCACATCCGACGCCTCGATGCGACCGGATTTCATTGCGGCATCGAGGGCGGCGATGTTTGCCGTCTTTCCGAGCTCCGCGCCGAAAGGTCGGCGTGTGTTCAGCAGTTGCTGGCCAGTTGCGTCGACCGCTTGGACGTAGAGCGCATTGTTCCGCAGAGCTGCTTCCGTGCGCTGGTGGAAGGAGGCGAGATCGCCGTTTTCGAGTTCCGGGGAGCTCGACAGCAGCCGCAACGTCGTCGCCATATCCTGAAGCTGGCGATCGATGATGCGCGACAGGGCAAGCGCGTCCTGCGCCGTCTCGCGCTTTAGCGCGGAGCGCTGGTTGTCCTCCAACTGCAGCAGAAGCAGCGTCACGAAGGCGAAGATCGGCAACGCGATCGCCACCGCCATGGCAACGAGATAGGTGCCGATCGAAGCTTTGGGAAAAAACAGCGCCACGATCTTCATTTATTGCGCGCCGCCGCCACAAGCGATATTGCCGCGTCCTTTGTGCGTCTTGAAAGATGTGAGGCGCTGCTGTGCGCGCTGTCCGCAACAGTTTTCGTCTGCGGTCAGGAAAGCAAAGATCCGCATCTCTCGCAAACCGCCCTCAACATGTTTTCGCACACCCCGATAGCGGGCTATCGAAGCAGCCGCATGTTAGGGGGAGCAAAAGCAGGTTGCAACATCGTATAACATGCCACGGAAGACGGTGGCGGTCTTTCCGTCTCTCTTTTCAAAGCGATGCGGCGCCTTCATAACAACTTATTCCGCCACCCGTTGCTGCACGCGCACCGGGCCCGGTCATCGATAAAGATTCTGCCGGAGATTTTCTGCAACGCCAAGGTTCTGGGCATCCGATGGCCCGGCCGCCCCAATTCACATCCTTAGCCGGCTGGAGCGCCCACTCGGGCGAGACCATCGCGGGCCGGCTGGTATTTCGGGTCAAGCCCGACCGCATGGCGATAGGAGCGGGCAGCCTTGGCCTTGTCGCCGCGACGTTCGTAGACAAGAGCCTGGTTGGCCCAGGATTCGGCGATATTGCCGTTGAGATCGATCGCGTGATTGAAATCGGCAAATGCGTTGTCGTCGTCATTCAGCGCGATGTAGGAGATGCCGCGGCCATTATAGGGCTCCGGCGAATTCGGGGCGAGCGAGATGGCCTTCGAGAAATCGTCGATTGCCTTATCCTGCTGATTGCGCTTCTGATAGATCAGGCCACGATTGTGATAGGCGCGGCCATCGGTCGTGCCGAGCTGGATCGCCTTGCTGAAATCGTTGAAAGCTGCATCGTCCTGTCCGGCCATGCGATAGACATTGCCGCGGCCGATATAGGCGACGTCGTAGCTCGGATTGATCTGCAGGGCGGCATTGTAGTCGGCAATCGCCTGCTGCTGCTGGCCCATGTTGCGATAGACGAGCGCGCGGTTGGCATAGGCCTGGAAGAAGCGCGGGTTGATCTGCAATGCTGTATTGAAATCGTTCAGCGCCTGGCGGAACTGGCCGCCGCGGCCATAGGCGGAACCGCGGACATTATACCCTTCGGGATCCCTCGGATTGGCGTTGATAACAGCCGTCAGCGACGCGATGTTCTCTTCCGAGCCCTGCGCCTTGTCGATGCGGATTACGGCATCCGTGGTGTTGGTCGTCTCGCAGCCTGCAAGGCCGACCATGGCCGCCAGCGTCAAAGCCGGCAGGAATGCGGATTTCTGAAAGCGCCAGGCGCGGGACGGATTGAAGGTGGTATCAGCCATTCGGGCTCGCTTTCCCCATGCGGCATATCCGATTTCTGGATATGCGATCTTCAGCGGCAAACTAAAAAGGCGGCGGCGAACCCATCGCCCCCGCCACAATACATCTGAAAACGTCGAAAAAACGACGGCAACGCTTAGCGTGCGACTAGGCCTTCGCGCTGGGCGCGCTTGCGGGCCAGCTTGCGAACACGGCGAACAGCCTCGGCCTTTTCGCGAGCGCGCTTCTGCGAAGGCTTCTCGTAGTAGTCGCGCATCTTCATTTCGCGGAAAATGCCTTCGCGCTGCATCTTCTTCTTGAGAGCGCGGAGAGCCTGATCGACATTGTTATCGCGGACAAGTACCTGCACGAGAATCACGTTCCTTTGGTTTGGTTGATGCCTGAGGCAGCGCAGCGCCAGGGGCAAAAATATAACGTTCGCGCGGCCGCGGCCTTGCGATTGGTGATGCGGGATAGCAGATCGAGTAGGGGAAGTCCAGATGGATATCGGCGGCAGTTGGAAAAATCATATCTGCCCGGCATCCTGTCTCAAGCGAGCCGCTTCCGGCGGGGCCTCGTCCAGGGCGGCGATTGCCTCCTTGAGCGCCGTCCTGACCCGGAGTCGATCGGCAGGCTCCAGCCGGCTCATATCCAGATGCAGGTCGAGACCCGAGAGATGTTCGCTGAGAACGCGGCTTTTGTGGTCGGCGCCGAGCCTCAGCCCGTCGACGGCATAGGGCACGACCTCGCGCTGGATGCCCTTCATGGTGATCTGCGGCAAGGGATGGGCGTCGACGATCTCGTTCACCAGCGCATAGGTTTCGTAGCTGATGACGATTTCTCCGCCCTGGGCGATCGACTGCAGCCTGGCTGCGAGATTGGCCTCCGCGCCGATGATCGTATAGTCCATGCGATCGTTGCTGCCGAAATTGCCGACGTTGCAATAACCGCTGTTGATTCCCATGCGCACGACGAAAGGCTCCTCGGTGCCGTTTCTGCGCCATCTGTCCTTGAGTTCGCCGAGGCGACGCTGCATGTCGACGGCCATGCGCAGGCAGGCTTTCGCATCTTCCTCCGGACCCTTCGTTTCCGGGTCGCCGAAGAAGACCAGCATGGCGTCGCCGATGAACTTGTCCACCGTGCCGCCATGGGCGAGGGCAATGTTCGACATTTCGGTCAGATATTCGTTGAGCATATCCGTCAGCGCTTCCGGCTGCAGCCGCTCGGTGGTAGCGGTGAAATCCTTGATGTCGGAGAAGAAAATCGTCAGGCGCTTGCGCTCGGTATGGACGACGACGTCTTTCTGTCCGCTGAAGATGCTCTTGTAGATCTGCGGCGAGAGATAACGTGAAATCTTCAGGGAAACGCTCGCCAGAAATTCGTTCGCCGCTTCGAGATCCCGGTTGGCGCCATGGATGGCGCGGGCCTGCTGGCGCTGCAGCAGAATGAAGCTGAGGCCGATGATGGCGACAAAAAGGAAATAGCAGAGCAGATATTTGAAGGCGAAGACGTTGCTTGCATAGGGCTGCTTGATGACCACTTCCTGGATGCCGCGCACATCGCCGACCTTCCAGTCGGTCTTCGGACTTTCCGGGTGGCTGTTGTGACAGGCAACGCAAGCCTGGCCCATGACGACCGGCGTGACGAAGCGCAAGGTATCGGTCAATCCGACGCGGGTGAGGTCGCTCAACGTCTGCTGTGGATTGGCGCGCAGTGCGACAAGCGCTCGTTTCTCGAAATCGTCGAGCTCGTGGGAAGCGCGACTTTTGAACGGCAGATCGGAGACGAAGCGGTATGTGATGTTGGCCTGCTGCTCTTTTATAACGTCGCCGAGTTCCAGCGAAAGTGTCGCCGGCAGCGGGATGGCGCCGGGGATATTGGCGTAGTTGTGGGAGACGACCGTGCCCGCGGTCGCGCCGCTGGCGTGCGCGGCCAGAACGCGTCCGACGACATTGGCGGAATAGTAGGAGCGGATGCTCGATATCAGCGAGCTCATATCGCGCGCCTGGCGTCTGAGGGTATTTCCTGAGAGGTCGCTGATGTCGAGCCAGACGGCCAGCGGCAGTCCAGCCAGCATCGCCAGCACGACGACGATCAGCCAATAGCCGGTGCGGCGCACGGCGGTTTCGGAAATCACGGGAGCCCCTCACTCTTCCATATAAAAGCATTCGCGCTTCGCGCCGTTACAAGAACATTTCACCGCGCGTCCGACAAGATCGAAGCCGTGTCGTCCAAGCAAAAGCGTGGTCGAAACGACGGCGTCGCCAAATTTGAAGATGCCGTTGCGCCGACCGGCGGGAAGCGGAAGGCTGGAAAGCGAAAAGAAGCGTCGTGGCGCATGAGTGAATGGCGTCGGGGCAGAAAGCGGCGTAGGCTGTCGTTTGGGAGAGGGACACCGGTTGAGATGATGACGCGCGTGCAGCAAATCGGTGTCGTTGTCGGACTGGTGATCGTGGCTGCGCTGACGATGCTGCGGGCAGACGATCCCGGGATCTTCAAGCTGATCCGTGGGGTGACCTTCGACGAGTACCAACGCCTGCTTCCGCGGACATTCGAGCCCATGCCGGTCCATGTGATCGACATTGATGAGGCGTCGCTGCGCGAGTTCGGCCAATGGCCGTGGCCACGGGACCGGTTGGCCCTGCTGGTGGACCGGCTTTCTGACATGGGCGCTGCGGCCATCGCCTTCGACGTTCTCTTTTCAGAGCCGGACCGGCTGTCGCCGCGCAACGTCGTGCGCGAGGTGGCGGGGGTTGATCCGTCCCTAGCAGAGAAGCTTCCCGACAATGACGAGATCTTTGCCCGCTCGATCTCCGGCAAACCCGTCGTGCTCGGTTTCGGCCTTTCCAACGAAGGCAGTTACCGGCCGCCAGTCAAGGCGGGTTTTGCTTTCACCGGGGAAAGCCCCGTCTCGGCTCCGCCCTATCTTGCGGCATCGACGCCGCTCAGGCCGCAATTGGAAGCCAATGCCGCAGGGCTCGGCCACATCAGCCTCAATCCCGGCAATCCTTCGCCGGTGGTGCGGGCGGTGCCGTTGTTCCTGACCGACGGCGTGCAGCTCTATCCCAATCTCGCGGTCGAGGCGCTGCGCGTCGCGCAAGGTGTATCGACGTATGTATTGGCCGGCGCGCCCGATCGCGCCGGCGTGATGACATCGGCAAAGATCGGCGATTTCGTCGTGCCGCTGACGGCGGCGGGCGAATTTTGGCTCTATGTCAGCCCCGACCGAGCCGAGCGCTATATCTCCGCCCGCCAGGTGCTCGCCGCCGGAGGCGCCTCTCCCGAGATCTCCGCCGCCATTGACGGCAGCATCGTCTTCATCGGCACCTCGGCGGCAGGCCTGCAGGACATCCGCGTCACGGCGCTCGGCGAGAACGTTCCCGGCGTTTCGATGCATGCGCAGGTCGTCGAACAGATTCTCTCCGGCCGTTTCCTGTCGCGGCCCGACTGGGCGGACGGGCTGGAAATTCTCACGATCGCGGTGCTCGGATGCCTGCTCGTCGTGGTGACGACCTTCGTCAGTCCCGCCGTCGCACTGGTCTGCGGCCTGCTCATTACCGCAATGGCGCTCGTGGCCTCCTGGCTCTCCTTTCTTTATGCGGGGCTTCTTCTCGATCCATTGGCTCCGATCGTCAGCGGATCGGTTATCCATTTTGCCGCAACCTCGTTCCGCATTCTGGTGATCGACCGGGAAAGGCGCGAGGTGCGGCGCGCCTTCGGACATTATCTTTCTCCGTCTCTGCTGCATCGCATCGAGCATAACCGTGATGCCTTGCGCCTCGGTGGAGATGACCGGGAACTGACGGTAATGTTCGTCGACGTCAGGAACTTCACTGAAATCAGCGAACGGCTGGCGCCGACTGATGTCGTTGCCTTCCTGAATACATTGCTCGACGCGCTGAGCCGTCATGTCGTGGCTAATGAAGGTACTCTCGACAAGTTTATCGGCGATTCGATCATGGCATTCTGGAATGCGCCGGTTGATGTAGCGGATCACGAAATCAAGGCGGTTCGCACGGCGCTCGCCATGCGCGAGACACTCGCCGAACTGAACGCCGGCGACGCCTTCGGCTTCGGACCCGATCAGGAGGTCGGCATCGGCATCGGCATCCATACCGGAGTTGCCTGTGTCGGCAATATGGGCGCCAAAACCCGCTTCAACTATTCGGCTGTCGGAGATGCGGTCAACGTCGCGGCCCGCATCGAGTCGTCCTGCAAGGAGGTCGGCTTTGATATCCTCATCTCCGACAGCACGGCTCGCTCGGTGCAGGGGATGGCGGTGATCGAGGCCGGCGCCCTCTCGCTCAAAGGGAAGAGCAGCCGGACGCAGATCCTTGCGGTCGTCGGCGATGAACGCGTCGCAGCGTCCCAGGAATTCGCCGCGCTCGCGATCGTTCACAAGCAGCTGATGCAGGCCCTGCAATCGCATTCGCGGAACAGCCGCAAGCTTGTCGGCGCGTCAAAGCTCAGGGCTGCGCAAGTGCTCGGCGGTCTGGCGGAATTCTACCAGCGTATATCCGGCAGGGCCGATCATTTTCGCGAAGTGCCTGAGGCCGTCGAGAAAAGCGCCGCCGACTGACTGGCCTCAGCGAGCGCGATTGAAATCACGGCCCCTGTGGTGGTTCCGATCATTGTCACCATCACCATCACCAGCACCATCATGATCATGATGGTGATCGCGACCTCCATCATGCTGGCGGTCGTGCCCCCGATGATCCAGACCGTGATTTCCCGGCTTGCCGTCCTCGTCATGCCGGCCATGACCCTCATGCTTATCGGGCCTGTCCGGCTTATCGTGGTCGGGTCTATCATGATGGGGCTTGTCGTGGTGCGGCATTTCCGGCTTCTGCGGTCGCTCCTTTTGTGGCTCGGCCTCTCTCTGTGGCGGATCCTGTCTTTGCGGAGCGGGTGCAATTGCCGGCGGCGGCCGGTCTCGTTCGCTTCTTTCCGGCACCAGCGAAGCCATGTTGCATCCGCCGAGCAGGCCGAGGCCACCCGAAAGCCGCTGGTTGCCGGAGAGGAAGGGCAGAGCGCGCTCATTTCCAAGCTTCTGGAGGACGTTACGCTCCACTCGTCGGGCGGCCGTCATGTCGCCGTTCGGTTTGGCGATAACGCAGTCGCAGCGTTGCTGCAGCTGCCGGCAGCCGCCGGGGCCGCAAAAGCGGGCCGCGCCGTTCAACAGGACGACGGCGGTGGTGCCGTCAGGGCCGACATAAAAATCGAATGCGGTCCCGCGCACGCCGATCGTGCCTGCAGGCGTCAGAATTTGATAGGCCGAGGACTTCGAAGTGCCGCTTACCCAGCGGAAGGTCCCCTTGGCGGCCTTGATGGTGAGTTGCTTGACCGATTGGGTGTCGTCGAAAACATATCTGTCGATGACGACGGAGGACCCCCAGCCGACCGCAAGTTTGGTGCCGTCTCTAAATACAAACTGGCCCAGCCCAGACTGCGAAGTCTTGATGCGTTCGTCGCGGTGAACGCTTGTGTTGACTTCGATCGGGCCTGCTTGTCCAGTCACCTCGGTCTTGATGACCACAGCCTGGCCGACCGGCTCGGCGGCAGTTGCCAGCCGGAAGCCGCATAGCGCAATGAAAAGCGCCTGGAATAAAAGCCGCCCCCGTATGCACATGATACACCAATCCCGGCAATGGGGAAAAATTAACATCATACTAACTGCTTGTCTTTTCACCCTCTTGGGCTAGTCAGGTCTGCCGCCAAGGGGAAGGCCGGACCTTCGCAAGATCCTGCAGGATGATCTTCGTTTGAGTTTGGGAAGCGGCGCTTAACACCATCGCAAATTGCTCAGTTTTCGACACGATGTCGTTCAGTGTCAAAAGTGAAGCTCTCGCGCGTCGCAAAACAGCCGTTGTGCCGCATTTGGATTTGCGATTTGTATGGGCGCGAGTACAGCCCTTGCCCGAAGGAGAAGAAGGCGGATGCGGAAATATTCGGTTTTTGCCGTGGCGCGGGAGGCCCTTCGCGGCCACAGAGGTTGGGAGAAGCAGTGGACTTCGCCGGAGCCGCGCGCCGAATACGACGTCGTTATCATCGGCGCTGGCGGACATGGCCTGGGAGCCGCCTATTATCTTGCGAAGGAGCACGGCATCACCAATGTGGCGGTGCTCGAGAAGGGCTGGCTCGGCGGCGGCAATACCGGGCGCAATACCACCATCATCCGTTCGAACTATCTCTATGAAGAGAGCATGCACATTTACGAGCATTCGATGAAGCTCTGGGAAGGGCTTTCACAGGAGCTCAACTACAATGTGATGTATTCGCCGCGCGGCGTGATGATGCTCTCGCATAATATTCACGACCAGCAGTCGTTCAAGCGACACATCCACGCCAACCGGCTCTACGGCATCGATAATGAATGGCTGACGCCGGAGCAGGCCAAGGCTTATTGTCCGCCGCTCGACATCTCCGCCAGTGCGCGCTATCCGATCAACGGTGCGGCACTGCAGCGTCGCGGCGGCACGGCGCGGCACGATGCGGTGGCCTGGGGATATGCGCGCGCAGCCTCCGATCGAGGCGTGCACATCATCCAGAACTGCGAAGTGACGGGTATCCGGCGCGGTCCTGACGGACGGGTGACCGGGGTCGAGACCTCGCGCGGCTTCATCGGCGCCAGAAAGGTCGGCGTATCGGCCGCGGGCCATACCTCGACAATCATGAAGATGGCGGATGTGCGCGTGCCGCTGCAGTCGAGCCCGCTGCAGGCGCTGGTCTCCGAGCCGCTGAAGCCGATCTTCCCCTGCGTCGTCATGTCGAACACGGTACATGCCTACATCTCCCAGTCCGACAAGGGCGAGCTCGTCATCGGCGCCGGTACCGACCAGTATAATTCCTATTCCCAGACCGGCGGGTTGCAGATCATCACGCATACGCTCGACGCCATCTGCGAACTCTTTCCGATGTTCCGGCGCGTGAAGATGATGCGGCAATGGGGCGGCATCGTCGACAATACGCCGGACCGTTCGGCGATCCAGTCAAAGACGCCGGTTCCCGGGCTTTACGTCAATTGCGGTTGGGGCACCGGCGGCTTCAAGGCAACGCCGGGCTCGGCCAATCTCTTTGCGCACCTCATCGCCCGCGATGAAGCGCACAAGTTCAATGCCGGCCTGACGCTGGAACGCTTCCGCAGCGGCCGGCTGATTGATGAAGCGGCGGCTGCGGCGGTGGCGCACTGATGATGAACGTGTTCGCTCAGACGCTCGCTTCTTTCGTTATTCACGCCCTCATCCGCCTTGAAAGCACCTTCTCCCTGCTGGGGAGAAGGGGAGGAGAAGGAAATCTCACATGCTGCTGATCCATTGCCCTTACTGTCAGGAAGAGCGTTCCGAGCTCGAATTCCGCGGCGCGGGTGACGCGCATATTGTGCGGCCCGCTGATATCGCCTCGGTCTCGGACGAGGAATTTGAAGAATACTTCTTCCTGCGCGACAACCCGAAGGGGCTGATCTTCGAACGCTGGCGGCATATTCACGGCTGCGGCCGGTTCTTCAACGCGGCGCGCGATACGGTGAGCGACAAGTTCATCATGACCTACAAGGCGGGCGAGCCGAAGCCGCGGATCGGTGCCGAGGCCGAACAGCATAGCCCTGTCGAGACCTATGAAGCGGTGGAAGGAGAGGCCCAATGAGCGGTGCTAATCGTATCGCCGGGAAGGGGCGTCTGACGCCTGCAAAGACCGCGCGCTTCAGCTTCGACGGCAAGAGCTATACGGCGCTGGAAGGCGATACCGTCGCTTCGGCGCTGATCGCCAACGGCATTCATCTCGTCGGCCGTTCGTTCAAATATCATCGGGCTCGCGGCATCCTCTCGGCAGGCGCCGAAGAGCCGAACGCGCTGATCGATGTCGCGCGTGACAAGGCGCGCAAGCAGCCGAACGTCCGCGCTACGGTGCAGGAAATCTTCGACGGCATGATCGTCCAGTCGCAGAACCGCTGGCCTTCGCTTGCCTATGACGTCGGTGCGGTCAACAACCTGATGTCGCCGTTCTTCGCCGCCGGCTTCTACTACAAGACCTTCATGTGGCCGCGCTCCGGCTGGAAACACATCTACGAACCGTTCATCCGCCGCGCTGCCGGTCTCGGCGTCGCGCCGACGGAAGAAGATCCGGACCATTATGCCAGCCGCTACGCCCATTGCGACGTGCTGGTGGTCGGTGCCGGGGTGGCCGGGCTTTCGGCAGCGCTGGCCGCGGCCGAGACCGGCGCGAAGGTGATCCTCTGCGACGAGCAGGCGGAAACCGGTGGTGCGCTGCGCTACGATGCCGGCATCAGGATCGACGGACAGGATGGTTACGCCTGGGCGCAGAAGACCGAGGCGCGGCTGAAGGCGATGGACAATGTCGAAGTGCTCACCCGCACGACCGCCTTCGGCTACTACAACCATAATTTCGTCGGCCTTGCCGAGCGCGTCACCGATCACATGGCCAAGCCTTCCCGTGATCTGCCGCGCGAGCGGCTGTGGCAGGTCCGGGCCAAGCGGGTGATTCTCGCCACCGGCTCGATCGAGCGGCACATGGTATTTCCCAACAACGACCGGCCCGGCATCATGCTCGCCTCGGCGGGGCGGATGTACCTCAATCATTACGGTGTCGCCGTCGGAAACAATGTCGGCATCTACACGGCGCACGACTCTGCCTATGAGGCGGCTTTCGATCTCAAGCGGGCCGGTGTTTCGGTCGCCGCCATCGTCGATTGCAGGCAGGCGCAGGGTGCTGCAGTGCTGGCGGAGGCGCGTGCACTCGGCATAGATGTTCTTACCGGCCAGTCGGTCATCAATACGGCGGGGCGGCTGCGCATCTCATCGATGACAGTAGCGCGCAACGGCGGCGGTTCGCCGCGCAAGATCCCGGTCGATGCGCTTCTGGTTTCGGCCGGCTGGACGCCATCCGTGCATCTGTTCTCGCAGTCCCGCGGCAAGGTGGCCTTCGAAGCGGAAAGCCAGCGTTTCCTGCCCGGCACCTATGCGCAGGATTGCCTTTCGGTCGGCGCCTGTAACGGCACCGACGACCTGCAGCGAACGGTCGAGGAATCGCTTGCCGCAGGCGAACTGATGGCGCAGGCCGCGGGCAAGAGCGGCGGCGGGAAAATCACGATTTCGGCCGAGCAGCCCTATGACTGGACGGGCGGGATGATCGGCGCTGCCGAAGGCGCCGGACCGAAGACGAACGCCAAGGCCTTCATCGATTTCCAGCATGACGTCTGCGCCAAGGATATCCGCCTTGCCGTGCGCGAAGGCATGCATTCGATCGAGCATATCAAGCGGTTTACGACCAACGGCATGGCCTCGGATCAGGGCAAGCTTTCGAATATGCATGGCCTGGCGATTGCCGCCGAAATGCTCGGCAAGGAAATCCCGCGGGTCGGTCTCACGACTTTCCGCGCACCCTATACGCCGGTGACCTATGGTACGCTGATCGGCCATTCACGCGGAAAGCTGTTTGATCCGACGCGCAAGACGCCGCTGCACGACTGGGAAGAAGCGCATGGCGCCGTTTTCGAGGATGTCGGCAACTGGAAGCGCGCCTGGTTCTATCCGCGCTCGGGCGAGAACATGCACCAGGCGGTCGCGCGCGAGTGCCGGACGGCCCGCGAGTCGGCAGGCATCTTCGATGCCTCTACGCTCGGCAAGATCGAAGTGGTAGGCCCGGATGCGGCGAAATTCCTCAATTTGATCTACACCAATGCCTGGGATACACTGAAGCCCGGCAAGGCGCGCTACGGCATCATGACACGTGAGGACGGCTTCGTTTATGACGACGGCGTCGTCGGGCGTCTGGCAGAGGATCGTTTTCACGTGACGACGACGACAGGCGGAGCGCCGCGTGTTCTCCATCACATGGAAGATTACCTGCAGACGGAATTCCCCGATCTGAAGGTGTGGCTGACCTCGGTGACCGAACAATGGGCTGTCATCGCCGTCCAGGGACCGAAGGCGCGCGAGATCGTCGAGCCTCTCGTCGAAGGGGTCGATCTTTCCAACGAGGCCTTCCCGCATATGAGCGTTGCCGAGTGCACGGTCTGCGGCGTACCGGCGCGGCTCTTCCGCGTTTCCTTCACGGGAGAAATCGGTTTCGAAATCAACGTGCCGGCCGACTACGGCCAGTCGGTGCTCGAAGCGGTCTGGGCCAATGCCGAACCGCTCGGCGCCTGCGTGTACGGCACTGAGACCATGCACGTCCTCCGCGCTGAGAAGGGCTATATCATCGTCGGCCAGGATACGGACGGGACCGTAACCCCCGACGACGCGGGCGTCGCCTGGGCCGTTTCGAAGAAGAAGAAGGACTTCGTCGGCATTCGTGGGCTGCAGCGGCCGGACCTCGTCAAGGAGGGACGCAAGCAGCTCGTCGGCCTCGTTACCAAGGATCCGAAGTTGGTGCTCGAAGAAGGCGCGCAGGTCGTCGCTAGCCCGAACGAGCCGAAGCCGATGACGATGCTCGGCCATGTCACATCGGCCTATTGGTCGGAAAATTGCGGCAGGTCGATCGCCTTCGCTCTGGTCGCCGGCGGCCGGGCGCGGATGGGCGAGACGCTTTATGTGCCGATGCCGGATCGGACGATCGCCGTCGAAGTGACGGATCTGGTATTCTTTGACAAGGAAGGAGGCCGCATCCATGGCTGATGTTGCAATTCGCAAGCCGGCGCTGGCCGGCCGTCTCGGCGGCTCCGCCACTGTGCGTCTGGCCGTCGCACCGCCCGCAAGCCGCGTGGCGCTGCGCGCGCCGGCGGGGTCGCTCAAAGCACTTTCTTTGGCTCTCGGCCTCTCTGTGCCGACCACGCCGAAGACGTCCGGCCGCGCCGGTGCGCGCTCGGCGCTTTGGCTCGGGCCGGACGAGTGGCTGTTGATCGATCAGGCCGGTGGCGATCTGATGGCGGCATGTTCCAGCGCCGGCGCGCTGCATTCGGCGACCGACGTTTCCCACCGCAACGTGGCGGTCATCGTCTCCGGGCCGGGTGCGGAGGCGACGCTTGCGGCCGGCTGCCCGCAGGACCTGTCGCTGTCGTCCTTTCCAGTCGGCGCGGCCTCGCGCACGGTCTTCGGCAAGGCGGAGATCGTACTTTTCCGCACGGAAGAAGACACGTTTCGGGTGGAGTGCTGGCGGTCGTTTTCCGATTACGTCTTCGGGCTGCTGGCCGAGGCGGCGGAAGATGCCGGGCATTGAGGCTTTTGGGCCGGTGGCTTAAGAGCCAGATGAAATTTGCAGGGGCCGCAAATGACAGTTGCGGGCCCATTCGTGCCAATGCCTGGCATCTGTGATGGATACGGCGAAGCCATCAATCCGGGTGCGTAGGAAAGCGGCTCTTGCCTACGCGTCTTCCGGCCGGTCCTTCGGGTCGAACTGGATGATGGTGATCCATCTTGCCGTCAGGGCCGGCTTCTTCTCGTTTTCGATTTCGATCGTCACATCGTAGGTGGTCATCAGCATGCCGCCGCCGCGGAAGCGGGCGTCGGAGAGCAGGAAGCGGCCGCGAACACGGGCGCCGCTCCTGACGGGGGTCATGAAGCGGACCCGGTCGAAGCCGTAGTTGATGCCCATGGTCTGCTCGCGCACCCTCGGCAGGCAGTTGTAGTTCATCGCCGACAGCAGGGACAGCGTCAGGAAACCATGGGCGATCGTGCCGCCGAAGGGGCTTTCAGCGGCGGCGCGCTCGGGATCGACATGAATGAACTGATGGTCGTCGGTCGCCCCCGCAAAGGCGTCGATCATTGTCTGATCGACGGTAATCCAATCCGAAAGACCCGTTTCCATGCCGATCAATCCCCGCACGTCGGAGAGTGAAATTTCCGTGACCATGAATTCCTCGTGAGAAAAGCCGCCGGGCAAAGCCTTATCGTGCATTCATGACGATTGCGACAAGGATTTGAGTGAGTTGGGGGAGGCGATCATTTTTCTACGAAAAAGGCGACGGAGCGTGGCTCGACGGTCACGCTGGCACCGGCCTTCTTCGCTCCCTCCGGCGTCAACTGGCGCCAGCCCGGCTCATTCTCTGACGGGAGCGTAAAGAGCTGGCGGCTCTCGGAACGATTGAAAAGCACGGCAAGCCGGGTCTGTTTGCCGCGCGAGGAGCGGTCGCCTGTGGTAAGCAGCATGCCGAGGGTCGAGAGCGACGGCGTCTCCCATTCCGCAACGGTCATCGGTTCGCCGGAGAGTGAGATCCATTCGACGTCGCCGTTGCCGGAAAGGAAGCCCGTTTCGGAAAAGACGGTAAAGCGGCGGCGCAGTCCTGCGACGAAAGCGGTATGGGCGACGAGATCCTCGTTCAGCGCCTTCCAGTCCAGCCAGGTGATCTCATTGTCCTGGCAATAGGCATTGTTGTTGCCGCGCTGGCTGCGGCCGCCCTCGTCGCCCGCCGTCAGCATGATGCTGCCGCGGGTGGCAAAGAGCGTTGAGATCAGCGCCATGACGTCGTTGATCCGGCGCTTGCGGATACTGGGATAGAGGGTCTCGCCTTCGACGCCGTTGTTCCAGGAATGGTTCTCGTTGTGACCGTCCCGATTGTGCTCGCCGTTGGCGTCATTGTGCTTGCCGGCATAGGAGACGAGGTCGATCAGTGTGAAGCCGTCATGGGCGGCGAGGAAATTGACGCTGCGCGTCGCTTTGCCGTCGTTGCGGGAGAAGATGTCGGAGGAACCGGCAAGCGCCGTTGCGAGCGAGCCGGTCTTCCATTGGTCGCCACGCCAGTAACAGCGCAGATCGTCGCGAACCCTGTCATTCCATTCGAGGAAGGACGGCGGGAAGTTGCCGAGCTGGTAACCGCCCGGACCGATATCCCAGGGTTCGGCGATCATGATGCGGTCGGCAAGCAGATCATCGGCAAGGATCGCAGCGAGCGTTCCGCCGTCGCGCTCGAAGCCGCTCGCGGTGCGGCCCAGCACCGGGGCGAGATCGAAACGGAAACCATCGACGCCGGCGTTGAGCACGAAATGCCGCAGGCTGTCGATGACCAGGCGCCTGACCTCGGGATGGTCGCAGGCGATCGTGTTGCCGGTACCGGTGTCGTTGATCAGTTCGCCGGGGCTGTTTCGGGCGTGGCGGTAATAATGCAGGTTGTCGAGGCCGCGCAGCGACAGCGTCGTGCCATAGCGGTCGCTCTCGCCGGTATGGTTGAAGACGAGATCGAGGATGACGGCGATGCCTTCGGCATGGAGAGCGGCGACCGTCCTGCGCAGTTCCGCCATGCCGCGGGGGACAATCCGCGGATCGAGCGCCATCAGGCCGACGGGGTTATAGCCCCAGCCGTTTGTGAGACCGAGCGGCGGCAGATGGCGCTCATCGATCCAGGCGGTAATCGGCATCAGTTCGATGGCATCGACCCCGATCCGCTTCAGATGCGCGATAACGGAGGGATGGGCAAGGGCTGCGACCGTGCCGCGTTCGGCTTCCGGCACATCGGGGTGAAGGATGGTGAAGGGCCGCACCGCCACTTCATAGATAAAACCGCCCGGTTTGAAGAGCGGCTTGCCGATTGCGGCCGGGGTGTCGGTGGTGACGATCGCCTTCGGCATCAGATCCTGGCTGTCCTCGCCGTAGAGCCCGAGGCGGGGATCGTAGCGGAACGGCCGGTCGATTTCCTTGGCGTAGGGATCGATCAGCAGTTTGGACGGGTCGAACCAGAGGCCGTTGTCGGGCGCATAGATGCCGTCGGCGCGATAGCCGTAGCGGGCGCCTTGACCGAGGCCGTCGACGAAGAGGCGATGGACGTGGTTGCCATCGCGGGCCATCGGTAGGCGCGCAAATTCCCTGTTGCCGTCACCTTCGAAGAGGCAGAGTTCGATCTGCGCGGCGTGATGCGACCACACGGAAAATTCGACGCCGGTCTCGAAGACGATCGCACCCCGCGCCGAATTGCTGTCCCGCATGTCCCGCCCCGGATCAGGTGATCACGGTTGGCTCATCGCGTCCCGTTCGCTCACGAATGCTGGCAATGCTTTCGGCGGCCGCAATCAGATCGGCGAGCGCTTCCTGCGTTTCGATGTTGTGACGAGTCGAATCCGGCTCGTAGCGCTCGATATAGACGCGCAAGGTTGCGCCAGACGTGCCGGTGCCGGAGAGACGGTAGACGACGCGGGAGCCGCCCTCGAAGAGCACGCGGATGCCCTGATGCTCGCTCACCGACTTGTCGATCGGGTCGTGGTAGGCGAAGTCGTCGGCTTTCTCGACCTTCAGGCTGCCGATGTTCTTGCCGGCCAAGGTGGAAAGCTGGCTGCGTAGATTGTCCATCAGGCCATTCGCCGCGTCGGTGTCCAGGCCTTCATAATCGTGGCGCGAGTAATAGTTGCGCCCGTAGGTCTGCCAGTGCTGGGTGACGATGTCGGCGACACTCTCGCCGCGCACGGCAAGGATGTTCAGCCACAGCAGCACGGCCCAGAGGCCATCCTTCTCACGGACGTGATTGGAGCCCGTGCCGGAGCTTTCCTCACCGCAGATCGTCGCCATGCCGGCGTCGAGCAGGTTGCCGAAGAATTTCCAGCCGGTCGGCGTCTCATACATGCCGATGCCGCGCTTTTCGGCGACGCGGTCGGCCGCGCCCGATGTCGGCATCGACCGGGCGATGCCGGCGAGACCGCCGGAATAGCCGGGGGCGAGATTGGCGTTGGCTGCAAGGATCGCCAGGCTGTCGGAAGGGGTGACGAAGATACCGCGGCCGATAATGAGGTTGCGGTCGCCGTCGCCGTCGGACGCGGCGCCGAAATCGGGGGCGTCCTCGCCCATCATCTCATCGAAGAGTTCCTTGCAGTGAACGGGGTTCGGATCGGGGTGATGGCCGCCGAAATCCGGCAGCGGCATGAAATTGCGCACCGAACCGAGGGGAGCGCCAAGACGATTTTCGAAGATTTCCTTGGCGTAGGGTCCGGTGACGGCACTCATGCCGTCGAAGGCGATGCGGAAACCGAGGCTGATCAGATTGCGGATGGCGCCGAAATCGAACAGTTCTTCCATCAGCGCGGCATAGTCCTCGACCGGGTCGATGACCGAGAGGATCATGCCGCCGGGAAGCTCGTCCTTGCCGATGCGGTCGAGATTGACGTCGGCGAAATCGGCGATCTTGTAGCTGTCGATTGTCTTGGAGCGCGCATAAATCGCGTCGGTGATCTTCTCCGGCGCCGGGCCGCCATTATTGATATTGTATTTGATGCCGAAGTCTTCGGTCGGGCCGCCGGGATTGTGGCTGGCGGAGAGGATGATGCCGCCGAAGGCCTTGTACTTGCGGATGATGTGGGAGGCGGCCGGCGTCGACAGAATGCCGCCCTTGCCGACCATGACCTTGCCGAAGCCGTTGGCAGCGGCCATCTTGATCGCCTTCTGGATGACTTCGCGATTGTAGTAACGTCCGTCGCCGCCGATGACGAGGCACTTGCCCTGATAGCCTTCCAGCGAATCGAAGATCGCCTGGATGAAATTCTCGGCATAATTCGGCTGCTGGAAGACCGGAACCTTCTTACGCAGACCCGACGTGCCGGGTTTCTGGTCCAGATAGGGCGTGGTGGGTACGGACTTGATCATTTTAGGTCACATGCCTTTCGAGACGAGGCTTGAATAGAGGGCAGCGTAGCGTTCGGCGCTCTTCTCCCAGGAGACATCCGATTTCATGCCTTGCTTTTGCAATTGGGTCCAGAGTTTTCGGTCCGCGTAAAAATGCATCGCACGGCGGATTGCCTGTAGCATGCCCGTTTCGGTCACGGGTGAGAATTGTATGCCGGTTGCCACTTTCGCCGCAAGTGCGGCGTGATTGGCGTCGATCACGGTGTCGTTCAATCCGCCGGTGCGGGCGACGATCGGCACGCAGCCATAACGCAAGCCGTAAAGCTGGGTGAGGCCGCAGGGTTCGAAGCGCGACGGAATGATGATGGCGTCGCAGCCGGCCTGCATCAGGTGCGACATCGGTTCGTTATAGCCGATCGACACGCCGATCCGGCCGGGATGGCGGCTGGCGGAGGCAAGCAGCGCGCCTTCGAGCGCTGCTTCGCCGGAGCCGAGCACGACGAGTTTGCCGCCCATGGCGACGATCTGGTCGGCGACGTTGGCGACGATATCCATGCCCTTCTGCCAGGTGAGGCGGCTGATGACGCAGAAGATCGGCGCATCGTCATTGTCGAGGTGGAAGAACTCGGCGATCGAGCGGCGGTTTTCCTCGCGGTTCTTCAGCGTCGTCGGGCCATAGTGGGTGTGGACGACGGGATCGGTCGCCGGGTTCCAGACATCGGTGTCGATGCCGTTGACGATTCCATGCAAATCGTCGATGCGGGTGGCGATGACGCCTTCGAGCCCCATGCCGAATTCCGGCGTCAGGATTTCGTCGGCATAGGTGGGGCTGACTGTCGTGACCGCATGGGCAGTCTGCAGGCCGCCCTTAAGGAAGCCGACGGTGCCGTAATATTCGATGCCGTTCATGGCGAAGGCATGATCGGGCAGACGCAGACCGGCAAAAATCTCCGGGCCGAACTGGCCCTGGAAGGCGATGTTGTGGATGGTCAGCACGCTCGGCAGTTCCGGGGTCGGATAATAGCGCATGTAGACCGAGGTCAGCGCCGCCTGCCAGTCGTGGGTGTGGACGAGATCCGGCCGCCAGCCGGGCAGCAGACCGGCTGCGATTTCGGAAGCGGCGAGCGACAGGGCGGCGAAACGGCGCCAATTGTCGGGATAATCCTTGCCAAGCGGATCAAGATAGGGACCGCCCGGCCGCTCGTAATAGGCGGGCGCGTCGAGGACGAGCAGATCGAGACCCTCATGTTCAACCTCGAGCACGGTCGCCCGCTCACCGAGCAGGTCCGGGAATTCGAGTCTGACGACAGGGTCGCGAATGACCTTCATGA
Organism: Rhizobium sp. BK049; assembly: GCF_014193135.1. Classification (NCBI taxonomy): domain Bacteria; kingdom Pseudomonadati; phylum Pseudomonadota; class Alphaproteobacteria; order Hyphomicrobiales; family Rhizobiaceae; genus Rhizobium; species Rhizobium sp. BK049. The sequence continues at coordinate 136,421 of NZ_JACHYV010000002.1, forward strand.
CGGCGGGGTAGCCGGGCAGGAGGGTCTTGGTCTCGACCCCGAAGGCTTTCAGAGCAATTGGCAGGGCACCTGACACGTCGGCCAGACCCCCTGTCTTGATCAAGGGGAAGACTTCGGACGAAACCGAAAGAACTTTCATACGTCAGATATCCAGCTTGTCGATCATCGGTTGGGTGATCAGGCAGATGCCCCCTTCCGACCGCCGGAAGCGTTTGGCGTCGAGTTCGGGATCCTCGCCGACGACCAGCCCTTCCGGAATGACGACACCATGGTCGATCACGACGTTCTTGAGCTGCGCCCGCCGTCCGATCTTCACATTCGGCAGGATGACCGCCCCTTCCAGCTTGGAAAAGGAATTGGCCCTGACGCCGGTGAAGAGCAGGCTTTTGTTGAGGCTGGCGCCTGAGATGATGCAGTCGCCTGACACAACCGAGGAGGTGGCGGAACCGCGGCGGTCGTCGTCGTCATGGACGAACTTCGCCGGCGGGGTGATCTCGGCATAGGTCCAGATCGGCCAGGACTTGTCGTAGATATCGAGCTCCGGGACGATGGCCGTCAGATCGATATTGGCCTGCCAGTAGGCGTCGATCGTGCCGACGTCGCGCCAGTAGGGCTCGTGCTCGAAATCGGAGCGGACACAGGATTTGGCGAAGCGGTGGGCGACGGCCTTCCCGTTTTTGACGATATAGGGGATGATATCCTTGCCGAAATCGCGGCTCGATGTCGGGTCGGCGGCGTCGCGGCGTAGCGCATCGAGCAGGAACTTGGTGTGGAAGACGTAGATGCCCATCGAGGCGAGCGCGAAATCCGGCTTGTCGGGAATACCGGGGGGATCCGCCGGCTTTTCGATGAAAGCGAAGATCTCATCCTTTTCATTGACATGCATGACGCCGAAGCCGGTCGCTTCCATGCGCGGCACTTCCAGGCAGCCGATCGTCACGTCCGCGCCGGAATCGACATGCTGCTGGAGCATGTATTCATAGTCCATCTTGTAGACATGGTCGCCGGCGAGAATGACCATGTATTCGACGCCGTAATCCTCGATAATATCGATGTTCTGATAAACGGCGTCGGCGGTGCCTTCATACCATTGCGTTTCGGAAACGCGCTGCGAGGCAGGCAGGATGTCGAAGCTTTCGTTTCGCTCCGGGCGGAAGAAGTTCCAGCCGCGCTGCATGTGACGGATCAGCGAATGCGCCTTGTATTGCGTCGCGACGCCGATGCGGCGAATGCCCGAATTCAGCGCGTTGGACAGCGCGAAATCGATGATGCGTGCCTTGCCGCCGAAATAGACGGCGGGCTTGGCACGCCGGTCGGTGAGTTCCTTGAGACGGCTCCCCCTGCCGCCCGCCAGAACGTAAGCCATTGCGTCGCGGGCAAGTGGCTGAATACGCTTCTCTACCATTTTCTCCTCCCACCAGTCTTAATTTTCAGGTTCAAGCATGATTGTCGCCAAGGGCGGCAGCGTGATCGAGCAGGTGATATTGCCGCCGGCATCGACGGCCTGCACGCGCCCGCCATTGCCCTTCCCGCTACCGCCATAGATGTCGGCATCGGTATTCAGAATCTCCCGCCAGCGGCCTGCGGAAGGCAGGCGTAACAAGTAGTTCTCGCGGTAGACGGGAGTAAAGTTGGTGATGACGACGATCGGCTTCTGGCCCGGCGCCTTGCGCTGCCAGGCGAAGACGGAATTCTCGCCGTCGTCGGCAATCAGCCATTCGAAGCCGTCGCCCTCGCAGTCACGCTCATGCAGGGCGGGCTTGCTGCGATAGGTGAAGTTGAGGTCGCGCACCAGGCGCCGCATGCCCTCGTGCATACGATATTGCAGCAGGTTCCAGTCGAGCGACCGATCCTCGCTCCATTCGCTCCACTGGGCGAATTCCTGGCCCATGAACAACAGCTTCTTGCCGGGATAGCCCCACATGTAAGCGTAGTAGGCGCGCAGATTAGCGAACTTCTGCCAGTCATCGCCCGGCATCTTAGCGATCAGCGAGCCCTTTCCGTGAACGACCTCGTCGTGCGACAGCGGCAGGACGAAATTTTCCGAATAGGCATAGAGGAGGCCGAAGGTGAGCTCGTTATGATGGTGTTTGCGGTGCACCGGGTCGCGCTTCATATAGCTCAGCGTGTCATGCATGAAGCCCATGTTCCATTTGAAACCGAAGCCGAGCCCGCCTTCATGCACGGGTTGCGAGACTTTCGGCCAGGAGGTCGATTCTTCGGCGATGGTCATGACGTTGGGGTGCTGGCCGTAGATGCGGATGTTGAGGTCCTGCAGGAAGCGGACGGCTTCGAGGTTCTCGTTGCCGCCATATTCATTCGGAATCCATTCGCCGTGCTTGCGGGAATAATCGAGGTAGAGCATCGAGGCGACGGCATCGACGCGCAGGCCGTCGAGATGGAATTTCTCGGCCCAGTAGAGAGCATTGTTGACCAGATAGGAAACCACTTCGGTGCGGCCGAAATTGTAGATCGCCGTGTTCCAGTCCGGATGGAAGCCCTTGCGCGGGTCTTCGTGCTCGTAGAGCGCCGTGCCGTCGAACCAGCCGAGGCCGTGTTCGTCGGTCGGGAAATGCGCCGGTACCCAGTCGAGGATGACACCGATGCCCACCTTGTGGCAGCCGTTGACGAAGCGGGCGAAGCCTTCCGGCTCGCCGAAGCGGGCGGTCGGCGCATAAAGGCCGGTCGTCTGGTAGCCCCAGGAGGGATCGTAGGGATGCTCGGTGATCGGCAGAAATTCGATATGGGTGAAACCCATGTCGACACAATAGGGGATGAGACTGGAGGCAAGTTCGTCCCAGGACAGCATGGTGCCGTCCTGCCGGCGCTGCCAGGAGCCGGCATGCACCTCATAGATCGAGATCGGCTGTCGGCGCTTGTCGGTTTCGCGCCAGTGCTTCAGATGGGCCTCATCCTCCCAGACCTGCTCCAGCTCGGCGGCGGCGATCGAGGCGGTCTTGGGTCTGAGCTCGCTGCGGCGGGCGAAGGGATCGGCCTTAAGCGGCAACAACACGCCGTCGTGGCCGCGAATCTCGAACTTGTAGGCGACGCCGAGCGGCACATCGGGAGCGAAGATTTCCCAGATGCCGCTGTCGGCGCGAAAGCGCATGACATGGCGGCGGCCGTCCCAACCGTTGCAATCGCCAACCACGGAAACGCGCTGGGCGTTCGGCGCCCAGACCGCGAAGTGAATGCCCTGCGCGCCGTCATGCTTGATGAGATGCGCGCCCATCTTGTCGAACAGGCGCAGATGCGAACCTTCACGGGCGAAATAATCGTCCATCGGCCCAAGCACCGGCCCGAAGCTGTAGGGGTCGGTGACTGCCCATTCGGCGTCACCACGCCGGGCGCGGTAGCGCACCGGCTGCAGCTTCGCGAGCGAAACCGGCCCGGCGAAGAACCCGTCGGCGTGGAGCTGATTCAATTCGCCGATGATGCCGCCATCGAGCGTCATGGCGGTCACTTCCTCGGCACCCGGGATGAAGCACCGGGCAACGAAAGCGTCGCCGGCTTGGTGCACACCTAGGATGGCAAAGGGATTGGAATGCGAGCCGGCAAGGATCGCCGTGATTTCATCTGCCGAAATTTCCCAGGAAAGCTTTACTTCAGGGAGGGTTTTCGGCGTTTTCATCCGGCTCTCCAGATTTCGTCTGCATATTGCCTGATCGTGCGGTCGGAGGAGAACCAGCCCATCCGTGCGGTATTGTTGATCGTCTTCGTGTACCAGGCCGCCTGGTTGGTCCAGATCTGGTCGACGTCGCGCTGGGCCTGGGCATAAGCGTCGAAATCGGCGGCGACCATGAACCAGTCATGCGAATAGATGCCGTCGATCAGCGCCGTGTAGCGATTACGGTCATCGGGCGAGAAGACGCCGGAACCGATGGCTGAGAGCGCCTGAGAGAGTTCGCGGGAGCCTTCGATAATGGCGCGGGGATTGTGGCCATCACTGCGGACCTTGGCGACCTCGTCGGCCCTAAGGCCGAAGATGACGATGTTATCCTCGCCGACATTGTCACGCATCTCGACATTAGCGCCGTCGAGCGTGCCAATCGTCAGCGCGCCGTTGAGGCCGAACTTCATATTGCCGGTGCCGGAGGCTTCCATACCGGCGGTCGAAATCTGCTCGGAAAGGTCGGCGGCGGGAACCATGACCTCGGCGAGCGAGACATTGTAATTGGGCACGAAGACGACCTTCAGCAGGCCGCGCACCGACGGGTCGTTGTTGATGGTGCGGGCGACGTCGTTGATGAGTTTGATGATGAGCTTGGCGTTGTAATAGCTCGGCGCCGCTTTGCCGGCGAAGAGTTTTACGCGCGGCACCCAGTCCAGTTCCGGATGCGAGCGGATCTGGTCGTAAAGCGCGACGGCTTCGATGATGTTCAGAAGCTGGCGTTTGTATTCATGGATGCGCTTGATCTGGATGTCGAACATCGCCGACGGATCGAGCTTCACGCCCATGCGGCTGGCGACGAGATTGGAAAGGGCCACCTTGTTGGCCCGCTTCACTGCGGCAAACTTCTGCTGGAAGCTCGGGTCGGAAGCATGCGCCTCGAGCGGGCGCAGCTTCTCGGCGTCATCGAGGAACTCATCGCCGATCGCCTCGCGGATCAGACCGGTGAGGCTGGGATTGCACTGCTGCAGCCAGCGACGCGGCGTTATGCCGTTGGTCTTGTTGTTGATGCGGTCGGGGTAGAGCTTGTGCAGGTCGGCGAACACCGTGACCTTCATCAGGTCGGTGTGCAGGGCCGAGACGCCGTTGATCGAGTGCGAGCCGATGAAGGCGAGATTGCCCATGCGCACGCGGCGGTCGCCGCTTTCCTCAATCAGCGAAATCGAGCGGATTTCGCTGTCGGAGAAGTTCTTGCCCTTGCGGGCATCGAGCAGGATCTTGGCATTGATCGCGTAGACGATCTGCATGTGGCGCGGCAGCAGGCGCTCGAAGAGCGGAACGGGCCAGCTTTCCAAGGCTTCGGGCAGTAGCGTGTGGTTGGTGTAGGAAAAGGTGCGGCGGGTGATATCCCAGGCCTGGTCGAAATCCATACCGTGCACGTCGCAGAGCAGGCGCACCAGTTCGGCGACCGAAACTGCCGGATGGGTGTCGTTCAGCTGAATGGCCACCTTGTCGGGCAGCGAGGTGAAATCGTCATATTGCTGCAGGTGGCGGCGCAGAATGTCTTGCAGCGATGCCGACGAGAAGAAGAACTCCTGGCGCAGGCGCAGTTCCTGGCCGGCAGGGGTGGCGTCGGCGGGATAGAGGACGCGGGTCAGGCTTTCGGCCTTGTTGCTTTCGCGCAGCGCGCCGATATGGTCACCGGCGTTGAAGGCATCGAGCAGGATCGGGTCGATCGGCTGCGCCGACCAGAGGCGTAGCGTGTTGACCCGTTTTCCCCGCCAGCCGACGACCGGCGTGTCGAAGGCGGCGGCGATGACGCGCTCGGCCGGCTTCCAGACGTAGCGCGGCTGGTCGTCATGGGTGGTGATGAATTCGACAGAGCCCCCGAAACCGATTTCATAGGAGCTCTCGCGGCGCTCGAATTCCCAGGGATTGCCGTGGGCGAGCCAGTTCTCTGGCAGTTCCACCTGCCAGCCGTCGGCCATCTGCTGCCGGAATAGGCCGTGGACGTAACGGATGCCGTAGCCATAGGCCGGAACATTGACCGTGGCCATGCTCTCCATGAAACAGGCGGCGAGGCGGCCGAGGCCGCCATTGCCGAGCGCTGCATCCGGCTCCAGGCCGGCAATGACATTGACGTCGACGCCGAGCGAGGCCAGCGCATCGCGAACCTCTTCCATCAGGCCGAGATTGGACACGGCATCGCGCATCAGCCGGCCGATCAGGAATTCGAGCGAAAGATAATAGACGCGCTTGGCGCCGGTCGCATAGACCTCGCGTGTGGAGGCCATCCATTTGTCGATGATACGGTCGCGCACCACGAGGATCGTCGCCGTCAGCCAGTCATGCGGCTTTGCCACCTTGGCATCCTTGCCGATGCGATAGGTCAGACGTTCGATGATTTCCTCAGCGAGAATTTCCGGCCTTGAGCTGCGGGGAGCGGGAGAGGGGATAACCGGCTTGGAAACGGTATTCATGGTCAGATCTCGCCAATTTTAATTTTGTATCAGGCTGTTATGCCTGATTTAATCGATTTGTCGCCTGCGCTTGCGACAGTTTATGCATCGTTAGGAAGCACTTGCAACAAAGGATTTGGACAAACGAAAAATTTGCGAAACCTTCATATTCACCTCGCTGAGGAGGGTTGATTTCAATCGCCTTTCCCGATCCGCTGGCGGGGCAGCATAACGAAAAGCCGCGCCGGTTTGTTCCGACGCGGCTTTTCCTTGTCCTTTGTCGTGGCGGTATACTCAGTTCGTCAGACGTGTCAGCTGAGCGGAGGCCTTCGCACCGATCGCCTCGAACGCGGCGAGGAGATCTTCCATTTGTTCCGCCTGGAAATAATGGGCGGCATCGGAGGCGCAATACTGCAGCAGCGCCTGTCCGCCCTCTGGTGCCATAAAGGCGATCGTATAGATTTCGATGCCTTTCGCTTTCGCGTCGTCGCATGTCTTCTTCGTTGCGGTGTCGTAGGAACGGCCGCCGCTGCTATCATTGTTGTTGTCGCCGTCCGTCATGAAGACGATGTACTTCTTGGGCACTTGCCCGGTCTTCTGCTGATGGGCGGCGGTTTCGGCGTCATTTCCGGCAGCGTTCTGAGCTGTCAGGGACGCATAGGCCGTGTTCATTGCGCCGCTGGAGTTGGTGCCGCCATCCGCTTGAAGCGCGTTGACGTAGTTTGAGGCAGCGGCAGTTCCCCAGGCGAGACTGCTGGCGGGGTATTCAACGATATCGTAGGATACTGCGCCTGTGCGCACGTATTCGGCATTGGGATCCGCGCTATCGAGCTGACCGAAGAGATTGCCGGCGGCGAGCTTCAGCGCCTCTATCTTTGTGTAATAACGCGTCCGTGTGCCGGTGCAGGTGTCGTAGATTGTCTTGCCCTTACTGTTGAGATGAGGATTGCACTTGTAGGTGTATGATTCCGTCGTGACGGTGGTGGTCGGATATCCCATCGACCCTGACTTATCGAGAGCGAGGAACATGGAGATCGAGCCATGGGTCTCTGAGTGACCACCGACCGTCGTGCCTGATGTCGAGAGGTGTTGCGTGGTGAAGCCGACCGCTTGCATCAGCGGATTGACCGTGAGGTCGTAGCTCGGCGAAACAGTGACCTGGTAGGATGTCGATTTGCCCGATGTCGTCGTTTGGACGCTGACGCCCGTCGAGCTTTTGATATCGACGCCGCTCTGCAGATAATTCGCCATTTGCCCGGCGACGAAATTCCGCGCGTAGGCCTCGGCCTCGGAGGTTTGGATCGTCCCGTTTGCCAGCGCAGTGGCTGTTGCGAGCGCGGCGGAATCGGCTGCTTCCTGCAGTTGCTGTTTCGAGAGCAGCATATCACCGACGTGGATCGCCATGCCGGCAGCGCCGAGAAGGACCGGCGCCAAGATCGCCGTCATGATACCGAAATTACCGCCTCGATCGCTGAACATGCGACGCAGGCAGGGATGCAAAATGGAGGTGCTCATCATGTTCACCCAACTGGAAACCCTGTGGGATGATTTACGCACGCGGCTTCTTTACGCAGTCCTTACGGCGTCAATAGAATTTTAACGAATCGGCTAATTTTTCCAATTTTGGGATCATTTCAGCGGAATGACGTCGACCGCCTGAACGGCTCGTTGGCCGCCATAGCTTTTCAATACACCGATGACGGGTACGACGTCGGAATAGTCCCGGCCATAGGCGACGACGATATGGTCCATGCCGGCGGGGATGTTGTTGGTCGGGTCGAGTTCGATCCAGCCGATCGTCTCGCCGCACCAGACCCGCACCCAGGCATGCATCGCGTCCGCCCCTTCCAGCCTTTCCTTACCGGGGGGCGGAATGGTGCGCAGGAAGCCGGAGACGTAGCCGGCCGGAATGCCGAGGCTTCTAAGCGCCAGGATCATGACATGGGTGAAATCCTGGCAGACGCCGCGCTTCAGCCTGAACGCTTCGAGGGGGGTCGTGTCCACCGCGGTTGCGTCGGAATCGTAGGTGAAATCCTTATTGATGCGGGCGCAGAGCGCATGGGCGATCTGCATGGCTGTCAGCTGGGGCGTGACGCAGCTTCGTGCGTAATCGCCAATCTCGCGCGTCTGCGTCAGGCGCGGGCTGTCGCCGAGAAAGTGATGCGGCGAATCCGGCGCAAGTGACCAGACGCCGGATATTTCCTCGGGCAAGTCGGCAAGCAGCGGCGAGAAATCGGCGGCGATCGGCTGGCTTTCGACCTGCACACGGGCCTGCATGCGAATGTCGAGCGTCTCATGCGGCGTCCGCAGCATGAAGGAGGTGGCGGGATGTTGGAAGAAATCGAGGAAGTGAGACTGCTCGTCCGGCGTCGGCGAAATGGTGATGGAGCCGGCGACCAGGCGTTGTCGGTTGCTCAGCGACAGCGGCATCAGTCGCATGATATGGCGAGCGCCGGAGGCCGGCACGTCGTAGCTGTAACCCATGCGGAGCGATAGATCGTAAAGCACTGCCGTCACCCGAGATAGGTCTGGGCGAGCAGATCCGAAAGCTGCTCCAATTCGCGTTCGAGCCGCTGGTAGACCTCGACCCCCATGCCCTCCGGCGTCATTACCGCCAGACCGGAATGAAGCCGCATCGCCTCGCGGTAGAAGGGCGACATCTGGCCGTTGATCAGGGCGTTCGGCAGTTGCTCGACCTCATGATGGATCTCGTTCACCTGGAAGAGGACCGAGCGCGGGTTGAGAGGGTCGAGCGCAAGCAGGTCGGTGACGGTCAGCCGCGCGGTGTTGACGTTGTAGCGTCGGCGATGGGTCATGACGCTGTCGCCGATCTCGAGCAGCATGTCGAGCGCGCCGTCGGGCGCTTCCGGGCCGGACATGTGGCCGAGCAAGCGCGTCATGTGCAGGCCGCGCTCGATATAGCGGCCGAGGGAGAGGAAACGCCAGCCCATGAAGCGGTACATGTTCTCGTGCACGAGGCCGGCAAAACCGGCGAGCTTGCGCAGGAGGATCGTCATCGCATGGCTGGCGTCATCGCCGGCAGTGACGGTGGCGTGAAAGCGGCGGGCGGTCTTGGCGAGATCGTTGAGGGCGAGCCAACCATCGGGCGAGAAGCGGTCGCGGATGTTGCTGGCGGAATAGACGGCGCTGTCGATGTTGCGCAGGAGCCTCTCGGGCACGGGCTCGGCGGTATCGATATCGACGGCCGCGAGATAGGCGGAGACGTCGGCGAGCAGCGGCTGGCTCGGATCGGCGGCTTCGGCATAACGCGCATGCCAGGCGCGCAGGATCCGCAACGCCCCTTCGGCGCGTTCGATATATCGGCCGAGCCAGAACAGATTGTCGGCCGCCCGGCTCGGCAGGCTGCCAGGCATGTTGCGGGTGAAGCTGCCCTCGGCCGGCAGCAGGGTGTGGCGCTCGACCGGCTTGTCGCTGACGATCCAGACGTCGGCGGCTGCTCCGCCGGACTGCATGGCGATCGCCGAGACGTCGGCGCCGGAGCCGATGCGGGCAAAACCGCCGGGCATGATCTGCCAGCCGTTTGCCGTGCGGGCAGCGAAGACGCGCAGCGACATCGGCCGCGGCATGAGTTTGCCATTCACCCAGGCGGGCGTCGTCGACAACGTGACGACTTCCTGACCGACCAGTTTCTGACCGTCCGAATTCAGCCAGTTGGCGATGGAATCTTTGGCCGTTGCCCGCAGCGAGGAGCCGAGCACGGATTCGCCGTTGTCGTCGAAGAAAGGCGCACGGGAATAGGCCGGGCCGATCACCATTTTCTCGATATTCTTGGCGACCTGCTCGCGCTCTTCCTTCTGGCCGCACCACCAGGTGGCAATCGACGGCAGTTTCAGATCCTGCCCCAGCAGATGCCGGCAGATGGTCGGCATGAAGGCGAGAAGCGCCCGGGTTTCGAGAATGCCGGTGCCGAGCGCGTTGACGATGGTGACGCTTTCGGCGCGCAGCGCTTCCACGAGACCGGGCGTGCCGATATGCGAATTCTGGTTCAGCTCCAGCGGGTCGGCAAAGGCCGAATCGAGGCGGCGCCAGAGCACACCGATCGGCTTCAGGCCGGCGACGGTGCGGACCATGACGCGGCCCTTGACGACGGCGAGATCCTCGCCCTCGAGCAGCATGAAGCCGAGATAGCGGGCAATGTAGGCGTGTTCGTAATAGGTCTCGTTGGCAGGACCTGGCGTCAGGACGGCGATGCGGTCGTCGCCTGAATGTTTCATGTCCTGCAGCGCATCGCGGAAGGCGCCGAAGAACGAGGCGAGGCGGTGGACGGGCGTTTCGGCATAGATGTCGGAGAAGGCGCGGGTCGTCGCGACGCGGTTTTCAAGCGCGAAGCCGGCGCCGGAGGGAGCCTGGGTGCGGTCTGCCAGCACCCACCAATTGCCGTCAGGCCCGCGGCCGATTTCGAAGGCGCAGAAGTGCAGATAGTGGCCGGATGCCGGCCGGATGCCGGCCAGCGGGCGCTGAAATTCGGGATTGGCGGCGATCAGCGCCGGCGGCAGGAATCCTTCCTCGACCAGTCGGTTCTCGCCGTAGATATCGGCAATGATCGCCTCCAGGAGGTCGGCGCGCTGGACGAGGCCTGCCGACAGCGCCTGCCATTCGCGCTCGTCGATCAGCACCGGGATATGCGAGATCGGCCAGGCGCGTTCGCCGGCTCCCTTGCTGCCATAGGCACGGTAGAAGACGCCGGCGTCTCTGAGGTAGCGGTCGGCGCGGGCGAAACGCTCCGCGAGATCCTTTTCCGGCATTGCGCCGAGATGCGAGAGGAAACGCTGCCAGACGGGGCGGACCGTGCCTTTATTGTCGACCATCTCGTCGGCAGTGCCGGGAAGCGGCGCATAGCCGAAGGCCGCATCCTTGCCGATGCTGCTCTCCGCCTCTTGCCTGCGCTCCACTGCCGGTCTCTTACCCATCAAACCCAACCTCACCCTCGGCCTCTGCCCCCGGGTCTCAAATGCCGGCAGGCCGCCTCAGATCCAGCGTCAACGGGAATTCCGGCGAACCCGTCTCGGCGCGCGGGATGAAACCGCCCGCCGTATGCCCCCACGGCTCGAAGCGGGCCAGCCGCCTTGCTTCCGCCTCGTTGCCGTTGACCGGGAAGGTGTCATAGGTCCGGCCGCCCGGATGGGCAACATGATAGATGCAGCCGCCAATCGAACGTTTCGACCATGTATCATAAATGTCAAAAGTCAAAGGTGTGTTGATCGGCAGCACCGGATGCAAGCCCGAAGCCGGCTGCCATGCCTTGTAGCGGACGCCGGCGACCGAGACGCCCGACGTGCCGGTCGGCGTCAGCGGCAGGACGCGGCCGTTGCAGGTGACGGTGTAGCGCGCGGTATTGCTGGTTTCGAAGCGTACCTGCAGGCGTTCGACGGACGAATCGACATAGCGAACCGTGCCGCCGATCGCGCCTTGCTCACCCATGACGTGCCAGGGTTCCAGCGCCTGACGCAGTTCCAGCTTCGATCCTTCATAGTCGACCTCGCCGCAGAAGGGGAAGCGGAATTCGAGCTGGGCCTTGAACCATTCAGGGCTGAGATCGAAGCCGTTTTGACGCAAGTCCGCCAGCACATCGAGGAAGTCGGCCCAGACATAATGCGGCAGCATGAAGCGGTCGTGCAGCGAGGTTCCCCAGCGCACGAACTTGCCGTCGGCCGGTTTCATCCAGAAGCGGGCGATCAGCGCACGCACCAGCAGCTGCTGGGCCAGCGACATGCGGGCATTCGGCGGCATTTCGAAACCGCGGAACTCCACCAGGCCGAGGCGGCCCGTCGGGCCATCGGGGGAGAAGAGCTTGTCGATGCAGATTTCGGCGCGATGGGTATTGCCGGTCACGTCGATCAAGAGGTTGCGGAACAGGCGGTCGACGAGCCAGGGCAAAGGCTGCTGGCCGCGGCCGGGCGCCGGGATCTGCGCCAGTGCGATTTCCAGCTCGTAGAGGCTGTCGTGGCGGGCTTCATCGATGCGCGGCGCTTGGCTGGTCGGGCCGATGAACAGCCCGGAGAAGAGGTAGGAAAGCGAGGGATGGCGTTGCCAGTGCAGCACGAGGCTCTTCAGCAAATCCGGGCGGCGCAGAAAGGGGCTGTTGTTCGGATTGCTTCCGCCGACGACGACATGGTTGCCGCCGCCGGTGCCGGTATGGCGGCCGTCGATCATGAACTTGTCGGCGCCGAGACGGCTTTGGCGGGCCTCCTCGTAGATGGCAGTGGTGATGTCGACCGTCTCTTTCCATGTCGAGGACGGATGAATGTTGACTTCGATGACGCCGGGATCCGGGGCGACGCGGATGACGTTGATGCGCTCGTCTTGCGGCGGCGGATAGCCTTCGATGTGAACGGCGAGACCGAGAGCGGCGGCCGCTCGTTCGGTCGAGGCGATGAGATCGAGATAATCTTCGAGCGTTTCTGTGGGCGGCATGAAGACGCAGAGGCGGCCGTCGCGCGGCTCGACGGAAATCGCGGTGCGGACGTGGCCGCCGATCTCGTTCAACGATTGAGGTGCCGCCGGTTGCTGGCCGGTGAAGGGCTGGAAGTGCGCGGCCTGTAGCGGACGCCCGCTATCCTCGGCGAAATCCGGCAGTTCCGGGCGCTGCACAAACGGATCGAGCGGGTTGATATAGGGATATTGCGAGGGCGGGATATAGGCGAGCGAATTGAGCGGCAGACGATAGCCGACCGGGCTGTCGCCCGGCACGAGGAAGATGCGGCCGCGCCGCGTCGACCATTTCTCGCTCGTCCAGGTGCGGCCGCTGGCGCGCGCGTTCCAGGCCTGAACAGGCAGTACATAACCGGTCGGGCGGGTCAGTCCGCGATCGAAGACACGGGCGATACGGCTGCGCTCCTCGGCGTCCTTGAGCTTGGAATTCGCCGGATCGACATTCTCCGGCAGGTTCGCTTCCTTGGTGAGCCATTCGGCGGGATCCTCGAAGGCCGGCGCGACATATTCCGGGGACACATCCAGCTCGCCGGCAATCGCCGTGAGCAGCCGGCCGGCATCATCCTCCGTGACCTCATAATTGCGGCCCTCGGTGGCGACGAGATTGTCATCGGACCAGATCGGCAAGCCATCTTTGCGCCAGTAGAGCGAGAAGGTCCAGCGCGGCAGGCTTTCGCCCGGATACCATTTGCCCTGGCCGTAATGCAGAAAGCCGTTCGGGGCGAAGCGGGTGCGAAGCCGGCGGATGAGCGCGTCCGCCTTTTCGCGCTTGGTCGGGCCGACGGCCTCGGTGTTCCATTCGGCGGATTGAAAATCGTCGATCGAAACGAAGGTCGGCTCGCCGCCCATGGTGAGGCGCACATCCTCGGTTTCGAGGATACGATCGACTTTCTCGCCGAGCTCGTTGAGTTCGTTCCAGCTGTCATCGGAGAAGGGCTTGGTGATGCGCGGATGCTCGGCAACGCGCGAGACCCTCATATCGAAGGCGAATTCGGTTTCGGCCTCGCCGAAATAACCGCCCGAGATCGGCGCGGCGTTGCGGTAATGCGGCGTCGCTGCAAGCGGGATGTGGCTTTCGCCGGTCAGGAGGCCGGAGGTCGGATCGAGGCCGACCCAGCCGGCACCCGGCAGATAGACCTCGGCCCAGGCATGCAGGTCGGTAAAATCGACTTCGGTCCCGGAGGGGCCATCGAGCGCCTTCAGGTCAGGCGTCAGCTGAATGAGGTAGCCGGAGACGAAGCGCGCGGCAAGGCCGAGATGGCGCAGGATCTGGACGAGCAGCCAGCTGGTGTCGCGACAGGAGCCTTTGGCGTTTTCCAACGTCTCTTCCGGCGTCTGCACACCGGCTTCCATGCGGATGACATAGCCGATCTGCCGCTGCAGGCGGGCGTTCAAACCGACGACCATATCGATCGTCGGCTGGCCCGGCGACCAATCGAGCGTCGGCAGCAGCGCCTTGAGACGCGGGCCGGCGGGCTCCGGCGTCATGTAGATCGACAGATCCTCACGGATGGTTTCAGGATAGTCGAACGGCCACTTGGTCGCCTCCTCCTCTACGAAGAAATCGAAGGGATTGTAGACCGTCATGTCGGCGACCAGGTCGACCTCGATCTTGAACTCGGTCACGGGATCGGGGAAGACGTAGCGGGCGAGGTAATTGCCGTAGGGGTCCTGCTGGAGGTTGACGAAGTGGTTGGAGGGCGTGACCTTCAACGAGTGGCTGAGCACCCGCGTCTTCGAATGCGAGGCCGGTTTCAACCGAATGATCTGTGGGCCGAGGCGGACCGGTTTGTCGTAGGTATAATGCGTCAGATGATAGATGCTGGCTTTGATCGACATATTTCTCTTTTTATCCGGCGCGCATCATTGTGCGGCTTGCTGTTCCCGAAGTCAGTGTGTGCAATGCAGCGAAAGAAAGCAAGGGCCGAACGTCGAGGACCCGGCGGCTTTTAGGCCGCTTTGGCGAAGGTGACCGCCGCCTTCAGACCCTTGCCGCACGCGCCCGGTTCCAGCGTCAGGGCTGCGTTGAAAAGATTGGCGATTTCTTCGACGATCGGCAGGCCGAGGCCGGCGCCGGGCGCACCGGAATCATTGCCGCGCGAAAAGCGCCTGCGAACCGCCTCCAGCTTCTCGCTGGGAATACCGGGACCATTGTCCTCGACTTCGAGGCGAACCGTGTCGGCGGCTGCGATGATGCGGACGGTGACCTCAGCCCCCTTGCCGGCATAGGCGATGGCGTTGCCGGCGAGATTGCGCAGCATCTCGCCGATCAGCAGCGGCTCGGCGCGGATCATGGCCGGGCTTTCGCCCTCGAAGCCCAGATCGATACCGGCGACGGCGGCCGCCGGGATCTGCTCGCCGGTGATTTCCTGAGCGATTGCCGCAAGGTCGATGGCGGAGGCGGTCAGCGCCTCCTTGGCCGTGGCGGCGTCGATCTTCGCCATCAGGAGAAGCTGAGCAAGGATGCGCTCGGCATGCGCCACGGCCTGGTCTCCCTTCAGCGCCGCCGCCTGGGCTTTATCAAGCGTGCCGGCGCGGGCGGAAAGGGCGAGCTGGGTGCGGATGATCGCTAAGGGCGTGCGCAGCTGATGGCTGGCGTTGCCGGTGAAATTGCGCAGCGCATCGAGGGCCGACTGCAGGCGGACCATGAAAGAGTTCACCGTATCGACCAGCGGCTCGACCTCGCTCGGCACGGTTTGTTCGATCGGATGCAGATCGTCAGGGCTGCGTTCGCCGATAGCGTCGCCGAGCTTGTAGAGCGGGCGGAGCGCCACCGTGACCGATATCCAGACGATCACCGCCGCGCCCAGGATCATGAAGGCGAGACGCAGCGCTGAACGTACGAGAATCGCCTGCGTCAATTGCCGACGGGCGATGGTGGTTTCGGCGACCGTCACGACGAAGGGCACGGAGCGGATGCCCGTCGAGGCCGAGCGCTCGAGAGTGGCGATGCGGATCGGTTCGCCGCGGAAGCTGTCGTCGGCAAAGGCCGCTGCATTGCCGGGCGTTTTCTTCAGGACCGGCAGGGATTGATAGCCGGTGATGAATTGACCCGGCGGGCCGTCAACACGGTAGAAGACCCGGTCCTGCGCCGCCGAGGTCAGCATTTCAAGAGCGACATAGGGAATGTCGACCTGCAATGTCCCGTCTTCGGCGACGACGACGCGTTCGGCAATTGCCAGAGCGGAGCCGGCGAGCACTCGGTCCGAGACGATATTCGACGTCTGGACCGCTTCGCGATAGGTATCGGCGAGCGCCAGCGTGCCGATGACGGCGGTCGAGATCAGTAGCCAGAAGAGCAGCCGGCGCCTGAGAGAGTAGGCGGCTTTCATGAGGCCCCGGGCAGCTTGTCGAGATAGTATCCGATGCCGCGGGCGGTCTTGACCGTAAGGCCGTGCGGCGAGAGGCGTTTTCTCAGCCGGCTGACATATTGCTCGATGGCGTTTGCGGAAATATCGTCGTCGAAGGCCGTCAGCGACTGGATGATCGCCTCCTTGGCCACGACCTTGCCGGCCCGCATGAAGAGGATTTCGAGCAAGCCGAGTTCGCGGGCGGGAATATCAAGAGGCGTATCGCCAGATGAAAAGGTGCGGGAATTAAGGTCGAAGGAAATGCCGCCGAAGCCGACGGTCGCAGACCGCAGCCCGGCCTGGCGGCGCAGCAGCACGCGTACGCGGGCCTCGAATTCGGTAATATCGAACGGTTTGATCAGATAATCGTCGGCGCCGAGATCGAGACCCTT
Organism: Rhizobium sp. BK049; assembly: GCF_014193135.1. Classification (NCBI taxonomy): domain Bacteria; kingdom Pseudomonadati; phylum Pseudomonadota; class Alphaproteobacteria; order Hyphomicrobiales; family Rhizobiaceae; genus Rhizobium; species Rhizobium sp. BK049. The sequence goes on from NZ_JACHYV010000002.1 coordinate 152,685, forward strand.
CACCCGTTCTTCCGGCGTGCCCCGCGCCGTCAGGATCAGGACGGCTGCTTGGTTCTGCCGGGCGCGCATGGCGCGCAGCACGTCGAGCCCGTCCATCTCGGGCAGGTTGAGGTCGAGAATGACAAGATCGAAATTTTCCGCGGCGATAACCGCATTTGCGGATGCGCCGTCATGGACGACATCGACGGCATGGCCCGTGCCGCGCAAAATCGCCGACAGGCCGTCGGCCAACGCGATATTATCTTCTGTGAGCAGGATGCGCACGGATGTTCCCTCTGTTTTCAAAGGAGATTACAGAGGTGACCGAGCGATGTCATAGCGATTTTCAAAATTAAGTGAATGGCCGGGGACGAGATTTCAGCTCCCGGTCCTCTCGACCCGTTCACGTTCCGTCATTGCGATCGCCAACAATTTCCGGAAGCGGGGATCCTCGCGGATGTTGTCGAGGTCGGAATCATTGTCGAACCATTTGATATGATAGACGGAGCTGTGCGGCAGGAGCTTCTCGAGCAGGTCGATTGCTCGGTCGGTATCGCCGAGGACGGAATAGACGCAGGCAAGATTGTACTGGGCGACAATGTCGTCGGGATCGATGGCGATCGCGCGGGCGGCCCAGTCGCGCGCCCGCTTCGCATCGCCGAGATGGGCAAGCGCCAGCGCGCCGCGATGGGCCGGGCCGGAGTTTTCGGGATTGAGATTCAGCGCACGTTCGGCGCGCAGCAGGCCGAGTCGTGCCCAGTTTTCCGTATCCACCGGACGGCCGAGGGAGCGGTAGGCCGACATCAGATGGATCGGCGAGACGTAGTCGTCAGGGCGGATTTCGGCGGCGCGGGTGAAATATTGAACGGATTTGGCAAAGTTGCCGCGCATGAAGAAGAACCGGGCGTAATGAAAATTCGCCTCGAAAAGGTTCGGGTCGAGCGTGAGGGCACGTTCGAAGGCGGCCGCCGCACGATCATCGAGGCCGCTCTGATGCAGGGCCAAGCCATGCGAGGCGTGGGCCTCGGGAAGATCGGGGTCGAGCTGAAGGGCCCGTGCGCTCATATCGAGAATGCGCCTCAGCGGCACATCGTCAGGCGCCCAGTCGCGGATCGCAGCGTCGCAATCGGCGATGCCGGCATAGGCCCGGGCATAATCAGGGTCAAGTTCTACGGCCTTGCAGAACATGCGCCTTGCGAGCTCGAGGTAGGATTTTGTCCAGGTGTGGGAGAGCTGGCGACCCCTGAGATAATAGGTATAAGCCTCGACATTGGCCGTCGGTTCGTTGGCGATTGCCTTCTTCTCCTCCGGCAGCAGGCGCACCTTCAGCTGATTGACGATCGCCTGTGTGATCTCGTCCTGGATGGCAAAGATATCGGTAAGGTCGCGGTCGTAACGTTCGGCCCAGAGATGGTCGCCATTGGCAGTGTCGATCAGCTGGCCGGAGATGCGTACGCGCTTGTCGAAGATGCGTACGCTTCCTTCGAGCACATAGCGCACACCGAGTTCCTGGGCGAGGCGCTTCAACTTCACCGATATGCCCTTGTAGGTAAAGATGGTGTTGCGCGGCACTACGTGCAGGCTCGAGATCTTGGAAAGATCGGTGATGATGTCTTCGGTGATGCCATCGGAAAAATAATCCTGATCGGCGTCACCGCTCATATTTGTGAAGGGCAGCACGGCAATGAAGCAGGTATTGCGGTTCTCAGCCACCAGCCTGGTGGAGGAGGGTGGCGCCAAGGTGACGGTGTAGACCTGAACGGGCTGCCTGATATTCTTCAGCATGTGCTCGCCGATGAACTCGAAGCCGAGATTGAGGCGCGAGCCGACCTGGTCGCGCACGGAGGCCGACACGGCGATGCCGCCCGGTGCTGCGATACGCTCAAGCCTTGCGGCAAGATTGACGCCGTCGCCGAATATGTCGCCGTTCTCGACCACGACATCGCCGAGATTGATGCCGATGCGGAATTCAACGCGCTCGTCCTTCGGCACGTTCTCGTTGCGGGCCGACATGCTGCGCTGTATTTCGGCAGCGCAGGCGACGGCATTCACCACGCTCTGGAATTCGGCAAGGATGCCATCGCCGGTGAGTTTGACGATCCGGCCCTTGTAGTCGGAAATCCGAACGTCAATCAGCTCGCAGCGATGGCGGTTCAGCGCCTGCAAGGTGCCTGACTCATCCATGCCCATCAGTCGGCTGTAGCCGACGACATCCGCAGCGAGAATAGCGCTCAGTCGTCGTTCCATGACCCCTCCCATGGATCTTCCCAGGATAGTCTAGCTTTTTCTAGAGTTTTTGTCGCGTAGAGTCGTCCCCGAAAACAAGTTCGGGCGGCTTCGACGTTTTGACGCGGCAGCGCGACCATATATCGTCGCGGTTCTTCATCAATACTCTAAAGGGGTGAAGCATGGAACTGATCGCTAATCCTTTGTGGTGAAGAGGCCGTTCCCATTGAGGAAAGCGACATTATTGTCCGGATTGATGTTTCCCGGTCGGCAGCTTCGATCCAGCGCCCTTGCTCCTCTCTGTGCGCTCAGGCATTGTTGCTGCATGAGGAGAGTTTGCATTTTGCTGCTGGCGTTCTGGCCGGGTTGCGTCCTGGCGGACCAAGCCTTCTTTCCGGCGAAGTCGGGCGATGCCGCCGCACCGGTGCTGACGGTCTATTCTTCGCTTGACGAGCCCTTGGCACAGCCGATGATCCGCGGTTTCCAGGAGGCCAATCCCGATGTCGCGGTCAGATATGAAGACATGCTGACCGGTGAAATCTACGACAGGATCGTCAGAGAAACCGATGCGGGTGGCAAAACGGCGGATTTTGCCTTTTCCTCGGCGATGGACCTGCAGGTGAAGCTTTCCAACGACGGCTATGCGCAGGTCAGCAATCTGCCGATGAGTGCTGCCTGGCCGAAATGGGCGAACTGGCGCAATACCGCCTATGCGCTGACCTTCGAGCCGGCGGTCTTTGTCTATCACAAGCCGAGCTTTGCGCACGAGCCGGTGCCGAGCTCGCGGGCGGAATTCGTGGACTATCTGAAGCGCAAGGGCAATGCGGTCTATGGCCGGATCAGCACCTACGATATCGAGCGATCGGGCGTCGGCTTTCTTTTCATGGCGCGCGACCAGGAGCAATTCGGCGACATCTGGTCGGTGATCGGCGCGATGGGCGCGGCCGGCGTCAAGCTCTACTCGACGAGCTCGGCGATTCTCGAACGCGTCGCCGACGGGCGCTTCGTGCTCGGCTATAATATTCTCGGTTCCTACGCCGCCGACTGGGCTTCGCGGCACCCCGATGTCGGCATCGTGCTGCCGAAGGACTATACGGTGGTGATGTCGCGCATCGGGCTGGTGCCGCAGGCTGCAGCCGAGCCGGAGCTCGGCCGCCGCTACCTTGCCTTTTTCATGTCGAAGGAGGGCCAGACGATCATGGCGCGCGAGCTGCAGATCCCGGCCGTCAGCCCGGAGGTGGCGGGGGAGAACACTGCCAATACGCTGCAGGAACTGCTCGGTGCCCAACTTCGGCCGGTGCCGGTCAGTCCCGGGCTGATGGTCTATCTCGATCAGGTAAAGCGTGCGCGGCTGATCGCGCACTGGAACGAGGTTCTGCGGGCACAGTGAAGAAGGCCAGCTTTCGGCCGGTTCACGACCTCAATATCTGTTACACCTTCGGCGGGCTGCTGGCCCAATTACGGCAAAAAAGCGGCTTCTCCTTCTGGATATCTGGCCGATGTCAGCTAGATGACAGGTTGTTGTGGTGGCTTTGGCTACTTCTTTTCCGTGGAGGCGGAGAATTGAAGTTTGGGAGGCATTCCGCTCGTCATTCAGGACAATTGCGTCCGCTGGCCGGCCACCCCTTCCGATTCACTCGAGAATAACAGGCGGTTCGCTCAACCGCCCACGGAGGACATATCGTGAAGCATACGTTCATCGCAACCATTCTTGCAGCCGCCATCGCGCTGCCGGCCTATGCTGCCGACTACACCATCATCGCGCCGGCCGCTCCCGGCGGCGGCTGGGACCAAACGGCCCGTTCCCTGCAGGCTGCGCTGCAGCAGGAGAAGATCGCCGGCAACGTACAGGTCCAGAACGTCCCCGGCGCCGGTGGCACCATCGGCCTTGCGCAGTTTGCCAGCCAGGCTGCCGGCAATCCGAATTCGCTGATCGTCGGCGGCTATGTCATGGTCGGCGCCATCCTCACCAACAAGTCGCCGGTGACGCTTAAGGACGTGACGCCGATCGCCCGTCTGACCGGCGAATATGAAGCTATCGTCGTTCCTGCCTCGTCCGATATCAAGACGATGGCTGATCTGGTCGCGGCGCTGAAGAAGGATCCGGGCTCGGTTTCCTGGGGCGGCGGCTCGGCTGGCGGCACCGACCACATCACCGCAGGACTGATCGCCAAGGCTTCCGGCGTCGACCCGACGAAGATCAACTATGTCGCCTTCTCCGGCGGCGGTGAAGCGCTCGCAGCCATTCTCGGCAACCAGGTCACAGCAGGCGTTTCGAGCTACAGCGAGTTCGAATCGCAGGTGAAGGCAGGCATGCTGCGTCTCCTCGCCGTCTCCAGCGACAAGCGTATCGACGGCGTCGACGCCCCGACGCTGAAGGAGGCCGGCACCGACGTTAGCATCCAGAACTGGCGCATGGTCGCCGCAGCCCCTGGCCTGTCGGACGACGAAGTTGCCAAGATCACCGCCGATTTCGAGAAGCTGCACAGCTCTGCCACCTGGCAGGAAACGCTGAAGACCAAGGGCTGGGCCGACACCTATCTGTCCGGCGACGCCTTCAAGGCGCAGCTCGAAAAGGACGTCTCCGCCACTGAGGGCATTCTTAAAGAGATCGGACTTGTTCAATGAGCGAGGATAAGACCTCCTCGGCAACCGAGCGCCGCCCTGATCGGGCGGCGTTCATCATTGCCGTTTTTCTCTTCGCCATCGCCGGTGTGATGGCCTGGGATGCAACCCATCTGAAAACGATCGCACAGTACGCCCGCATCGGTCCGGCGACGGTGCCTGAGGTGGTGGCGTTCGGGCTCTTCTGTCTTGGCATCTGGACCCTCGCCGAAGCTTGGCGCGGCGAGTTTCCGGAACGAGAAAAGCAAGAAGTGGCACCCGTCATCTGGATCGTCGCGGGTCTTGCCTGCCAGATGCTGCTCCTGCGCGTTGCCGGGTTCTCAATTGCGACCGGTATTCTGTTTGCACTGACCGCACGCGGCTTCGGCAAACGCAAGCTCTGGATCTCGCTGCCGATCGGCATCGTTTTCAGCTTCGTCGTCTGGGCGATCTTCTCGCAGCTCCTGCAGCTGACGCTGCCGGCCGGCCCGCTCGAACATCTGTTCTTCTGACAGCGCGGGACGCGCTGTCAGCTCTTTTGATTTTTCGCGGCGACCGATTGCGAAGGCACGGACGGGAACGCCGCCTGGGACACCAAGATGAGCACATTCGAATTTCTATGGCAGGGTATCCTGGTTGCGATGCAGCCGATGAACCTGGTTTATGCGATGGTCGGCGTGACGCTCGGCACGGCCGTCGGCGTGTTGCCCGGCATTGGCCCGGCGCTCACTGTGGCGCTGCTGCTGCCGGCCACCTACAAGCTCGATCCGGGCGGCTCGCTGATCATGTTCGCCGGCATCTATTACGGCGGCATGTATGGCGGTTCGACGACGTCGATCCTGCTCAACACGCCGGGTGAAAGCGCATCGATCGTCACCGCGCTCGAAGGCAACAAGATGGCGCGGGCCGGGCGCGGCGGACCCGCATTGGCGACGGCAGCGATCGGCTCCTTCGTCGCCGGCCTCATCGCCACGCTCGGGCTCGCCTTCATCGCGCCCTACATCGTCAAGCTGGCGCTGGTCTTCGGGCCGCGCGAATATTTCGCGCTGATGGTGCTCGCCTTCGTCACCGTCTCCTCGGCCTTCGGAGATTCGGCGCTTCGAGGCCTGACCGCGCTGTTCATCGGTTTCGCGCTCGCCATGGTCGGCATCGACCAGCAGACGGGGCAGGCCAGGCTTTCCTTCGGCATCCCCGACCTGCTCGACGGCGTCGAAGTGACGACGCTCGCGGTGGCGATGTTCGCGATCGGCGAGACGCTCTATATAGCAGCGCAGGGCAACCGGGTCGCGGAGCAGGTGGAGGCGGTCAAGGGTTCGCTCTGGATGAATGCACAGGACTGGTCGCGCTCCTGGAAGCCCTGGCTTCGCGGCACGCTGATCGGTTTCCCGATCGGCGCGATGCCGGCGGGCGGCGCTGAAATCGGTACGTTCCTGTCCTACTCGACCGAAAAGCGGCTGGCGAAGAACCCGGAAGAATTCGGCCATGGCGCGATCGAAGGCGTGGCCGGACCGGAGGCGGCGAATAATGCGTCAGCCGCCGGCACGCTGGTGCCGCTCCTGACCCTCGGCCTGCCGACGACGGCGACGGCGGCGATCATGCTCGCCGGCTTCCAGCAATACGGGCTGCAGCCGGGGCCGCTCCTGTTTGCCACCAATCCGCAGCTCGTCTGGGGACTGATCGCCAGCCTGCTCATCGCCAATGCAATGCTGCTCGTCCTCAACCTGCCGATGATCGGGCTCTGGGTGCGGCTGCTGACCATTCCGAAGCCATGGCTCTATGCCGGCATCCTGCTGTTTGCGACGCTCGGAACCATCGGCGCCAACCCTTCCGTGTTCGAGCTCGGCATGCTGCTCGCCTTCGGCCTGCTCGGTTATGTGATGCGGCTCTTCGGCTATCCGATCGCGCCTGCCGTCGTCGGCCTCATCCTCGGGCCGCTGGCCGAGCAGCAACTGCGCCGCGCGCTGGCGATCAGCCAGGGCGACGTGACGACGCTGGTGATGTCACCGATCGCGGCAGGCCTTCTCATCGTTGCGGCGGCTGCGTTCCTGATCCCGCTGATCCTGCGCATCCGCGGTCGGGGCCAGGTGCTGTCGCAGCTGGCGGCAAACGAAGACTAGAAGAAAAAGACAACCTTACCCCTGCCTGGAGGCCGGCCATGGAACCATGCGCCGGCCTCTTCTTTTTGCATGGCTGCGGTGATTTTCCGTGCATTGTCGATGCGACAGCGCACTGCCATCTATGAGTGGTCAATCATAAAGCAAGAGGAACAGGACAATGTCCGCCATCCGCAATTCAGTCCACGCCGGCTTCCTGGGCCGCGCATTTGCTGCGCTGAGCGCCGCCAACGCCGTCAGCGCCGCTGTCGAAGCCGGCCGTCGTCCGCGCGCCCGCGACCTCAAGGAGCTTGGCATCGATCCGGCTTTGTTCGGTCAGGTCATCCGCTAAGCCGCTCAAGGCATGCAGGAATGAAACAGCCCGCAACCGATGGTCGCGGGCTTTATTTATGTCGGAGTAGCCGCAACGCTGAGGCGCGTTGCGACCCGTAATTGTCTGCCACGTCAGGCGTGCAGTTCCTCCCGCCGGTCGGCGTGATCTTCTGCCCGCTCGCGCCTGTTGTGGCGAATGGACGACCAGAGCGACAGGCCGATCAGTGCCGCGCCGCCGAGACCGGTGATTACTTCGGGAATATGCACCAGGGTTTGCGCATACATGATCACTGCGAGGATTAGGATGGCGTAGAACGCGCCATGTTCGAGGTAGCGGTATTCGGCAAGCGTTCCCTTCTCGACCAGCATGATCGTCATCGAGCGCACGTACATGGCGCCGATGCCGAGGCCGATCGCAATGACGAAGAGGTTCTGCGTCAAGGCGAAGGCGCCGATGACGCCGTCAAAGGAGAAGCTGGCATCCAGCACCTCCAGATAGATGAAGGCGCCGAGGCCGCCCTTGGCGGCAGCGCTCATCGTCTGCTGCGACGCGTCGAGCAACTCGCCGACGACCTCGACCGCGAGGAAGGTGAGCAGGCCGTAAATGGCGCAATGGACGAAGATGCTGGCTTCCTCGCCGCCGATCAGCCAGGAGAAGACAAGCATCAGCGCCAGCACGAAAGCGATCTCGATGCCCCTGATGGTGGCCGAGCGCGCCATCACCTTTTCAAGGCCGCGAAGCCAATGGATCGTCTTCTCATGGTCGAAGAAATAGCTGAGGCCGACCATCATCAGGAAGGTGCCGCCGAAGGCTGCGATCGGCAGATGCGCATCGTTCATGATGCGAGCATATTCCTCGGGTTCGCGGGCGGCGAGCACCAGAGCGTCCCAGGGGCCGATCCGTGCGGCGATCGCGACGATCGCCAACGGAAAGACGATGCGCATTCCGAAGACGGCAATGATGATGCCCCAGGTGAGGAATCGTTTCTGCCAGACCGGCGTCATCTCCTTCAGCTTGTTGGCATTGACGATGGCATTATCGAAGGAGAGCGAGATCTCCAGCACCGCAAGCACGGTGCAGATGAAGAAGACGGTCGCCATGCCGCCGGTCGTGCCGGTCGTCTGCCAACCAAGCACGGCGCCGAGAACAAGGCCGAGAGCCGTGACCATGAACGCCCAGCGGAAATAGCCGAGCGAGGATTTAGTGGTCTGGGGCTGGTTCATGGCCGCACCTCGCGGCCGCACAGCTTGTTGGAGAGGGTGGAGATTTTGTCAAAACGCCGCATGCCACAACGGGCATGCTGACGAGGCATGGTGAGCTTTTTCATCGATGAAAAATCCGCCGGCTGAGTTGCAGGCGGTACCGACATCACGAGAGCGCCGTAAAAACTCTCGCCAGAGGGGCCCGGCACCAATGTTTCCCGTAGCCGATGTCTGGAAGGCTACGGGATGGGCCTTAGGTAATCTACTTCCCAAACCAGTCAAGGCCAAACGCCTCACGGAAAACCGCATAATTTCGGGAACCATCCGCGCCTCCGCTCGTTAAACCCTGGTTGAGCTGAAAAGGACGCCGATGATGCACACTTCGACCCATATTCCCGATAAACGCACAGAGGCATCCGACCGCATGAAGCGGGCAAAGCCGAACCGCATGCAGAAGGCACAGGTGCTGCCGCCGCATCACGTCGATCTGACGCTGACGCCCGGCGTCTATCACGACATTCACGTGCCGGCACATGTGAGCGGTGCGGACCTCTCCAAAGGAGGCCCCGACATCAAAGCTCATACGAAAACGAAGAAATAGCGGCTCCGAGGGCTTTTCGGCGCACTGACAGTTGATTTGAAACACAGGGTGAGAAGCACATGACAATGAACTTTGTGCCCCGGGATATTGTTATCCGGCACGAAAATGAATGGCAGGCCATCCGCGAGGGGGCGGACAACCGCATCGAGATCGGTAAACGCAAACAGCCGATCGGTTCCCCCATCAGCGGCGCCGCATCGGCCGGAAAAAACGAGTCTTCAGCTCAACGTCCGGACTAGGCGAAAGACAAACCTCTGGAGATAGGCGCCCGGTGATGCCGGGCGTTTTGTCGTCTAGCGCATCGGCCCGCGTCAAAGATAACGGCCCTCGCCAACCTTTCGGAAAGGATTGGGCAGCGATAATCCCGGCCTCACGGGATTCGGAAAGATGGTCAAGACAGCGACACGCGGCCGCCGCAAGGCGCCGGCGAGAGGAAAGAGCAGAGCACGCAGCAGTGGCGGATTGCTGCCCTGGGCGGTGATCGGCATTGCCGCGGTCGGCGGCATCGTGGCTCACGACAATTGGAAGAGCCTTCAGCCGCTGCTTGAACGGCAGTCCACGCCGATCGCACGCGAAATGGCGGAGCCGAGACCTGTCGCCAGGAAGGATGTGCCGCCGAAGCAGGTGGCGCTTGCCGCACCGACGCCGAGAGCCGCGCCGACGGCGCTACAGGCGCCGCCGCTGCCGCCGGCCGCAATCCCGACGCCGGCCATCCAACCGATCAAGGCGGTGCCGGCCCCGGCCTCTCCCGGAGCCCAGCAGACGGCGACGGGCGCCTTCGGCTATTGCGGGCAGGGCGCGCACATCAATTGCGTCGGCGACGGCGGCGTTTTCTGGTACAAGGGCGAAAAGATCGTCATTGCCGATATGGCAAGCCCGGTGGCCGACCAGGCGCGCTGCGATGACGAACGCAGGGTGGCCTTTGCCGCGAAGCTGCGCCTGCTGGCGCTTCTGAACGCCGGCCCGTTCACCATCGATGCGGCCGGAAAGACGGAGTCCCCAGGCGCGCCGCGGATCGTCTCGCGCGACGGACGCTCTTTTGGCGCACAGCTGATCAAGGAAGGGCTGGCGCGCAAGCCGGGGGCTGCCGGCGGCGCGTGGTGCGCTGCCTGACGGCAGCTATTTTCCCTTTTTCACCAGCTTGCCGCCGGTACGGAAGCTGCCGGTGAAGGAGGAGTCCTTGCTTTCGGCGGTGCATTCGATCGCGATCGGCTTGCCGGCGTAGGGATTGCCGAAGGTGCAGAAACCGGCGACCTTGACTTGGCCGGTCATCTTGTTGCCGACGCCCGTCGTGACGAGGCTCAGCGGCAGGCGAGCATTGCCGTTGGAGGCCGGCTTGATGCCGCTGCCATCGCCCTGGAAACCGAGCGCCTTTCCGTCCGAAGTGAAGATGAAGGTCACCGAGCCGTTGGCCAGGGTGACGCTGGCAAGCTCATTTTTGCAGCCCTTCGTGGCGTCGAACTTGGCGACGACCAGTTTGGCGCATTTGCCGGAAAGCGTAATGACGCCGGGGGCGCCGGGAAATGTCTCTGGCGGGGAGGCGGGCGCAGCAGCGGCTGGCAAGGCGAGGACGGCGGCAACAAGGCCGGCGGCGACAAGCGCGGATAATTTCATTTCAATCTCAAACCCCATCTCGTGGCGAAGCGAATCAGTGCTTCAGCCTCGGTTCGCCATGGCATGGTTCTGTGTCCGAATTTGGCTCTGTTGTCGACGGCACCAGGATTTCGCCGACGACCGGGCCGGATCGGCGATCGGTGGCGGATGAGCGGAAGGTTTTTTGAACTGAGTGGGTACAGATGGCTTGGGATGCTCGAGATCGACAGCGACCCGATGCGACATGACGGTGGCAAGGCGCTCATCGAGCGCCTGCCGTCTTGACCGTATTTCTGGGTTGGACGCACTTCGGATCAAGGGGAATGGGCCCAGGCAGGGAAGTCCAGGCCCATTCTTTCCCGATCGGAGGTCAGTCAGATCAGGAATTCGTGGCCGCCGGCCCGCAGCGCCGCGCGTCTTTTCAGATGCACAAAGAGCGCTGTGGTTGATTGCCAGCAGCCTTTTATTAGAACGTGCGCTGCAGGCGGAAGTAGCCCGAGGTGACGTCGTCAGCATTGTCCGGATCAGGTACTGAACCGAAACCTTTGCCGAGAAGTTGTCGACGATCTGGTAGTCGACCGTTACGCCGGCCTTCCAGGCGTTAACGTCATCCTTGAACTCGCCCGCAGTGATGCCGTAGTTGTCGTAGTACTGAACAGCCGGGGTGATCTTGAGCTTGTCGGTCGCCTTAATGGCGTATTCGGCAGCAATCGCCCATTCAGCCTTGTTGTAATAAGCGTTCGGATTGCTTGCGTAGACAACTGCGAGGCCGAGCGTGCCCGGACCGACGGCAACCGTACCCATTGCACGGACGGCACCTTCTTCGTTGTCGGTGTCGTAACCAGCCGTGATCTGGTAGCTGAAGATACCAGCCTTGCCGCCGAGACCGACTGCAACGCCGACGTTGTTAGCGGTTTCGCCGTTGTAGAACGGGCTGTCTTCCAGCTCGTCGACGCTGATGCCGGCGTAGAAGGCGTCGGTTTCGTACTGATAACGCAGCGAGTTGTGCAGCGTGACCGGAGAGCCGATATCGTCGGTTTCGCCGGAGAGGCCGTCGTCCCACCAGCTGTAGAACAGACCAGCGCGGAAGCCGGCGATGTCGAGGTAAGCCGAGTCGAGCTGGGCCTAACAACGAGGGGCTGAGCATTCCGCAATGGTATGCAATTGATGCTCGAATGAACGCGTCCTCATATGAGAGCGCGCCGTAACTGCAATCTGCGTGAGTCGGCGCAGGGCCAGGCGACCGGATTGCCTGGACATGCCGATCGATCGGAGCAAGGGACGGATCTCAATGATTGCGACATCCTCAAACGGAGACAGAAATCGCCTCGCTCGCTAAAGCACGTCACATGAATCAGGTTTGATGCGACGTGCCTTAAGGACTTTTGAAGTCGTCCCAGAGGATCGCCACACCAGCCCCGAATATCGTGATCGGAATCAGCCAAAACTTGATGCTGATCGGTTGAACGACATGAAACTGCATGTAACCGAAACCGAAGAGGCCAACCCCAGCCAGGACGAGGCCCAGAATTATGGATATCGCTTTACGTGTCCGCGTCCTTTGCGTCATACGTCCCCTGCTTCCCGCGTGGATGGTCATCCCACAGCCGATAGATCCCGCCCGATCTGGTCGGAGCTAATCACGCAAGCCCCCTCGCGCTAAAGTCCGGATTCAGGCGCACGCCGGTCTTGATAAATAAAATCCCGATCGGAGATCTGTCAATGATGTCAGGGAGATCGGATGGTGGGCGTGACAGGGATTGAACCTGTGACCCCTACGATGTCAACGTAGTGCTCTCCCGCTGAGCTACACGCCCATCCGATGGCGGCGCATAGATCACAAAACCTTTGGAGCCGTCAATAGGCTTTTTTCAGTTTTGTGACGCGCCGCCCGACAAGCCCTATGCGGCAAGCATTTTGTTGACCTCATCGACGAGGTCGCGCAGGTGGAAAGGCTTGGAAAGGACCTTGGCATCCTTCGGCGCCTTCGAATCGGGGTTCAGCGCCACGGCGGCAAATCCGGTGATGAACATCACCTTCAGGTCGGGGTCGAGTTCGGTGGCGCGGCGAGCCAGCTCGATGCCATCCATTTCGGGCATGACGATATCGGTCAGGAGCAGAGAGAACGGCTCCTCGCGCAGGCGGTCATAGGCGCTGGCGCCGTTGTCGTAAGAAAGGACCTTGTAGCCGGCCTTTTCGAGGGCTTTCACCAGGAAACGGCGCATGTCATTGTCGTCTTCGGCGAGAAGTATCTTCTGAGTCATCAATCCAGACCGCTAATCAATAGGTTTTGGGTGGGCTGCCAGCCGTTTACACTAGTCTTTGTCCGGTAAACAACCGGTGAATTGCCTATGCGCGACCGCCATCCCTCCTACATAGTATGGACTTGCGGCCGGGCAACTGGCAACATGGGCGAAGCAGTCAGTTCATGACATGGTAAAGAGGGCCAGAAGTGCCGGAAATCCGCGAATACGAGCTTTTTGAGGTTCATGAGCCCGTGTCGCAGACCATTCCTTTCGTCTACAACTCCCCCCATAGCGGCCGCGTTTATCCACCGGAATTCATCGCGCAGTCGAGGCTGGAAGGCATAGCGATCCGCCGTTCCGAGGACCATTACGTCGACGAGCTGTTTGGCTCGGCCGTCGAACTCGGCGCGCCACTGCTCGCCGCCAATTTTCCGCGGGCCTATCTCGACGTCAATCGTGAGCCCTACGAGCTTGATCCAAGGATGTTCGACGGGCTGCTGCCGCCCTATGCCAATGTCAATTCGCTGAGGGTCGCCGGCGGGCTTGGAACCATTCCGCGCATCGTTGCCGAGAATATGGAGATCTATGCACGGCGGCTGCCGGTGCAGGAGGGGCTCGATCGGGTCGAGGCAGTCTACAAGCCTTACCACGCGGCGCTGCGACGGCTGATCGCCCGCACCCATGTGCAGTTCGGCTTCGGCGTTTTGATCGACTGCCACTCGATGCCCGGCAATGTTCGGGTCGCGGGCTGCGCCGGACGGCCCGATTTCATCATCGGCGATCGCTACGGCACCAGCGCTTCGGCCGAACTTTCGCGCGCCGCCATCGCCATCCTCGAGGAAATGGGCTTTGCTGCGATCCGTAACAAGCCTTACGCCGGCGGCTTCATCACCGAACATTACGGCCGTCCCTCGCGCGGTCTGCACGCGCTGCAGATCGAAGTGAACCGGGCGATCTATGTCGACGAGGTGACGCTGGAGAAGCGTGAGGATTTCGCCGCGGTGGCCGACGCCGTCGCGGCCTTCATGCGGCAGATGGCGGATCATGTCGAAAAATTCGCCGGCGATCGGGCGCTGGCCGCCGAGTAAACCTGCGATTTCCTGATCTCGGCTTGCCTCCCCAGGCCAAAAAAAACCGCGCTTGTCAGCGCGGCTAAGTCTAGGGAGGAAACACCCAAGGAGGGTATTTACAGTCAGAAGACTGTAATGACGACGCTACTATTGCGTTGCACAAATGTCAAGCAATATATTGCGCTGCGATATCTTTGGGCAATTCGCCCGAAGTTGCCCTCGTCGTTTGCATTCCCGCTCGTTTTCGCTATGAAAGCGCATTCCCGCCAGCCAAACGGTGTCACCATGCTTCCTGACCGTTCATTCTTCAATCGTCTGGCGGAGGTCGCCCGCGCCGAGACGCTGCCGCGCTTCCGCTCCGGCCTCGATGTCACGAACAAGCTTTCTTCCGGCTTCGATCCGGTGACGGAAGGCGATCGGGCGGCCGAGCTCGCCATCCGGGCGCTGATCGAGGAGAATTTCCCCGACCACGGCATTCTCGGCGAGGAGCATGGCGATGTCGGGCTCGACCGGGACTATGTCTGGGTGATCGATCCGATCGACGGCACGCGCGCCTTCATATCGGGCGTGCCGGTCTGGGGAACGCTGATCGGTCTGCAGAGGCAAGGCCGGGCAATCATGGGCATGATCGAGCAGCCCTTTACCGGCGAACGTTATTTTGCCGACGAGAACGGCTCGATCTATATCGGGCCGGAGGGTGAGCGACGGCTGGTGACCCGCCAGTGCGAGGCACTTTCGAGCGCCATCCTGTTCACGACCTCGCCACATCTCTTCACCGGCGGCGAGATGGAGAAATACCGGGAGATCGAGGCGCAGGTGCGGCTCTTCCGCTATGGATGCGACTGTTATGCCTATGCGCTGCTTGCCGCCGGTCATATCGATCTCGTCATCGAAAACGGCCTGAAGCCCTATGACGTCGGCGGCATTATTCCGGTCATCGAGGGGGCGGGCGGCATCATCACCACCTGGGACGGCGGAAGGCCGGAAAATGGCGGCTCGATCATCGCCGCGGGCAGCCGCGCGGTCTATGAGCAGGCAATCGCCATCCTGCAGCGCTGAAGCCGGGCTCGGCAAAGCCGATGCCCCGGGTCGGAAAGGCCGATGCCAGTCAGCTCGTTTGCTCCGGCTTATGTGCCGAGGGCGGCGACATCATGGTTTTCCTCGGCATCGCTGCCGGGGATGAAGGCGTGGAAGGCCGCCAGCGCCGCGGCGCGATAGATATCCCGTTCCTGGAAGATCTCATGGCGGGCGCCGTTGATCGGCACCAGCTGGCCGGCGCGGAAATAACGCGAGAGCCGCTCCTGCGCCGTGTAGGGCACGACGCCGTCTCGTGTCGGGGCGATGACGATGGTCGGGATGGTGATCGAGAAGAGATGGTTGGGCGAGGTGACCCGGTCCATGGTCCGGAAGGCTTCGGTCAGCCAGCGGGCCGTCGGCGGCCCGAGCGTCAGTTCCGGATGAGCCTTCATCATCGCTACATTGCGCTCGAAGCGCGCTTCGTCCGAGGTCAGCGGATTGTCGCGGAAATCCGGATCCTTCAGCTTCGAAGTCAGCGGCATGAAGCCAAGGCCGGCGGTCGTAAGCGCGCCGGCGAGGGTGCGGATGACGCGAGGCGAGGCCGACTGACCGGTCAGGCCGATGAAGGGAGCCGATAGCACCATGCGATCAATGCGGGTAGTGAGATAGGGAGCGGCCGACAGCGCGATCAGCCCGCCGGTGGAATGGCCGAGCAGGTAGAAGGGCAGGCGGGTATCCGGCAGCACTATCTTTTCGAGGAAGGTGTCGAGGTCGCGCTCGTAATCGGAAAAGCGGCGGATATGGCCGTGATTGCGGCGCTTCAGGAGCCGCGACGAACCGCCTTGGCCACGCAGGTCGAAGGTCGCGACCCAGAGGCCCTTGCCCGTCAAGTCACGGATCGTCTCGAAATATTTTTCGATATATTCGTTGCGGCCATGGATGATGACGACCGTGCCCTTGGCGACCTGGCCACCGGAGCGGAAAACGGCGTAACGCAGCCGGTGGCCGTCATGGGTTTCAAAGAACCCTTCGGTGCGGTTTTCCGGGGCGGGATTATCGGGCGTCGAATAGAGAACCTGATCCATGACTTACCAATGCGCCGCTGCTGAATGCTTCCCTCAGGGATAGCGCATGGCGACCAGCTTGGAAAGCCGGGGAAAAAGGGCCGGCGGGAGCGTGAGGGCGCTCGCGGCCGGCCCAAGTTTAGACTGAAGAAGAAGGGACGATGCACTTCAGCCATCGGGGCCAGTGTCACCCGACATCGTCATTTCTAGACAGGCATGTCTGAACGCGTTCCGAACCGGCCGTTCACGCAGGGTTCACGGCCGGTCGAGGTGATTTCGAAAAGGTCTTGAACTCCTCGAATCGCATCACCATCTCCATTCTGCGGGTGCCAAAAGGGCCCGCGCAACCGTCCCGAGACTGCCAAGATGGGGTTTCAGGGGCATTTTACCGCAACACGTCGCTTCCCTAGGAGGACATCATGCGTCACGTAGACTTCTCTCCCCTCTATCGTTCGACAGTCGGTTTCGACCGGCTCTTCACCATGCTCGACAGCCTTGCTCAGCCGGAGCAGGCGCAGACCTATCCGCCCTATAATATCGAGCGCACCGGTGAAAACACCTATCGCATCACCATGGCGGTCGCCGGTTTCGACGAGACCGAGCTTTCGATCGAAGCTCATGCCCATGTGCTGTCCGTGAAGGGTGAAAAGAACGAGGAAACCGCCGAAGGCGGCGAATTCCTCTATCGCGGCATTGCCAAGCGCGCCTTCGAGCGCCGCTTCCAGCTCGCCGATCATGTCGAGGTGTCAGCCGCTTCGCTGAAGAACGGCCTGCTTCACATCGATCTTCTGCGCAACATTCCCGAGGCCATGAAGCCCCGCAAGATCGCGATTGCCGCCGAGCCGGTCGAGGCTCCGAAGGCGATCGAGGCGCAGGTCATTAACGGTTAACAGCTGTCCCTCTGGGACACCGGACGGCGCCCCGATCGGGGCGCCTTTTTTGTTGCCGTTCATCTTATTGTTCAGGCCGGGCTTGCGGCATCCTTCATCTGCTGTTCCGTTACGCGCCGGGCTGCTGCTGCGGCATATTTCTGGGCGATGACGGCGCAGACCATCAGCTGAATCTGGTGGAAGAGCATCAGGGGAAGCACGATCGCGCCAATCGACTGGCCGGCGAAGATGACGTTTGCCATCGGCACGCCGCTTGCCAGGCTCTTCTTCGAGCCGCAGAAGGTGATGGTGATCTCGTCGGCCTTGTCGAAGCCCAGCCAGCGGCTACCGAACATCGTCAAAACAAGGACAAAGGCCAGAAGCACGACGTCGGCGACGAGGACGACGGCGATGTTGGCAATCGAGAAAGTGTTCCACAGTCCTTCGACGACCGCCGTCGAGAAGGCAAGATAGACCACCATCAGGATCGAGCCGCGGTCGACCGGCTTCAGGATCTTCGTCTTGGCGCGAATCCAATCGCCGATCCAGGGCTGCAGGATCTGGCCAGCGATAAAGGGGGCAAGCAGCTGCAGCAGGATCTGCTGAAGCGCGTCGAAGGAGAAGCCGCCATGGCCGCCGACGGAAAAGAGCGGGCCGACCAGCAGTGGCGTCAGGAACATGCCAAAAATGTTCGAGGCCGAGGCCGAGCAGATCGCGGCGGGCACGTTGCCGCCCGCCATCGAGGTGAAGGCGATCGACGACTGCACCGTCGACGGCAGCACGCAGAGGAAGAGAATGCCGAGATAAAGCGGCCGTGGCAGGATCGTGTCGGGGATGAAGCCGAGCCCAAGCCCGAGCAGTGGGAAGATGCCGAAGGTCGTCAGCAGGATGATCAGATGCAGCCGCCAGTGCAGCAGACCAGCGATGACGACGTCACGGGAAAGGCGCGCGCCGTGCAGGAAAAACAGCGCCGCGATGGCAAGATCGGTGGCGATGCCGAAATAATCCGCAAAACTGCCGCTCGCCGGAAAAAGGGAGGCGAGGATGACGGCGCAGACGAGCAGGATCGTGAACGTATCGGGCAGAAAGCGGCGCATCGCGGTCTCGCAGCAATAAAGTAGCCATTGTTCTGTCCTCCATTATGATCCAGGATGCAAGAAATAACAGTTATTGAGAATCTGGATTTCCTATGCTCGACCTCTCGCAGTTGCGCAGTTTCGTCGCCGTCGAACAGATGGGCAGCTTCACCCTTGCCGCGGAAAGGCTGGGCCTCGGGCAATCGACGGTCAGCCAGCATATCCAGCGGCTGGAGGCGGCACTCGGACGCAAGCTGCTCGCGCGCGACACGCACAAGGTGATGCTCACCGGTGATGGCGAGGCGCTGCTTTCGCGTGCGCGCGCCATGCTTTCGATCGAGGGGCAAGTGCAGGCGCTGTTCAAGAGCACCAGCCTGCGCGGCAGCCTCCGGCTCGGCGTGTCGGAGGATTTCGTCACCAGCCAGCTACCGGCGGTGCTGGAGGATTTCGTTCGGTTGCATCCGTCTGTGGACCTGGAGCTGACCGTGGCGCTCTCCGGCGTTCTTTACGAAATGCAGGACAATGGCGAAATCGATCTGGTGCTTGCCAAGCGCCGACTTGGCGATGGGCGCGGAAAGCTGGTCTATCGCGAGCCGCTCGTCTGGCTGGCGCGCGATCCTGAACGAGTACTCGCCTCCGGCCCGCTGCCGCTGATCGCATTTCCGCCACCGAGCGTCACGCGGGCGATCGCCCTAGAAGCGCTCGGGCGCAATGGCGTGCCGTGGCGAATCGTCTGCACTTGCGGCAGCCTGAGCGGGCTGACGGCAGCAGCGCGGGCGGGAATGGGTGTGCTGGTGCAGCCGCGCAGTATGGCTCCCGCCGGACTGAAAGAGATCGCCGCGGGGAAACTGCCGGTGCTCGAGGACGTGGAATTCGTCTTGGTGCCGCGCAAGGGCGCGGATCAGGTGCTGGTCGCGGCGCTGTCCGACGATATTCTGCAAAAAGTAAGGGGGCTGAGGTCCGCATGACCCGTCGCCGTCACCGGTCGGCAAGCCCTACCGATCGGCGCTCAGGCAGCCAGACACCTCAGGAAACCATCCACGTCGGCTTCTGTGGTTGCGAAGCTGGTGACAAGGCGGATTAGGGTTTCGCTTGCGGAAACGAGTTCCGAGGTTGCCGCAGGCACAGGCCATTCGTAGAATTTTGCGCCTTTTTCCTCTGCGCTTCTTGCAGCACTCTTGCTGATGACGGCAAAGACCTCGTTGGAAGCGGTCGGCCAGGCGAGGCGCCCGGCGCTGCTGGCGGCAATTCCGGCGCGCAACCGGTCGGCCGTGGCGTTCGAATGGCGGGCGAGATCGAGCCAGAGACCGTTTTCGAAATAGGCATCGAACTGGGCAGCGATGAAACGCGACTTGGAGAAAAGCTGGGCGGCGCGCTTGCGAATGAAGGGCATTTCCTTTGCCTGATCCGGATTGAAGAAGATGATCGCTTCGGCGCACCAGCAGCCGTTCTTGGTACCGCCGAAGGACAGCATGTCGACGCCGCGTTTCCAGGTCATCTCCGCCGGCGTGGCGCCGAGCGCGATCAGCGCATTGGCGAAGCGGGCGCCATCCATGTGGAGCGGCAGGTTGCGCTTCCTGGATATTGCGGCAATCTCGCCGATCTCCGGCAGGGAATAGACGGTGCCGATCTCGGTCGCCTGGGTAATGGTCACAGCACTGGCCCGGCCCTGACGGAGGGCGTCCTCGGGGAAGTGGGCGATCTTTGCCGAAAGCTTCGCCGGATCGATCTTGCCGGCTTCACCGTCGACGGCCACGAGGCGGGCGGAGCCGGAGAAGAATTCCGGCGCGCCGCATTCATCCTCGATCACGTGCGCTTCCGAATGGCAGAAGGTAATCCCGCCGGGACGCTGAACGCTCGCCAGCGCCAGGGAGTTGGCGGCCGTGCCGGTGGCGACGAAGAAAACGGAAACCTCACGTTCGAAGATCTCGGAGAAACGAGCCTCGACCTTTTTGTCGAGGTCGCCGGCGCCATAGGCCGGAGCAAATCCGGCCGATTCCCTCAGCAGGCGTTCGGCAATGGATCGGTGGGCGCCGGCCCAATTATCGGAAGCAAAGAACATGGTGGAGACCTGGGGAGTGGAAGGAGCTGGGAGGTTCGCAGCGGACCTTACGCCAAAGCTTCACGGGATCAAGGTTGCCGGCACTAACACATCACGAAAATTGAAGTACGCAATTAATAAAAATAATGAGGCCAACTTGCGTAATTTTATTTCGCTACTGGGGTTTTTCTGGCAATCTTCCGTCGCAAAATCACGATTTTTGGCGTGACGCTCTTGCAGACTGAGAAGGTTTCTGGCATAGAGCTGATGAATTAGGACAGTGTTGCTGTCCTATTCTGGCCTTAGTGGCCGAAGAGGCGCCGAAAACCCTGGCAGCGACGGGCTTTCACGCTATAGTTCTTCCGAGCGTCAGCCCTCCGGCTGGCGCACGGGGGCGAATGGCAGGCGCGGAACGCGACGGTTTGCTTTCCTCAAGAAGCAGATGTCTGCGGCCGATCTTCACCATGCAACAGCGCTGTCATGCGACGGACCTATTTTCAGGTTGCGAAGCAAGACGAAAAGCCGCCCGCGGCCCCGCGGGCTTCGACAGGAGGAAAGACGATGACGAAGACGCCATCCATGGAATTTGACCGGTTTGCCGCTGCAGAGGCGCGCGCGACGGCCAATACGTCCAAATCCGCTTCCGGCCTGCCGAAGAAGCAGGGGCTTTACGATCCTGCCAACGAGCATGACGCTTGCGGCGTTGGCTTTGTCGCGCATCTGAAGGGCGAGAAGTCGCACCAGATCGTCAAGGACGGCCTCTTCATCCTCGAGAACCTGACGCATCGCGGCGCCGTCGGCGCCGACCCGCTGATGGGCGACGGCGCCGGCATCCTGGTGCAGATCCCTGACCGCTTCTTTCGCGAGGAGATGGCCGCGCAGGGCATCACCCTGCCGCCGGTTGGTGAATATGGCGTCGGCCATATCTTCATGCCGCGCGACGAAAAGCAGATCGAGCACTTCAAGAAGGTGATCAAGGACGTCATCGTCGAGGAAGGCCAGGTCTTCATCGGCTTCCGCGACGTGCCAGTCGACAATTCCTCGCTTTCCAAGGCGCCTGATATTGCCGCGACCGAGCCGCATCACGTGCAGGTCTTCATCGGCGCCGGTGAAGACGCCGAAAGCAACGACGAGTTCGAGCGCCGGCTGTTCACGTTGCGCAAGGTGATCTCCAACCGTATCTATGACGAGTTCGACGGCGAGGAGAGCAACTTCTATCCAGTGTCGCTGTCATCGGCGACAGTGGTCTACAAGGGCATGTTCCTGGCCTATCAGGTCGGCGCCTATTATAAGGACCTGTCGGACCCGCGTTTCGAAAGCGCGGTCGCTCTCGTGCACCAGCGCTTTTCGACCAACACCTTCCCGTCGTGGAAGCTCGCGCATCCTTACCGCATGGTCGCCCATAACGGCGAGATCAACACGCTGCGCGGCAACGTCAACTGGATGGCGGCGCGCCAGGCGTCGGTCTCCTCACCGCTGTTCGGCGAGGACATCTCCAAGCTGTGGCCGATTTCCTACGAGGGACAGTCGGATACGGCCTGTTTCGACAATGCACTGGAATTCCTGGTCCGCGGCGGTTACTCGCTGGCGCATGCGGTGATGATGTTGATCCCGGAAGCCTGGGCCGGCAACCAGTCGATGGCGGCCGAACGCAAGGCGTTCTACGAATATCACGCCGCGCTGATGGAGCCGTGGGACGGACCGGCTGCCGTCGCCTTCACCGACGGCAAGCAGATCGGCGCTACGCTCGACCGCAACGGCCTCAGGCCGGCGCGTTATCTCGTGACCGATGACGACCGCGTCATCATGGCATCCGAGGCCGGCGTTCTGCCGGTTCCTGAGGAGAAAATCATCCAGAAGTGGCGCCTGCAGCCGGGCAAGATGCTGCTGATCGACATGGAAGAAGGCCGCATCATCTCCGACGACGAGGTGAAGTCGAAGCTTGCGACAGCGCATCCCTATCGCAACTGGCTCGACCGCACCCAGCTCATCCTCGAAGACCTGAAGCCGGTGGAGCCGCGGGCGCTGCGCCGCGACGTGTCGCTGCTCGACCGCCAGCAGGCCTTCGGCTACACGACCGAGGATACCAGGATCCTGATGTCGCCGATGGCGACGACGGGTCAGGAAGCGATCGGCTCGATGGGCACGGATACGCCGATCTCGGCAATGTCGGAAAAGCCGAAGCTGCTTTATACCTATTTCAAGCAGAACTTCGCGCAGGTGACGAACCCGCCGATCGATCCGATCCGGGAGGAGCTCGTCATGAGCCTGGTCTCCTTCATCGGCCCGCGCCCGAACATTCTCGACCACGAGGGCATGGCGAACGCCAAGCGCCTCGAAGTGCGCCAGCCGATCCTGACCAATGGCGATCTCGAAAAGATCCGCTCGATCGGCCATACGGAAGACCGCTTCGACACCAAGACGCTCGATTTCACCTATGATATCGAGCGCGGCGCGGCTGGCATGCCTGAAATGCTCGACCGGCTCTGCGAGCGCGCGGAGGCGGCCGTCAAGGGCGGCTACAACATCATCGTGCTCTCCGACCGCCAGATCGGTCCCGACAGAATCGCCATTCCGGCGCTGCTGGCGACGGCTGCCGTGCACCATCACCTGATCCGCAAGGGACTTCGCACCTCGGTCGGTCTCGTCGTCGAGACGGGGGAGCCGCGCGAAGTGCATCACTTCTGCCTGCTCGCCGGCTACGGCGCCGAGGCGATCAACCCTTATCTCGCCTTCGACACGCTGCTCGACATGCATGCCAAGGGCGAGTTTCCGAAGGAAGTCGATGCCTCCGAAATTGTCTACCGCTACATAAAGGCGGTCGGCAAAGGCATCCTCAAGGTGATGTCGAAGATGGGCATCTCGACCTACCAGTCCTATTGCGGCGCGCAGATCTTCGATGCGATCGGCCTGTCGTCGGAACTGGTCGATAAGTATTTCTTCGGAACCGCGACGATGATCGAAGGCATCGGCCTCGAAGCGATCGCTGAAGAGACCGTTGCCCGCCACACCGCAGCCTTCGGCAAGGATCCGCTGCTGGCGACAACGCTCGATATTGGCGGCGAATATGCCTACCGCATGCGCGGCGAAAGCCATGCCTGGACCCCGGACGCGGTTGCAGCCCTTCAGCATGCCGTGCGTGGCAATGCCGAGGATCGTTACCGCGAATTCTCCGAAATGGTGAACAACTCGGCGCTGCGGATGAACACGATCCGCGGGCTCTTCAACATCAAGAGCGCCGAGGCGCTCGGACGTAAGCCGGTATCGATCGACGAGGTCGAGCCGGCCGCCGATATCGTCAAACGTTTCTCGACCGGGGCGATGTCGTTCGGCTCGATCTCCAGAGAGGCGCATACGACGCTGGCGATCGCCATGAACCGGATCGGCGGCAAGTCGAACACCGGCGAAGGCGGCGAGGAATCCGACCGCTACATGCCGCTCTCCGATGGTTCGATGAACCCGGAACGCTCGGCGATCAAGCAGATCGCATCGGGCCGCTTCGGCGTCACCACCGAATATCTGGTCAATGCCGACGTGCTGCAGATCAAGGTGGCGCAGGGCGCCAAGCCCGGCGAAGGCGGTCAGCTTCCGGGTCATAAAGTCGACGCGACCGTTGCCAAGACCCGCCACTCGACGCCGGGTGTCGGCCTGATCTCGCCGCCGCCGCACCACGACATCTATTCGATCGAGGATCTGGCACAGCTGATCTACGATCTGAAGAACGTCAACCCGACCTCCGACGTCTCGGTCAAACTGGTCTCCGAAGTCGGCGTCGGCACCGTCGCCGCCGGTGTCGCCAAGGCGCGCGCCGACCATATCACGGTCGCCGGCTTCGACGGCGGCACGGGTGCCTCGCCGCTGACCTCGCTCAAGCATGCCGGCAGCCCCTGGGAGATCGGCCTTGCCGAAACCCAGCAGACGCTGGTGCTGAACGGCCTGCGTTCGCGAGTCGCGCTGCAGGTGGACGGTGGCCTCAAGACCGGCCGCGATGTCATCATCGGGGCGCTGCTGGGCGCCGACGAGTTTGGCTTTGCCACCGCGCCGCTGATCGCGGCCGGCTGCATCATGATGCGGAAGTGCCATCTCAACACCTGTCCGGTGGGAGTAGCGACGCAGGACCCGGTGCTGCGCAAGCGCTTCAAGGGCACGCCGGAGCACGTCATCAACTACTTCTTCTTCGTCGCCAACGAAGTGCGCGAGATCCTCGCCTCGCTCGGGTTCACCCGGCTCGACGACATTATCGGCGCTTCGGAGCTCCTCGAGAAGGACGAGATGCTGGCGCACTGGAAGGCGAAAGGCCTCGATTTCAGCCGCATCTTCCACAAGGTCGAGGCTGCCAAGGAGGAGACTTTCTGGACGAGCCGGCAGCAGCACCCGATCGATGATATCCTCGATCGCAAGCTGATCGAGCTCGCGCAGCCGGCGCTGACCGACAAGACGCCCGTCGCCTTCGAGGTCGGCATCAAGAACGTCGATCGTTCGGCGGGCGCAATGCTTTCCGGCGAAGTCGCCAAGCGCTTCCGCCATCGTGGGCTGAAGGAAGACACGATCAACGTGACGCTTCGCGGCACTGCGGGGCAGAGCTTCGGCGCATTCCTGGCGCGCGGCGTCACCTTCAACCTGATCGGCGACGGCAACGACTATGTCGGCAAGGGGCTTTCGGGAGGCAAGATCATCATCCGGCCGCCGGAGAATTCGCGGATCGTCGCCGAAAACTCGATCATCGTCGGCAACACCGTGCTTTACGGTGCGACCGAGGGCGAATGCTATTTCCGCGGCGTTGCGGGCGAACGTTTCGCCGTGCGCAATTCGGGTGCGATCGCCATCGTCGAAGGTGTCGGCGACCATGGTTGCGAATACATGACCGGCGGCGTCGTCGTCGTGCTCGGCGGCACTGGCCGCAACTTCGCGGCCGGCATGTCCGGCGGCGTCGCTTACGTGCTCGATGAAACAGGCGATTTCGCCAGCCGCTGCAACATGGCGATGGTCGAACTCGAGCCGGTGCCGGAGGAGGACGACATGCTGGAGAAGCTGCATCATCACGGCGGCGATCTCATGCACAAGGGACGTGTCGACGTCTCGGGCGACATGACGCGTCATGACGAGGAGCGTCTCTACCAGCTGATCTCCAACCATCTGCACTATACGGGCTCCGCCCGCGCCAAGCAGATCCTCGACAATTGGGCCGACTACCGTCCGAAGTTCCGCAAGGTCATGCCTGTGGAATACCGCCGTGCGCTCGAGGAAATGGAGCGTAGCCGGATGGGTATCGCCGCGGAGTGATTTGCGCCGGATATCGGCCGCCTGCCGAGCGCAGATGGCCGATGTCGGAAACGTCTCGATGACCCGTAACGATCATGCCGGTGAAGGCCGCCTGGATCGTGCGGATGGTTCAGGGGATATGTTCCAATGACGGTCATGAGAAGCAACCCGCCCGGGATACCGGGACTGATGACAGAAACTGGCCGCGGGTGAGGCGGTCATGAGGGTAAGGGACGAAGAAATGGGTAAGGTAACAGGATTTCTGGAGATCGACCGGCAGGTGGCGAAGTACCAGCCGGCGTCGGATCGCATCCGTCATTTCCGCGAGTTCACGATCCCGATGTCGGACCCGGAAGTGCAGAAACAGGCGGCGCGCTGCATGGACTGTGGCATCCCCTATTGCCACGGCCCCACAGGCTGCCCGGTTCACAACCAGATTCCCGACTGGAACGACCTCGTTTACAACAACAACTGGGAAGCGGCGATCCAGAACCTGCATTCCACCAACAACTTCCCGGAGTTCACCGGCCGCGTTTGCCCCGCCCCCTGCGAGGAAGCCTGCACTTTGAATCTCGAGGATGCGCCGGTCGCCATCAAGACAGTCGAGCAGGCGATTGCCGACAAGGCTTATGAACTCGGTTTCATCCGGCCGCAGCCGGCAACGGTCCATACCGGCAAGAAGGTCGCCGTCATCGGTTCCGGCCCCGCCGGTATGGCTGCCGCCCAGCAGCTCGGTCGCGCCGGCCACGACGTGCATGTCTATGAGCGTGAGACCAAGCCGGGCGGTTTGCTACGCTACGGCATTCCCGACTTCAAGATGGAGAAGAACTTCATCGACCGTCGCGTCGAGCAGATGAAGGGCGAGGGCGTGACCTTCCATTGCGGCGTCAATGTCGGCGTCGACGTCAAGGTCGAACAATTGCTGGCCGAACACGACGCCGTCCTTTACTGCGGCGGCTCCGAGACGCCGCGCGAGGCGGGCATTCCGGGCACCGACCTTGCCGGGGTGCATGATGCGATGCCCTATCTGGTGCAGCAAAACCGCCGCGTCGGGCGCGAGAACATCGACAGTGTCGGCTGGCCGTCGGATCCGATTCTTGCCGGCGCCAAACATGTCGTCGTCGTCGGCGGCGGCGATACGGCTTCGGACTGCGTCGGCACGGCCTTCCGCCAAGGCGCCGTCAAGGTCACCCAGCTCGACATCCGGCCGCAGCCGCCTGAGAAGGAAGACAAGCTTGCTGTCTGGCCCTTCTGGGCGACGAAGATGCGCACGTCCTCCTCGCAGGCTGAGGGCGCAGTGCGCGAATTCCAGGTTGCGACGCTCGAATTCATCGGCGAAGACGGCGTGCTGACCGGCGTCAAGTGCTGCGAGGTCGACGAGCGCCGGCGGCCGGTCGCCGGTACGGAATTCGTCATTCGCGCCGATCTCGCCTTCATCGCCATCGGTTTCCGCGGCCCGTTCACGACAAGCGTGCTGAAGGAGCTCGAAGGCAAGCTGACGCTCAACACCGACAAGCGCGGCTCGACCAACGTCGTCGCAAACGACCGCGACTACAAGACTTCGGTCGACAAGTTTTGGACGGCGGGCGATGTGCGCCGCGGCCAGTCGCTGGTGGTCTGGGCGATCCGCGAAGGCCGCCAAGCAGCGCGCGCCATCGACGAGGCGTTGATGGGCTCGACCGTCCTGCCGAACTGATCGCACCTCATATAGGCTGGCGAAGACACGAACTCCGCCTTTCCGGCGGAGTTTTTTATTGTGCGCGGCGCATCCGGCGGGACCTCTTTTCGCCGGTGCGACCGCTTGACGCGCCAGGCTGGGGCGCAAGCTTGAAGCAATGCCGGAGGGTGAGGCTTATGCCTGACGCGGGCTCAGGAGGAGCCGCCGCGAATGATCGACAAGGATTATTCAAATGGTTTCTGCACTCGATAATACCAGGATGGTTTCGGCCCAATACGCATTGAAGAATCTTCGTAGCTCCGATGAAAGCTCAGAGGATACGCAGAGTTCGTCGGCGGCGAGCATTCTGAGCAGCTATGGACTCGATTCGAGTTCGGCGTCGCTTCTTTCCAATCAGGCGCTGTCGGGGCTGCTCGGCGCGCTTTCGTCCAAGGACGACACCTCAGATGAGACTGACACGACTGGCGACAGCGCCGATGTGACCAGCGCCTCCTTCATGTCGATGCTGAAGCAGCAGCTGCAGGAAGCAGCCGCGGCCGAAGGCGAAAGCGGCAAGGCTCACGATATGCTGGCTGCGCTCGAAGCAGGCACGCTCACCATCTCCGATCCGACGCAGGGCGTGTCGGTCCCTGCCTGGGACATCGATGATCCGGACGAGGCCGACACCGAAAGCAAGGCCGGCGAGGCGATCGATGTCAGCGGTTGGAGCGACTTCCTCGATGCGCATCTGGAGCGCGGCAGCGACGGGGCCTTCGTCAAGGAGAACGGCAGCTATGTCGACCAGACGAGTGCCAGCCATGCCTTCTTCGGGCTGATCGGCTCGAATTACTATTATCTGAGCTGGCCGCAGGCAGCATAAGAAGGCCGCCTCGCCTAGTTTCTATTTCACCGAGACTTCGGCCGGCGTCTTGGCCGCCGGCATGCGATAGTCGTCGACGCGACCGACAGGTGCCGGCGTCATCTCGCCCTGCTCGACCAGGAGATCGCGCGGCGATTTCGTCAGCGTCACCGGTGGCGGCCTTGCTCCCAGGAGCTCGGCGCCGCCATCAAGATTGGGATCGGAGAGGCTGATCGGCACGGTATGCTCGACCGGATTGGTGGGAAGGCCGAGGCCCGGCAGGTTGCTTTCATCGAGGCGCACCAGATCGGGGCTTGCCTGGGTTCCGAGAATCCGGCGGGCGGGCTTTTCCACATAGAAGGCAAGCTTACGCCGGCCGGCCTGCGTAAGGTTGATGCCGTCGGAGGTGCGCAGGCGCACCTGCTGGCCGTTCACGTCGGAACCGGTGACGATGAAGGTGCCGTTTTCGTCGACGAAGCCATCCCAGATGTCGACGAATTCGCCGCCGATGCTCTCGACCTGGTTACGATAGAGCTGGTTCATCTGGACAGCATCGGCCGTCATCTGATCGGATTCGAAGGCAGGAAGACCGACCCAGAGCAGCGGTATCTTGCGGCTGGTGACTTCCTTTCCGAAAGAAAGGACACGACGGCGATATTCGGCAAACCAGCCGTCGGTGCGGAACTTCTCCTTCGCGCTGTCGGTCACCATCTGCTGGCGGTCATTGGCGCCGATCATGACGACGACCATTGCCGGCTTCAGCTCGTCGATCATCTTCGGTAACTGTTCCGGCCAGTCGTAATAGTCGTCGCGGACAAGGCCCGAGGAAATGTTGCCGCGGGCTTCGACAGCGACGCCCGGTGAAGTCTCGAAGGCGGCGGTGAGCCCGTCGCCGAGGCCGCTGGCAAGGAAATCGCCGACGATCAGGATTTTCCGGGCGTCGCCAAGCTTCTGCACGACCGGCTCTTCCTGCACCGGCGGGCGCACAGGCGATGCGGTGCGGGTATTGATCACGGCTTTCTGGGCTGGCGGCGGGCGCTTGCGCTGCTGGCGTTTCGGCTGCGGTACATCAGGAGCCTGCGGGCTGTCGTCGAGATAGCGCCTGCCGAGGAAGAAATCCAAGATCGACCGGCGCTGATAGCGCTGCTCTTGGGCTTGCGCGACAGTCACCGGCGCAACAGCGCCGAGACAAAGCGAAGCCGCCATCAAGGCGAGCATGAGCCAGCGGATTTTAGGCGTCCGGTCAGTTTTCTTCATCATGGGCAGTTCCGCAGAGGGCAAGCCAGCTTCTACCCCCGCTATGTAGGTCACGGTTGGGCCGCTTCTAGCGGCGAAGCGCGTTCAGAAGCGGCAACGAGGGCTCGCCGTCCGGCTGCATGCCGATTCGCTCCTGCACGGCCGATATCGCCGCTTTCGAACCTGAGCCGAAATTGCCGTCGACCTCGCCATTGTAATATCCGAGCGTCTTGAGACGAGTCTGCAGCTCGAATTTCTCGGTGATGTCGAGCGCGCCGTCGGGACGCGGCCAGCGCTGCTGCATGGCGCCATAGCCGGCGATCTGGTCGGCCAGCAGGCCGACGGCAAGCGCATAGCTGTCCGACGCATTATAGTTCTTGATGGTGAAGAAGTTTGCCGTCATCAGAAATCCGGGGCCGCCGGCTCCGGCCGGCATTTTCAATACGGCTTTGGTGCCGCCGTCGCGGAAGGCCTTGCCATTCGGCCGTTTCAGGCCGAGCTCCGCCCATTGGGCGAGCGTATGGGTCTTGCCGATCTGCTTGGCGGCTGCCGCGGGGACGACGACCTCGTAGCCCCAGGTCTTGCCAGTATCCCAGCCGTTCTTCATCAGGAGATTGGCCGAGGTCGCCAGCGCGTCCGGCACCGAATTCCAGATATCGCGATGGCCGTTGCCGTCGGCATCGACAGCGTAGAGCAGATAGCTTGTCGGGATGAACTGAGTGTGGCCCATGGCGCCCGCCCAGGAGCCGGTCATCTGACGTGCCGGCACATCGCCGTTCTGGAGGATCTTCAGCGCGGCAACCAGCTGCTTCTTGGCGAATTTGGCGCGGCTCGGATCGGCATAGGCAAGGGTTGCCAGTGCGCGCGGCACATAGTGCAGCCGGTCGTCCTTGTCGAGAATCGCGCCGTAATTCGATTCCATCGACCAGATCGCGAGCAGAATGGTCTTGTCGACGCCGAAGCGCTGCTCGATCGCATTGAGCGTCCGCGCATGCTTGACGGCCATCTCGCGGCCGATCCTGACGGTGTAGGGGTTAACGCGGGAATCAATGTAATCCCAGATCTTCGAGGTGAATTCCGGTTGATAGGCCGCCTTTTCGAGCACGGTCGGGTCGGGTTCGCTCACCCCGGAAAAGGCCTTTTGATAAGTTGCCTTACTGATGCCACTCTCAGCGGCTGTTTGGTAAAAGTCCGCGATCCATTTCTGGAACCGGGAATCGGCTTTCGCGTTGTCGGGGGCCAGCCCCACCTGGGCGGCGACAACGAGGGCGAGAGCAAGGCCACGAAGGGAGTTTTTGTGATTCTGGATCATCGACAGTCGTATCCGTCATCTTCAGTTTTCGGTGCAGCAGGGGGCATCATGTCCGCCCAGACCCGAGACTACAGGAACGGAGTCAACAAATTCTTTACCATGGCGGCCCGCGGCGGTCACCATTGCAAAACAGTAGCAATTCTATACTAGTCAGACATGAACGGCTTTATTTAAAAGGCGATTTAGTCAAAGCAGGAGGCCTGTGTGGCGCATCACAATAAAGTTCGTAAGGCAGTTTTTCCGGTGGCAGGGTTGGGAACGCGGTTCCTGCCGGCAACGAAGGCTGTTCCGAAGGAAATGTTGACCGTTGTCGACAAGCCTATCATTCAATATGTCGTCGATGAGGCGCTCGAAGCCGGAATCGAGCATCTGGTCTTCGTTACCGGACGCAACAAGCACATTATCGAAGACTACTTCGACATCCATTTCGAGCTGGAACAGACGCTGCGCGAGCGCGCCAAGGAAGCGGAAATTACCCTTCTTGCCGAGCAACTGCCGAAGGCAGGAACGGTAAGCTTCACCCGTCAGCAGGAACCGCTCGGCCTCGGTCACGCCGTCTGGTGCGCCCGCGAAATCGTCGGCGACGAACCTTTTGCGCTGCTGCTGCCGGATATGATCATGAAGGGCGACAAGGGCTGCATGAAGGGGATGATCGATCTCTACAGCCAGAGCGGCGGCAATATCATCGCCGTCGAGGAATGTGCGCCCGATCAGGCTCATAAATACGGCATCGTCGGCGTCGGCGAAGCGATCGGCGAAGGCTTCCGCATCACCGGCATGGTGGAAAAGCCTGCCAAGGGAACGGCGCCGTCCAACTTCTTCATCAACGGCCGCTACATCCTGCAACCGGAGATCTTTAAGATCCTCGAAACTCAGGAACGTGGCGCCGGCAACGAGATCCAGCTCACCGACGGCATGCTGAAGCTACTGAAGGAACAGGATTTCGCCGGCTACCATTTCCGCGGCACGACCTACGACTGCGGCGCCAAGGACGGCTTCATCCTGGCAAACGTCGCCTACGCCCTCGAACGTGCTGATATCCGTCCGTCTGTCGAAGGCGGCTTCAAGGAACTGCTCGCAGGGCTGAAGTAAGGCTTCACTCAGACTTGTCATTGATAAACGCCGCGCCTTCCATCGAAGCGCGGCGTTTATCTTTTCAGCTTGAGGCCGACCCCCGCGCGCCATTGCCGCGAGTCGTCGCCGTCCTTGCGCGTCGTCAGTTCGTAGCCAAGCGTGCTGGTGAGATCGAGATAGCGGTTGATGTTCCAGGTCAGGCCGGTCGCCGCAGTATACACGAGCTCGTCGCTAATTGTGCTGTCGGTGGGATAGTCGCGCCATATGACGCCGCCGATCATGGTTCCGACCAGATTGTCGCGCAGCTGGTGGGTGACGGTCGTCGTCAGCGCATGCGAGACGTAGCCGCTCTCGCCAGCGGTGGTCGAGGGCTGGATGCTCGTCTGCAGGTCGAGATTGACGTCGGTGCCGCGGATCGGTGACCAGAGCAGGCTCGCATCGAGCGTGGCCGTATCGATCGAGGCCAGCCGGCTGTCTTCGAAATCCGCCCTTTCGTAGCCCACGCCGACTTCACCCTTCAGCTTTTCGCCGAGGTCGACCTCGACGCCAGCTTTGGCGCCATAACTATGGCTTGAGCGCTCGTAACCGGCGGAATCGCGCGTCTCGTCGTAGATCGTACGGCCGATCGTGGCCTCGATGAATGGGATGAGCGCCGGCGACAGCTCGTAGCCGACGCGACCGCGCAGCGTACCGGTCGTCTGATTGCGATCGCTCAACGCCACGGTCGTGCCGTTCGCAAGCGTGGCGTCGGAATAGATCGAACGGTTCAGGGCGAGCGCCGTCGTGCCGCGCAGGATGCCGAAATCGCGCTGGACGGAGGCGCCGGCGGTGAACTCCTGCACGTCGGACTGCTGTGTGGCATCGGCGATGGCATCGGGATCGTCCGTATCCTCGCGGTAGAAATTATAGCCGGCCGTGAGATGCGCGACCGTGTCGTCGGGAAGGTCCAGCCGGAGATCGCCGTTGACCTTGAAGGACGGCTGCTCCTCGCCTTCACCGCTGATATTCCTCTGCCAGGCGCCTTCCGAGGTCACGGTCAGCTGGTGCCGTCCCCAGTCGGAGGTGAGCGTCGCGGCTGCGTCCGTTTCGAGGAAAGCGCGCCGCTGCCTGGTATTGCCGTCCTTGGTGGTCTCGGTGTTGATGCTTTGGGTCACGCTCGGGCGGAGCACGAAAGTGCCGATCGGAATACCGGGTGTTTCTGCCGTCGAGGCATTTTCGCCAGCCCTGCGGATCGGCGGCGTCTCGTCGATCCGCGCTTCACGGGTGTTCAGTCGGCGCATGTCCTCATCGAGGATGGAGCCGGTAATGTCGTCACCGGCTTGCGCGTCCGGTATGGCGGGCCTCTGCCGGGTATCGTCCGGATCTCCCGCCGCACCCGTTGCCACAGGAGTGGTAGAAACGCTGATTTCGTCATCGAAACCGGCTGCGGCATTGTTCGTAGTGCGATTGTCCGGGCTGGCGGAGCGGCTAGCGACAGGCTGCTGTGAGGCGGACTGTGCGAGTGCTGCAGTCTGGCCGAACAGCAGTGTGCCGAACGCAGTAAAGCAGACGACACGCCTCATCGCGCGGAGCGGCGTCACACTGCTCGTCTGTTTTGGTTGGCCCATTCACTCGCCTGACATGCTTTCGGTTCTTACTCAAAGGTAAAGCCTTGTGGTTAATCA
This sequence comes from Rhizobium sp. BK049, assembly GCF_014193135.1. Taxonomy (NCBI): domain Bacteria; kingdom Pseudomonadati; phylum Pseudomonadota; class Alphaproteobacteria; order Hyphomicrobiales; family Rhizobiaceae; genus Rhizobium; species Rhizobium sp. BK049. The sequence continues at coordinate 185,764 of NZ_JACHYV010000002.1, forward strand.
TTCGTTGTCGCCGGCGGGCGCTGTTCACAATTCGGGAATGGTGCGGGGTGGACTTGGAAAGTGAAAAGGTCTAACGCATCTCCATGAACAGAAGAGCGATCAAACTCGTTGAAAACAGCGTGCTCGAATCGGCAAAACGCACGATAGAGACCGAGAAACGCGGTCTTGAAGCGCTCGAACGGGCCTTTGACAACGGACTGGCCGGCCCTTTCACCCGCGCCGTCGAAATCATCGGCGACATCTCCGGCCGGGTTATCGTTACCGGCGTCGGCAAGAGCGGCCATATCGGTACCAAGCTCGCGGCGACATTCGCCTCGACCGGCACCCCCGCCTTTTTCGTGCATGCGGCCGAAGCCAATCATGGCGATCTCGGCATGATCGCGCGCGATGACGTCGTCTTGGCGATTTCCAAAGGCGGCGAGAGCGCCGAGCTCAAGAGTATCATTTCCTTCACGCGGCGCTTCTCGATCCCCTTGATCGCGATCACCTGCAGCGAAGCTTCCTCGCTTGCGACGGCCGCCGATATCGTGCTTCTGGTCCCGAATGAACAGGAAGCCTGCCCCAACGGGCTGGCGCCGACGACCTCGACGCTGATGCAGCTTGCACTCGGCGACGCCTTGGCGGTCGCACTCCTGGAGGCGCGGGGCTTTTCCGCCACCGATTTCCACGTTTTTCATCCCGGCGGCAAGCTGGGTGCGAGCCTGATGCATGTCGCCGATATCATGCATACCGGCGAGAAGGTGCCGCTCGTTGCCAAAGGCACGCCGATGCCGCAGGCGATCACGGTGCTGTCGCGAAAGCATTTCGGCTGCGTCGGCGTGCTCGACGAGGATGGGCGGCTCTGCGGCATCGTCACCGAAGGCGACATGGCTCGGAACCTGAGCCGCAATCTTGCTGAGCTTGCCGTCGACGACATCATGACGACGACGCCGAAGACGGTGAAACCGACGGTGCTGGCGACGGCGGCTCTGGCGCTGCTCAACCAGCACCACATCGGTGCCCTGATCGTTATCGACGAGGATATCAGGCCGATCGGGCTGGTGCACTTCCACGACCTGCTGCGGATCGGCGTCGCCTGATCAGACCGGTTCGACCCGCAGGTCGCGGCCATGACACGAGATGACCTTCACCTGTGTTCCTACGGGCAAATCGGGGCCCATTACCTGCCATAGCGTATCGTCGAGGCGGATGCGGCCGCGGCCCTCGCGGATCGGCTCCTGCAGCGTGGCGGTGCGTCCGACAAGACTTGCGCCGCGCTGATTGAGGAAGGGCTCGTCGGTCTCGGCGCTGCGCAGCGTCAGCCGGCGGCCGGCAAAGGTCGTGGCGACGGCCAGAACCGCAAAAAGGATCGCTTGCAGTTCCCAGACCCAGAAGGCGCTGTCCCAGAAGAGCAGCGACAGTGCGCCGACGATCAAGGCCGCGAGGCCGATCCAGACGAGGAAGAAACCGGGCACGATCATTTCGGCGGCGAGCAGCACGAGGCCCGCAACCCACCAGTTCCATGGACCGAGTTCGGCGATGATCTTCGCCAGCATGGCTTATCGCTCCTGATCCGGATTGAAGGGATTGGGGGCAGGCGGATTGATCGGCGGTGTAGAGCGGATCGGCGCGGGACGCGGACGCGGCGGGGAAGGCGGCGGCGGATTGCCGGCGTCCCCGAAGACTTCGCGGGCGATGGCGCCGATGCCGCCGAGCGAGCTCAGGATGGAAGAGGCTTCCATCGGCATCAGCACGATCTTGGAATTGGGCGCCGAGCCGACCGAGGCGAGCGCTTCGGTGTATTTCTGGGCGACGAAATAGTTGATCGCCTGAACATCACCGGCGGCAATCGCTTCGGAGACCATCTTCGTCGCCTTGGCTTCGGCCTCGGCCAGTCGCTCGCGGGCTTCGGCGTTGCGGAAGGCGGCTTCGCGCTGGCCTTCTGCCTGCAAAATCGCGGATTGCTTGGCGCCCTCGGCCCTGAGGATCTGCGCGTTGCGCGCTCCTTCGGCTTCCAGTACCTGAGCGCGCTTCTCGCGCTCGGCCTTCATCTGGCGGGCCATCGCATCGACGAGGTCGCGCGGCGGCTGGATGTCCTTGATTTCGACGCGGGTGACCTTAATGCCCCAGGGCTGCACCGCCTCATCGACGACGCGCAGCAGCCGGTCATTGATCGCGTCGCGGTTGGAAAGCAGTTCGTCGAGATCCATGGAGCCCATGACCGAGCGGATGTTGGTCATGGTGAGATTGAGGATGGCATTTTCGAGGTGGGAAACCTGGTAGGCGGCCTGGGCAGCATTCAGAACCTGAAAGAAGGCGACGGCATCGGCTGAAACCGAGGCATTGTCTTTGGTAATCACTTCCTGGGTCGGCACATTCAGTACCTGCTCCATCACGTTCATTCGCGCTCCGACGCGCTCGATGAAGGGAGTGATGAGGTTGAGGCCCGGCTCCAGCGTGCGGGTATAACGGCCGAAGCGCTCGATGGTGTAGCGATAGCCCTGCGGTACGGTCTTGATCCCGGCAAAGAGCACCAAAATGACGAAGATGACCAGCACGATCACGACGATGTCGAAGCCGCCGAACAGCATGAAAAATTCCTCCCATCGGCGCATGCGCGCCTGCCCAACTGATGTGGTGAGTTAGCACGTTATTTGCGAGGAAGAAATGAGGGCGCAACCGCCCCGACTCCAACTGAGAAGGAGGTTCCGCCTCGGCTACGTCACCCGACTGCTACCGGCGACTTGTCAGGCCCCAGCTTTCTGTCGAGAGTCTCTCAGACCCAGCCCTGCAGCTCGCGGCGAACGACCTTTTCCAGCACCGTCATGCCGTCCTCGCTGTCGTTGAGGCAGGGGATATGCGCGAACTTCTCGCCACCATTCTCATGGAATGAGTGGGCGGCCTGTTCGGCGATCTCCTCGAGCGTTTCCAGACAGTCGGAGACGAAGCCGGGATTGATGACGGCGATGCGCTTGACGCCGTCCTGAGCGAGCTTCTCCACGGTCTTGTCGGTATAGGGCTGCAACCATTCCTCCGGCCCGAAGCGGGACTGGAAGGTGACCATGAAGTTTTCCTTGGTCAGCCCGAGGCGCTCGCGCAGCAGCCGGCCGGTCTTCTGGCATTGGCAGTAATAAGGATCGCCCTCTTTGAAATAGGACATCGGAATGCCGTGGAAGGAGGCGAGCAGCATTTCCGGCTTCCAGTCGAGCGTCGAAAGGTGCTTTTCGACGGATTGGGCGAGCGCCTCGATATAGGTCTCGTCGTCATGATAGTCGGGCACGGTGCGCAGCGCCGGCTGCCAGCGCATGGTGAGCAGCTGCTGGAAGGCCTTGTCGTTGACCGTCGCGGTCGTCGCCGCCGCATATTGCGGATAAAGCGGGAAAAGCACAATACGATCGCAGCCTTCTTGCTTCAGCGCGTCGATGCGCGAAGCGATCGACGGCGTGCCGTAGCGCATCGCCCAGTCGACCTTGACATTTTCGAGATCCCGCAGGCGCTCGGTCATCAGTTCCGACTGGTTGCGCGTGTAGGTGCGGAGATAACTTTCGTTTTTCTCCTTGTTCCAGATCAACTGATAGGCCTTGCCGACTTTCTGTGGACGGGTGTTGAGCACGATGCCAAAGAGGATCGGATACCACTTCCAGCGAGACCATTCGATGACGCGGCGATCGGTCAGGAACTCCTTGAGATAGCGGCGCATTGAGGTGTAGTCGGTGCCGTCGGGCGTGCCGAGATTGACCAGCAGGACGCCGATCTTGCCTGATTTGATGGCTGGATGATCTGCCGGACGGAGTGAAATATCTGCTGTCATTCTGGCCCCAACGGTCGTTGTCTCGTCGGCTGATACGCAGCCTCGAGAACATGGTTCACCCTATAGAAAGAAAAGCCGACCCGGGAAACCCCGGGCCGGCCTATGGTGTCGAGACAAATCGTCTTACTTTGCGGGAACCTGGATCTCCTTGCCGACCGTCAGATGACGTGGGTTGGGCTTGCCATTGGCATCCGAAAGCTTCCGCCACAGCGTACCATCGCCATAGAAGGTCTCGGCGAGATCCCAGAATGTGTCGCCCTCGGCGATGACGTGGGTGGACGGCGTGGCGGATGCGGGAGCGGCGGTCGGGGCAGGCTCCGTGGCTGGAGCAGCGGCGCTCGGGGCCGGTGCGGGCTCTGCAGCGGGAGCCTGTGCAGAAGGTGCTGGCGCCGGTTCTGCGGGAGCGGGCGTTGCCGGAGCCGGGCTCGGTTCGGCAGATGGAGCGGGAGCTGCAGGCGCAGGGGCCGAGGGTGCCGGAGCGGCGGGCGCCGGTTCCGCGGAGGGTGCGGGCGCGGCCTGCGCCACCTCGTTGATACGGCCATCGGTATAGGGCTTATAGGGCGAATGCGCGGCCACGTAGTCGGCAGTCACGTCGGCGAGATCCGGACCGTAATCGTAAGCGTTCTTGCCTTCCTTGAAGATCGAATAGCCATCGCCGCCTGATCGCATGAAGTTGTTGGTGGCGATCTTGTAGGTCTTGGCCGGATCGATTGGCGCGAAATTGTCGCCCTCCTTCACCTGAACATCGCTGACGCGGCTGCCGACAGGCTTCGATTGGTCGAACGAGAACTTCAGGCCGGCGACCTGCGGGAAGCGGCCGGCGCCCTGATCGATTTGGCTGACGCCGTTCTCAAGCGCCTTGACGACTTCCGCGCCAGTGGCTTCAAAAGTGGCGAGGGTGTTCTGGAAAGGCAGGACGGTGATGACTTCGCCCTGCGTGACATCGCCGCCGTCGATAGACGCACGCAGGCCGCCGCCATTCTGAACGGCGATGGTGACGCCCTGGCTCCTCGTACGGTCAAGCATGGCGTCGGCCACCAGATTGCCCATCGAGCATTCCTTGACGCGGCAGACCTTGCGATCGCCCTCGATAGGACCTTCGGAGGAGCCGATCACCTTTTTGCGCAGTTCTTCGATCGGTTTTGCCAGTTCGGCGACGCGGGTGACGACGGCCGGATCGGGTGTAAAGGACGAGTCGATCAGGATTGGATCGCCCTTGGCATCCTTGACGACGCCATTGTCGTCGAAGTTGACGACGATGTCGCCGAGATACTTGCTGTAAGAGGCGGCCTGGACGACCGGCACCTTATAGCCACCGGGGTTGTCGACCATCGTCGGATACGGGCCTTCGGCCTTCGGATCGGTATTGGAAAGCAGGCTGTGGGAGTGGCCGCCGACCACGACATCAACGTCCGGGATCTTGGCGATGAACGCTAGGTCGCGGGGATAGCCGACATGGGTCAGCGCGATGATCTTGTTGACCCCCTTGCTTTTCAGGTCCTGCACGGCTGATGTGATCGTCTGAACGTCATCTTCGATCGTGACATTCGGGCCGGGCGAGGAGAGCTCCGGCGTATCATTGGTGACGGCGCCGACGATGCCGATCTTCTGGCCGCCGACATCGAGCACCAGCGAGGGCTTGATGCGATCGCCGAGCTTTGAGACGGCACTCGCCTTAACGTTCGCGGTCACGACGGGAAATTGCACCTTGTCGAGGAAGGTCGCAAGTCCATCCTCGCTGTCGTCGAATTCATGATTGCCGACGGTCATGGCGTCGAACTTCATCAGATTCAAAAATTCGGCTTCGGCCGCGCCCTTGTAGGTGGTGTAAAAGAGCGAGCCCTGGAAATTGTCGCCGGCATTCAGGAGAAGGACATTCTTGCCCGACAGCGCCTGGCGGCGCTGGTCGATCGCAGTCTTCAGGCGGGCGGCGCCGCCGAAGCATTCCTTCTTGCCTTCCTCCTCGGCCGAGCAGGTGGAATCGAATTTGTTGATCGACTCGATGCGTGAATGGAAATCGTTGATGTGAAGAATATTGAGTTCGTAATCGGCAAAGGCGGCGCCCGCGCTCAGCGCCAGCATGGACGCGGTCAAAAGACCGAAGCTGAAAGACTTCGTCATCCCTGTTCTCCTGATTGAGGCGAAAGATCCCCCTGATCCCCGCCAATCCCTTCCAAGTCCGCCGGGTCGGTTTCCCGGCGAGCAGATGTTCCATCAGACGATTCACAACCGCAAGGGAAAGCTGGATCAGAAGGGATTCTTTCCAAGAGGACCGGCACAAAAAAGCGGCCTCTTAAGCGGCCGTCATCGCCTTCGAGGTGAGACCAGCATCAGCAGGACAAGGTGACCAGAAAAAGATTCGCACGGCAACCAGCACAAGACCGTCAGCGCATCCGCTCTTTTCAGCCGCGGCGGGAAAGTGTGAATTGTGCACCGGAATCCGAAGTGCAGTTGAGCTGGGTAGGATTGACGAGGGCGCAATTAACCTTGGACTGTGTCTTGCGCACCAGCGAGGTCATGTTGATCTCGACCAGTGTCGGCGAGGTATTGATATAGGTGCCGGAAGCAAGAAGCTGGTTGCTATCGGTCGTGCGGGTGGTGAAGGTACCGCCCTGGAACGTGGAGACGATGCCGTTCGGATCGCTCCAGCTGCCTTCAACGCCGTTGGCGGCGGGCGTGGCTGCAACCGGCAATGGCCGTGGCTCCGGCGAAACGCAGGAGGCAAGAGCGGCCGCTGCACCGACAAGAACGAGACCAGTTCTGATTTTCATAAGGCTTCTCCCGGCGAATCGGCGTGGCGGTCACCCGCCAAGTTCGGGCAAAACATGGCGTGCGTCTGCCATGATGGCAAGGCTTGGAGCAGTGGGGACGGCATTTATACAGCCAGCGTTACAAAAATGCCCGCCTCGCGGCGGGCATCTTCAAAGTTGCACTGACAATGTCAGCGAACGAGGATGTTCCTGAACTGCCAGGGATCCTTGGTGTCGATATCCTCAGGAAACAGACCGGGACGGCCGTCTAGTGGCGTCCAGTCGGTATAGTGGCCTTCGACCGGGCCGAGATAGGGCATCTGCACGTCGAGGCAGCGCTTGTAATCGATCTCGTCGGCTTCGACGATGCCGGCCTTGGGGTTTTCCAGCGCCCAGACCATGCCAGCGAGAACGGCGGAGGTCACCTGCAGGCCGGTGGCGTTCTGGTAAGGCGCGATGCGGCGGGTTTCTTCCAGCGACAGGCGCGAACCATACCAGTAGGCATTCTTCTCATGACCGTAGAGGAGGACGCCGAGTTCGTCGATGCCGTCCTCGAGCTCGTCCTCGTCGAGAACGTGGTGGACCGGCTGCGGGGTGCCGCCGTTGCCGAACATCTCATGCAGCGAGAGCACGGCGTCGTTGGCCGGATGGTAGGCATAATGGCAGGTCGGACGGAAGGTGACTTCGCCGTCTTTGTCGCGGACCGTGAAGTAATCGGCGATCGAGATCGATTCGTTGTGGGTGACGAGGAAGCCGTATTGCGGGCCGGGGGTCGGGCACCAGGTGCGCACGCGGGTGTTGGCGCCCGGCTGCTCCAGGTAGATCGCAGCTTTGTTGCCCTTCTTGTGCTTCTTGGCGTTCTTCGGCATCCACTGCTCGTGCGTGCCCCAGCCGAGTTCGGCCGGCTGCATACCTTCGGAGATGAAGCCTTCGACGGACCAGGTGTTCCAGAAGACGTTGAGCGGCTTCGGATGTTTTGTGCGCTGGGTGTCGCGCTCGGCGATGTGGACGCCCTTGACGCCGACTTTCTTCATCAGTTTGGCCCAGCCTTCGCGATCGTGCTGGTCCGGTTCCTCGAATTTAACACCGGTATCATTGGCGAGGTTGACGAGCGCCTGCTTGACGAACCAGGAGACCATGCCCGGATTGGCGCCGCAGGTGGAGACGGCGGTGGCGCCGCCGGGGTTTTTCGCCTTTTCCTTGCGCACCGTCTCGCGCAGCGCATAGTTGGTGCGGTCGGCATTGCTCATGCCCTTGTCGAAATAGAAGCCAAGCCAGGGCTCGACGACCGTATCGATATAAAGAACATCGAGCTTGCGGCAGAGCTTGATGATGTCGAGCGAGGAGGTGTCGACCGAGAGGTTGACGCAGAAGCCCTGGCCTTCGCCTTTCGTCAGCAGGGGCTTCAGCAGCTCCTTGTAATTGTCCTTGGTAACATATTCCTTGATGTGGCGAACGCCATGTTTCTTCAGGATCTCCATGTCGGAGGGTTCTTCACGCGGGTCGATGACGACCATCCGGCTCTTGTCGAATTTGAAGTGGCGCTCGATCAGGGGCAGGGTGCCGCGGCCGATGGAGCCAAAGCCGATCATCACGATCGGACCGGTAATTTCGGCATATACCGGATAGTTCTGTTCCGTCATTCTTTTCTCCTGTGGAAGGGGACGAAGGCGCTCAGCCTGAAGAATTCTTGTGAGATTGCCGCAGAAATTGCGAAGTGACCGGCTCTAACCACAAAACGCCGTCACAATAAAGAGCGTTGACGGGGAAAGGCCAAATATCGGCGCGACAAGATGCCCTGACCGAAAATCACCGCTTCAGGATTTCCAATCCTTCGACCGTCGTCTTTATCGCAAGTTCGGTGATTTCGTATTCGGCGACGCCGTGGACGGTGAAGGGGTCGGCGGCGACATAGGCTTCGATTGCGGCACGGTCGCCAATGGCGAGGATCGCGCCGCCGGTGCGCGGCACCTTGCGGCCGGAGGCGAGGAACCAGCCTTTAGCGTAACCCTCCTTCACCCAGGCCATGTGCGGCTCCATGTGAATGTCGGCATCGTCGTTGGATTTGCGATAAGTGAGGGAGAGGATGAACATGCTCAATTCCTGAGGAGGTTTGCGCGGATCAGTCCACGCAGCGAGTTGCCGACATAGAGCGTGCCGGCATCGAGATCGGCAAGGGTCAGATGGCCGACGCGGGCCTTGCGCCCGCAGATGAGTTCGGTGCGCAGCACTCCGGCGAGCAGGCCGCAGGAGATCGGCGGAGTGCGTAAAATACCGCTTCCGTCGTCTAGAAAGATGGAGGTGATGGTTCCCTCGCAGACCTCGTCGCGTTCGTTCAACAGGATGACTTCGTCGGCTTCCGCCTGAGCATATTCGGAGCGCGCGGTTTCGTAGACGGCGCGTCGCGTGGTTTTGACCCGCAGCAGCCGGTCGGCGGAATCGAGGCGCGTTGCGGCGAGGCGGGCGGTCCAGACTGTATCAGGCGCCAACGGGACGAAGGGCGCGCTCGTCACCTCGATGCGGCCTTGTGCGTCGAAGGTCATGCGGATGCGCAGCGGGCCCTTTGCCTCACTGACGGCTTTATCGAGCTTCGCCGCCGCGCCGAGCGGCTGCGGAAAGCCGAGGCGGCGGGCGGAGCGGGAAAGCCGGGCGAGATGCAGGCGCAGGCGGACGAAGCCGTCGCCGGGCTGCCAGCGCAGTGTCTCGATCAGCGAAAAATCGGTCATCGCGCGATCCACTGGTCGCCAACGGCGAAGCGGGCCTTGAGCAGGCATTCCTCATATTCCGCCTCGGCGGTGGAATCGAAGACGATGCCGCCGCCGACATTGAAGACCGCCCTGCCGCCGCCAAAAAGCGTGACGGTGCGGATGGCGACGGAAAAACGCATGGCGCCGGTCGGCGAGATCATGCCGATCGCACCGCAATAGGCGTCGCGTGGGTCGTCCTCGAGTGCGTGCAGGATCTCCATCGCCCGTATCTTCGGCGCGCCGGTGATCGAGCCGCAGGGGAAGAGGGCGGCAAATATATCGCGGATCGAAAGGCCGGGGCGAAGTCTTGCCTGCACATGGCTGACCATCTGGTGGACGGTCGGATAGGTCTCCACGTCGAAGAGCTTCGGTACATCGAGCGTGCCGACCTCGGTGATGCGGGAGATGTCGTTGCGCAGGAGATCGACGATCATGCGGTTTTCGGCCTGCGTCTTGATATCTGCCCGCATGGCCGCGATGATTTCGGCATCTTCGGCGGCGGTAGCGCCGCGTTTTGCCGTGCCTTTCATCGGATGGGTTTCGATCCAACCTTGCTCATCGGTGCGGAAGAAGAGTTCGGGTGAACGCGACAGGATGACCGGGCCGCCGAGATCGATCAGTGCACCGTATTTCACAGGCTGGCGTTCGATCAGCGACCAGAAGGCGGCACGAGGATCGCCGCTCCAGCGGGCTTTGACCGGCATGGTGAGGTTTGCCTGATAGGCGTCGCCGAGCCTCAGGTGCTGGTGAAGGCGGTTGAAATGCTCTTTATATATAGGGAAATCCCAGGCGGCCTTCGGTGCGGTGAGGAATTCCTCGTTTTCGAGTCGCTGTTTCGGCTGGGCGAGCGGGTGTGTGTCCGGCTGCGGAGCATCGAATACGCCGAAACAGAGGAGCGGCGTTTCGCGACCTTCTCCGGCGAAGGCAGCGAGTTTTTCTTCGAAGAGGTATCCGGCCTCGTAGGCCATGTAGCCCGCAAGCCATTTGCCCTCGGCCTTGGCCTCTTCCATGCGGACAAGGCCGGCGAAGAATTCGCTGCGCGTTCGAGCGACGATGATCTCAGCCGGCTTGGCGAAAAGCATCACCTCGTCGGTCGTGTCGTCGCGAAAAAGGATATAGGGTTGGTCGGCCACGCGACACTTTCAATTTGTTCTGCTCTCCATTGCTCGAGGTGAGATGGGGAGGGTGAGATACTTCCCTCTTCTCCCCATGGGGGAGAAGATACCCGAAGGGCAGATGAGGGGGCGGAGCGACGTCCTGAGCAGATGCGAAGGACAGCTTCTGCTATGTCGCCCCCTCATCCGCCTGCCGGCACCTTCTCCCCCGAGGGGAGAAGAGACTCATTGCTGCCTCTCCGCTCCTGGCGACGAGAATTCACCCCTTATCTAATGCTTCCAACTCATCAATCAGCCCTTCGATCATCGACAGGCCCTGGCTCCAGAACGACGGATCGGTGGCGTCGAGGCCGAAAGGCTTCAAGAGTTCAGAATGATGCTTGGTGCCGCCGGCCTTCAGCAGTTCGAAATACTTTTCCTGGAAGCCCTTCTCGGCCTTCTGGTAAACGGCGTAGAGCGAATTGACCAGGCAATCGCCGAAAGCATAGGCGTAGACATAGAAGGGCGAATGGATGAAGTGGGGGATATAGGCCCAATAGGTCTCGTAGCCCTCTGAAATATTGATCGCCGGCCCGAGGCTTTCCGACTGGACGGAGAGCCAGAGTTCGCCGATGTCGTCGGCGGTGAGTTCGCCTGCCTTGCGGGCGGTGTGCAGCTTGCGCTCGAATTCGTAGAAGGCGATCTGGCGCACGACCGTGTTGATCATGTCCTCGACCTTCTGGGCAAGCATCGCCTTGCGCTCGCGCCTGTCGGTCGTCTTTTCCAGGAGCGCGCGGAAGGTCAGCATCTCGCCGAAGACCGACGCGGTTTCGGCCAGCGTCAGCGGCGTCTGGCACATCAACGCGCCTTGCGCGCCGGCGAGAACCTGATGGACACCGTGGCCGAGTTCATGGGCAAGCGTCATGACGTCGCGTGGCTTGCCCATATAATTGACGAGCACGTAAGGGTGTGCCGAGGGAACCGTCGGATGAGCGAAGGCGCCAGGCGCCTTGCCGGGGCGAACCGGGGCATCGATCCATTGCTCGTCGAAGAAGCGCCTGGCGATATCGGCCATCTCGGGGGCGAAATTGCCGTAAGCCGATAGCACCGTGTCCTTCGCGTCGGACCAGGAGATCACGGCGCTCGACGTTTCCGGAAGGGGCGCGTTGCGGTCCCAGAAATTCATCTGCTCCATGCCGAGCCATTTCGCCTTCATTCTATAATAGCGGTGCGAAAGGCGGGGATAGGCTTCGCGGACGGCTGCGGCCAAGGCGTCGACAACCTCTCGCTCGACGCGGTTTGCCAAATGCCTGGAGTCGGCGATATCCTCGAAGCCGCGCCAGCGGTCGGAGATATCCTTGTCCTTGGCAAGCGTATTGGTGATCAGCGTGAAGATGCGGATATTCGCCTTGAAGGTTTCGGCGAGCGCCATGGCCGCCTTGCGGCGCACTTCCGGATCCTTCTCCTGCAGCATGTTCAGCGCCACCTCGAGCGGCACTTTCTCGCCATCGATCTCATAGCGAAGCTCCGCCATGGTTTCATCGAAGAGGCGATTGAAGGCGGAGGCCGATGTCATCGACTTCTCGAGGAAGAGCTGCTCCAGCCTGTCATCGAGCTGATAGGGCTTATCTTTGCGCAGGTCGATCAGCCAGGGGCGATAATGGCCGGCATCGGGGTCATTGGCCATGCAGGCGTCGATCACGGCGTCGTCGATCCGGTTCAGCTCGAGCGCGAAGAACAGGAGATGGCCCGAGAATTCGGTAATCTTGGCCTGGACGTCGCCGTAGAGCTTGCCGTTTGCCGGATTGGTGGTGTCGGAAAAATAAGTGAGGCCGGCAAAGGAGCCGAGGCGGCCCATGATGTCGTCAAGCGCCTCATATTCCTTCAGCGCCGCGCCGATGCCTTCGGTGCCGGTCTTCGCTGCCGCTTCGGCGAGTTTGCCCTTCCACTTTTCTTCGAAAGCGATCGCGGCCTTGCCGGCCTTTTCCATGTCGGCGACGAAGGCGGTGGACGTGGCGGAGGGATAAAGATCCTGCAGCTTCCAAACCGGCAGGTCGCCGAGCGCCGGATCGGCCGCCGCCCCGGCTGGCGTTGCTGGCGAGAAAGAAAACCCGGCGTGCAGGGGCTCGATTTTCATGGGCGCAATTCCTCTCCACTTTATGACAGGTCTGCTTGAATAAGCGCGAGAAGGCCCCGCATCAAGGGTCTTTCGGCGCATAAAAGGCCTCGCTTCGGCACGAAATCGGGCCTTCGCAATCGTTAAAATGCAATTATTTCTCAAAACTGGATGTTCAAGCCTTTCTGCCAGAGTGCGCTTCATGGTTTCGCATGAAGTGGAGCGACAATGACCGGTTACAATGAGCTCAAGGGAGCAGGGCAAATCCTCGTGGTCGAGGACGACCCGGTGCAACGCCGTCTGCTCAAGAACGCAATCGAGCGTCACGGCCATGTCGTGCACCAGGCCGAAAACGGCCGCATCGGCCTGGAAATGGTCAAACGCGACAGCGGCCTTTTCAATGTCATCGTGCTCGATCTGATGATGCCCGAGATGACTGGCCTCGAGTTTCTCGACGCGCTTCACGAATTCGGCACGCAGATCCCGGTCATCGTCCAGACGGGCCAGGGCGGCATCGAGACCGTGGTGCAGGCGATGCGTGCCGGCGCCTTCGATTTCGTCGTCAAGCCGGTGTCGCCCGAACGCATCGCCACCTCGATCTCCAACGCGATGAAGCTAGACCAGCGCGAGGTGAAGGCGCGGGCCGGACGCCGGTCGCGCTCGGGCTCCGTCGGCTTCGACGACATTGTTTCGGCCAGCCCGGCGATGATCCGCGTCATCGATCTGGCCCAGCGGGCGGCCCAGTCCAACATTCCCGTCGTGCTCGAAGGCGAATCCGGCGTCGGCAAGGAGTTGGTGGCCCGCGCTATCCAGTCCGGCGGCGACCGCTCGAACAAGCCTTTCGTCACCGTCAATTGCGGGGCGATCCCGCACAACCTCGTCGAAAGCATCCTCTTCGGCCACGAGAAGGGCGCGTTTACCGGCGCGACCGAACGTCACATCGGCAAATTCATGGAAGCCGATGGCGGCACCATCTTCCTCGACGAGATCGGCGACCTGCCGCTCGAGGTGCAGGTGAAACTCCTGCGGGCCGTGCAGCAGGGCGAGATCGAGACGGTCGGCGCGCGCACCGCGCACAAGGTCAATGTCCGGCTGATCTCCGCGACCAACAAGGATCTGATCGAAGAGGTCAAGAGCGGGCATTTCCGCGAGGACCTCTATTATCGCCTCAACGTCTTCCCGATTACCATTCCGGCGCTGCGCAAGCGCAAGGAAGACATCCCGCATCTGGTGCGCGTCTTTACCGACCGCTTCTCCAGCGAGCAGAAGAGCGGCCGCCGCATGACCGTGAATTCAGGCGCGTTGGCACTGCTGACCGCCTATGATTGGCCGGGCAACATCCGCCAGCTCGAAAATGCGATCTTCCGTGCGGTCGTTCTCGCCGAAGGGCCGGAGCTGACGGAGGCGGATTTCCCGCAAATCGCCGCCCAGCTTCCGGAATATGAAGTGGTGGACCACCTGGCGCTCGTTGCCGACAATACCGGCCTCGACCCTGATGAAGCCTATGGCGAGGAATACCAGGCGCCGATGCCAAGTGAGGTGCATCACCGCCTGTCGGAGACTTCCGAAAACGCCATTGCCAGTGTCAATCCCTCCGGAGATGTGCGCAAACTTGCCGACGTTGAGGAGGAGCTCATCCGATTCGCGCTCAAATTCTATCGTGGGCAGATGAGTCAAGTGGCGCGCAAACTTGGCATCGGCCGGTCCACACTTTATCGCAAGCTCAAAGATTACGGCATAGATCCCGATAATCCCCAGAAAGATGCGGCTTAGGCCTTATTTATTAAGACTCGGGCAACCACGATTTGTTACTGATCATAAACCACTTGTTAGTGGCTCGTTCACTATGTAAAGAAAAGGTTGATCATGTGTGGCATTTTTGCCATCGTGTGACCGCATTTGACAGTCATCTGGGACAGTACGGGACATTGTCTGTCTGACGGGGATCGAGTTGCCGAATCTGAATGGGAATTCCAAGCCTTCGCGCTTGAGCTGGCGTTCTTTGTGCGCCGACATTTGCGGAAAGGCAGTGAGGACGGCGGCGGCCGCCCTTCTTGCGCTTGCGGTTTCCTCGCCGGTACTGGTCGGTACGCCTTCCCAAGCAGCGGGCGAAACCCGCAGCCTCAAGCTCTATTTCATCCATACCGGCGAAAAGGCCGTCATCACCTACAAGCGTAACGGCAAGTTCGACCGGAAGGGTCTGGAGCAGCTGAACCGGTTCCTGCGCGACTGGCGCAAGAACCAGCCGACCAAGATGGATCCGCGCCTGTTCGACCTGATCTGGGAAGTCTACCGCCAGAGCGGTTCGCGGGACTACATCAACGTCGTCTGCGGTTTCCGTTCGCCGGCAACCAACGAGATGCTGCGCGGCCGCTCGCGCAATTCCGGCGTCGCCGAAAAAAGCCAGCACATGCTCGGCAAGGCGATGGACTTCTTCATTCCCGACGTCAAGCTTGCGACGCTCAGGGCCATCGGCATGAAGATGCAGATCGGCGGCGTCGGCTTTTATCCGAAATCCGGCTCGCCCTTCGTGCACATGGATGTCGGCGGCGTTCGCGCCTGGCCGCGTATGAGCCGCGACGAGCTTGTCCGGCTTTTCCCGAACGGCAACACCATTCACATCCCGGCCGACGGCAAGCCGCTGCCCGGTTATCAGCAAGCGATGGCCGACTACAAGCGCCGCGTCAGCGGCACGCAGATCGAGATCGCCAGTGCTTCCGAATCGGCGCCGAAGCATAAGACGCTGTTTGAGGCGCTGTTTGGCGGCGGGGCTGACGAACAGGAAGATGATTCCGACGATTCGGCTCCCGTTGCTGTCGCCAAGGCGACGCCGCCGAAGGCGGAGCCTGCTCCTGCCGAGCCGCAGCAGACCGAGGTCGCAGCCCTGAACGCGCCGGTGCCGCAGGTTCGCCCGGCTTTCAGCAACCAGCCGGCCGGCAGTGAAATGGCCAGCGCACTGGTGGCGCCCTCTTCGGGTAACGCCGCGCAGCAGGCCCTCGTCGCGGCGCTTCCGGCTGATCAGGCCCAGCCACAGCAATTCGCCGATCTCAGCGCCTACAGCATTCCCGTTCCCTCGCTTCTCGGTCAGCGCCGCGCGCCGGGCGACGCCGAGGTCGCGTCGATCGATCCGAACATGCAGAACGGAATGCCAGTTCCCACTCCGGTCGAGCGCCCTGCCGTTGCTGAAAATCTGCTTGCTGCGGCGGATGCCGATCCCGAAGCGGAGGCAGACGAGGCCGATCAGGATGGCGGCCTGTCTCCTGCCATCGCCGCCGCGCTCGAGCAGCAGAACAAGGATACGCAAAGCCAGGTCGCCTCGCATGAGCCTCAAATGAGCGTGGAGCAGGCAATCGCCGCCGCGATGCCGCAAAAGGCGCCCGCCGAAAAGCCGTCATTGCAGCTCGCTGCCTTGGCGCCGGCGACGAAGTCGGCAAGCTTCGGCGATGCTTTCGACGCCCCGGCTGCCGAGAGCCCCGCGCCGCAGCCCCTCCCGGTCAAGGGCGGCCGTCCGACGCAGAAGGAAGCCGCCGCAGCCGATGCCAGCCGCGCGACGGTGCGGACCGAGCCGAAGCTGACGCAGAAGATGATCTCGCAGTGGGCGCTGACCAATGCCCGTCTCGAAATGGCCTCCAAACAGGTCAAGGCGCCGCGCTTCGTCAGCCAGACGATGCGCGCCCAACCGACCGCTGTCTATGCCGAGGGCTTCAACGTCAAGACCGCCTCAGTCGACCCGGCCCGTTTCAGCGGCAACGCCGTCAACTTCATGGAAGTGCGTAAGTTCAATACGAACTGAGCTTGCCGATCGCGTCAGACCGAAAACCGCCGGAGCGATCCGGCGGTTTTCTTCTGACTATTCGATCGGCTGGACAGTTGGAGTGCCAGCAAGATACGGCGCAAAAGAAAAGCCGCCGGAAGGTCCGACGGCTTTTATCAAAGCAGCGACGTCGGCGAATCAGCCTTCCGGCGGCGCTTCGATCATGCCGAGCGCGTGCAGATAGGTGTCGAGGATGGCTTCCTCCTCCATGCGCTCCTGCTCGTCCTTCTTGCGCAGCGCCACGACCTTCTTCAGGATCTTGGTATCGAAGCCCATTCCCTTGGCTTCGCCATAGACGTCCTTGATGTCGTCGGCGATGGTCTTCTTTTCTTCTTCCAGCCGTTCAATGCGCTCGATGAAAGCGCGAAGCTGATCGCGGGCGACGCCATGAGCATCAGACATCGTGTTCTCCTGATTTTTCGGTGATCAATTCGGGATGCACGTGACTGCCGCGAAGCGGCGTCACGGTCAAGCCTGTTAAAGGCCAAGCGGACTATTTGTGTGGCTTGTTCAGCTCAAATGCCGCCTTTTGCACAGGCGAGGCCTCCTTCTGGTGGAGGTTCTTCCAGTCCTCGTAGCGCATGCCGTAGATCATCTCACGCGATTCGTCCCGGCTGACCGGAACCCCTTCGGCCTCGGCGGCCTCGCGATACCAGTTCGACAGGCAGTTGCGGCAGAAGCCGGCCAGGTTCATCAGATCGATGTTCTGGACGTCGCTGCGGTCACGAAGATGCGCGATCAGACGACGGAAGGCGGCGGCTTCGAATTCGGTCTGTTGTTCCTTGCTGAGCGCAGTCATCTCGCTCTCCTTTCATTCCGTGGGCCTCAATAGGGGCCGGTGCGCGACGGATGGACGTCGTATTCGTGTAGGGCCGGATCCGCATTCATCGCTGCAAAAATCGGCGCCAGGCGCTCGGCCCATGCCGATATGCCGGCTTCATCCGCGATCAAATCCTGACGCACCTCGAGCAGGGCATGTGGGATTCCTGTCACCATACAATGGCGGTACATGGTATCGCCCTTCAAAGCGCCGTCATAGGGTTCGTTGTCGCCAACGACGAGATCGGGATCGGCGCGCAGCATGTCGAGCAGCGGGCCGACGGCGCGCCGGTCGCTGTCCCAAAGAACGGCGGCGTGCCAGGGTCGGGGAATGCTCTTCCACGCCGGCGTGAAAGAATGCAGCGATAGCACCAGCGGTGCCTTGCCGGTGCTATTCGCCACCGCGTCGATCGTGCCTGCCACGGCCTCGTGGTAGGGGCGATGAAAGGCTTCGATCCGGTAAATCCACTCCTGCGGCGTGATCGGGTGATTGCCTGGTATGACGGCGCCGTCCGAGATCTTCATGATCAGGGTCGGGTCGTCCTCCCCTCTGTTCGGGTCGATCAGCAGCCGCGAGAAACCGCCGAGCACTGCCGGTATGCCGAGCCTCGCTGAAAGCTGGCGCGCCAGGCGCTCGATGCCGATGTCATAGGCGATGTGGCGGGCGAAGGCAGACTCCGGCAGGCCGAGCCTTTCATACCGGGCGGGAAGGCGGTTCATTGCGTGATCGGCGAGGATCACCATGCCTTTGTCATGTTTTCCGGGTAGAATTTCGAAGGATTGGAAGTCGTCCATGAAGGAATTGCCGTTGCTCATTGCCCAGTCGCGCCCAGTGATTGCATGAGCCCGCGACCGGTTCAAGCGCGACGGGCGGCGACAGCGGATATGAACCTTTGCGGACCGTTATGAAAGGGAATATAATCGATTAGCATTGCGTTGACTTTCGGATGGCGGCGGCGCAAGAAGGCACGGATATGAATAACCGTGGAGCTATTTGGGAGCCGTGTTGATTCAAGCCGCGCCAAGTTTCCTCACGCGGTCCGGACCGCTGGTCCGACTCGCCCTGTTTGCTCTTGCAGCCGCCATGCCCTTCTTCATCGCAGATGCCGCACGCGCCGATTTTCGCGTGTGCAACGGAACGCAAAATCTGGTTGGGGTAGCGATCGGATACAGAGCCAAAGACGGCTGGATCACGGAGGGCTGGTGGCAGGTGCCGGCAACGACTTGCGCCACGCTGATCGAGGGAGAATTGCAGTCGCGTTATTATTACCTCTACGCAGAGGACGCCGCCCGGGGAGGACGGTGGACGGGGGACGTGCAGATGTGCGTGGCGGAAAACGAATTCAAGATCTCGGGCGTGCAGGATTGTTATGCCCGGGGCTACCAGAAGATGGGATTCAAGGAATATGACACGGGCCGCCAGGGCAGCTGGATGGTTCAACTCTCCGACACCCCAGGGACGCAAGAAAGTCAGAATTGATGAAGCGTAATCGCAAAATTAAAATCCTCGCCACCCTCGGGCCCGCCTCCGCCGAGGAATCGATGATCGAGAAGCTGCACCAGGCCGGTGCCGATGTCTTCCGCATCAATATGAGCCATGCGAGCCACGACCTGATGCGAACGCTCATCCAGCGCATCCGCTCGGTCGAGGCGCGTTCAGGCCGGCCGATCGGCATTCTCGCCGACCTGCAGGGACCGAAGCTGCGCGTCGGCAAGTTTACCGACAGCAAGGTCGATCTGAAACCCGGCCAGACCTTCACGCTCGACAACAATGAAGCGCTCGGCGATGCCACACGCGTCTACCTGCCGCATCCCGAGATCCTGGAATCGGTGCAGCCTGGCCACCGTCTGCTGATCGATGACGGCAAGCTCTGCCTGCGCGCCGACAAGTGCGACGGGAAGAGCATCGTCACGACGGTGATCTCCGGCACGCGCATTTCCGACCGCAAGGGTGTCAGCCTTCCCGACACGTTGCTCGGCGTCGGTGCGCTGACAGACAAGGACCGGTCCGATCTCGACGCCGTGCTCGCCACCGACGATGTCGACTGGGTGGCGCTTTCCTTCGTCCAGCGTCCAGACGACCTAGCCGAAGTGCGCAAGATCGCCCGCGGCCGAGTCGGCCTGATGTCGAAGATCGAAAAACCGCAGGCTCTCGAGCGCATCGAGGAGATCATCGAGCTTTCCGACGCTCTGATGGTCGCCCGCGGCGATCTCGGCGTCGAAATGCCGCTCGAATCGGTTCCAGGCATTCAGAAGCAGCTGATCCGTGCCTGCCGCCGTTCGGGCAAGCCGGTTGTCGTCGCCACGCAGATGCTGGAATCGATGATTTCAGCGCCGGTGCCGACACGCGCCGAAGTATCAGACGTCGCGACCGCCGTCTTCGAAGGCGCCGATGCCGTCATGCTCTCGGCCGAATCGGCCTCGGGCGACTATCCGGTCGAAGCCGTTTCGACCATGGCCTCGATTGCCACGGCCATCGAGCGCGAGCCGCATTATCCCGGCATCATCTATGCTCAGCGCGCCCAGCCGGAAGCAACCGGCGCCGATGCGATCTCGCTTGCCGCCCGTCAAATCGCCGAAACGCTGAAGCTGTCGGCGATCGTCTGCTACACCTCGTCGGGCACGACGGGTCTCCGCGCCTCGCGCGAGCGCCCGCAGGTGCCGATCCTGGCATTGTCGCCGATCATCAAGACTGCGCGCCGGCTTGCCATCGTCTGGGGCCTGCATTGCGTCGTCACCCATGACGCGACCGATCTCGACGACATGGTCAACCGCGCATGCCGCATTGTCGCCGATGAAGGTTTCGGCAAGCCGGGCGACCGCATCATCATCTCGGCCGGCGTGCCGCTCGGCACGCCGGGCGCCACCAACATGCTGCGCATCGCCTATATCGGTTCGGACGGTCAGAGCGGCGTCTGATCCGTTCGCATCTGTGATGAAGCCTGCTGCCTAAAAGGGCGGCAGGCTTTTTTCGTTCATGTGACCAGGCATTGCCAAGGGATGCGGCGCATGCAAGTCTCGATCCTCGGGTTTGGAGGGATCATCATGGATATCGTCACTCTTTTGGCTTTCGCGGCCGTTTCCTTCGTCGGTATCGCCACACCAGGACCGACAGTGCTGCTGGCGTTGACAAATGGTTCTCGGCATGGGCTGCGCCGCGCGGTCGCCGGCATGGTCGGCGCGGTTCTTTCGGATTTCGTCCTGATCGGCGCTGTGGCTGTCGGACTCGGCGCGCTGCTTGCGGCATCGGAATTCTGTTTCTCGATGCTGAAATGGGCGGGTGCCGCCTATCTCGCCTTTCTCGGCATCATGCTCTTGCGCTCGAAGGGCACGATCGACGCGGCGCTGAAGTCCGATGAGGCGGCCGCGAGATCGACCTTTTCGCTCGGGCTGAAGAGTTTCATGGTCGCAGCGACCAACCCGAAGGGATATCTCTTCTTCTCCGCCTTTCTGCCGCAGTTCATCGAGCCCACCCAGCCGCAGACGGCGCAGTATTTGCTGCTCGCCCTTGTCTTCGCTGTGCTCGATTTCATCATCATGTTCGGTTACGCTTTCTTCGGCTCGCAGGCGGTCCGTTTCCTGAAAACGTCAGGCGCCTTATGGCTGGAACGCGCATGCGGCGGCGCGCTGCTCGCCCTTGCGGGATCGCTTGCCTTTTACCGTCGGGCCACCGCCTAAACTCATCGGGCCAAGGACATATGGCCAACGCGGTAGGTCTGCGCGTCATCGCCGACCTCGGGAGGCTCCCGCCACAAGCTGAAGCGTATGCGGGTCCATGTCGTCGGTTCGAAGCCGGAGACGGAGGCGAGTGCGCCTGCCGCCAGATCGGCTTCGGCCTCTGCGATTTCGGTCCGCCGGAGATCGGCAAGCGGTGCATGGGCTTCAGTCTGCAGAATATTGCGGGTTGCGAAGGCGGCAGCGGCGATATCGGGCGAGATTTGCGCCTCCCATACGATCCAGGTCTTCACCTGTGGCCAGCCGAAGGCACTGGTGAGCGCCTGGAAACCCGTGCCGCAGAGGAAGTCGCCTGCCCGTTCCGGCCTCCGCCAGAGGTAGAAGGGCGCATACAGGTTGTCGCGGCTGCCGAATTCGCCGATGCGGGCGCTGAGATAGGCTTTGAAACCGAGATTGGGGAAGCCGTCGAGCAACGGCCCCTTGTCGCGGATGCGGCGGTCGATGATCGACATGTCGTAATCGGCCGGCAGGGTAAAGCTGTATTGCATAGCGATCATGGCCGTGCCTCCACTGGATCCAGCCATTCGACAAAGCTGCCATTTTCCGCCGGCTGGATGCTGATATAGGTGAACGGGCTGTCAGCGGCGGCGCCATGCCAGTGGCGTTCGCCGGGCGCAAACCAGACCGCATCGCCGGCACGCAATTCCTCAACCGAGCCGCCCTCGTTCTGTGCCAGGCCCTGTCCCGCAAGGACATAGAGCAACTGCCCCTTGGGGTGGGTGTGCCAGCGGGTGATGGTGCCCGGATCGAGCGTGGCACGCATCGCGGTATTTTCGCCGTCCGTGCCTTCGAGCAGCATCTCAACCCAGAAGGGCGCGGTTGTCACGCCTTCGGGCGAGCGGGTCACCTTACCAGGTCGCCTGACTGTCATCGATTTCGGGTTCGAAGCACTCATTGCCGGCCTCCGGCTATCTGCAGCCGCCAGCCCGGATCGGTCATTTGGGCGATTCCGTTGCCGAAGGACCAGTCCTCAGGCGCGCTGGTGCTGACGACGATCATCAGGTCTTCCGGCCGAAGGCCCGGCGATTGGGTCAGCAGCTCGGCGAGCCGCCGATACAGCGCTGCTTTCATCTCCCCCGTTCGCGGCCGGCCGATCGTGACAGAGATATAGACGAAATCGTCCGAGCGAGGGCCGGCAAGATAGCTGCGGTCGAAGATCAGTTCATTCTCATCATGCTGATGGATGGCCTGGAAGCGGTCGTTTTCGGGCACGTCGAAGGTCTCGACCAGTGCGCGCTGGACGTTGTCGGCAAGCGCTGCGAGATATTCCTGTGACTTGCCTTTGCGAAGAGAGATGCGAACGAAGGGCATTGGGATCTCCATGGTTCGGGCCGTCCGGCGGCCTTGACAACAGCATCATCGCAGCACAGGATGATGCTGAAAATCAGAATTTTATGGATCAAATATCCCAAAATTTGGAACAATACGATGCGGCGGACGATCTTCGATCTCGATGTGCTGCGGACCTTTTCGACCGGCATGGAGCTCGGCAATTTCGCCAAGGCGGCGGAAAAGCTTGGGCGTTCGACGTCAGCGGTCAGCGCGCAGCTGAAGAAGCTGGAGGAACAGGCGGGCACCCCAATCTTCCGCAAGGCGGGCCGGGGGCTGGCGCTGACCGATGCCGGCGAAACAATGCTCGGTTACGCCAGACGGCTGCTGGAGCTCAACGATGAGGCGGCGGCGGCCGTGCACAGCGTCGAGCTGGAAGGCTGGGTGCGGCTCGGTCTGCAGGAGGATTTCGGTGAGACATTGTTGCCTAAGGTGCTCGGCCGTTTCGCGCGGGGCCACCCGAAAGTCCGCATCGAGGCGCGGGTGGTGCGCAATGCCGAACTTCTCGAGCGGGTCACCTCAGGCAAGCTCGATTTGGCACTCGCCTGGAGCGACGGAAAATTGACGGCGCATTGCGAGCGCATCGGCGAAGTGCCGATGTGCTGGATCGGGCCTGCCGAGGGACAGCCCGGCTGGCATGCGGCAAGCGGCGAGCCGATGCCGCTTGCCTCGCTGGAGGCGCCGTGCCTGTTGCGCAGTGCGGCGACCAAGGCGCTCGACGCGGCGGGAATCTCCTGGCGGCTCGCATTCGTCAGCCCCAGTCTCGGCGGCCTCTGGGCAGCGACGGCGGCGGGCCTCGGTTTGACCATCCGCACGCCGATCGGCCTGCCGGCAAAGGTCCGGGCGCTTGCGCCAGAGGCAATCGGCCTGCCTGAGCTGCCGAAGCTCGGCCTGGTGCTGCATAGAGCCGAAGCTGAGCTGCAACCAGCTGCGGCGCGGCTTGGCGAACTGGTTCTACAGTCCGTGCATGGCGCGCTGCACGGGACGGCAGGCTGATCTCTCGCTTGCCTCTGCGAGCGCAGGCCCCGATCAATGAATCCGCCCTGTTATTCAGCCGAAGCGTTCCAACGCCATAGCGAAGATGTCGGTATCGACATTGCCGCCGGAGGTGACGGCGACGACGGTATCGCTTTCCAGCGCCTCGCCGTGGAAGAGGGCGGCAGCCAGCGCCACGGCGCCGCCCGGCTCGACGACAATCTTCAATCTGACGAAGGCCAGCGCCATGGCGCGCAACGCCTCGTCGTCGGTGACGACGATGCCGGCGCCGGCGAGGCGCTTCAAGATCGGGAAGGTGATCTTGCCCGGCTCCGGTGTGATGATCGCATCGCAGATCGAACCCGACATGGAGGCGTTGCGTTCGATCCTGCCGGACGCGAGCGAGCGGATGGTATCGTCGAAGTCCCTGGGCTCGCAGGGACGGACGCGAAAGCCGGGGGCGCTGGCTTCGAGGGCGAGCGCGATGCCTGACGTCAGTCCGCCGCCGCCGCAGGGAACGAGCACCTCGGCTTCCGTTATACCTTCTTCTTCCGCCTGTTCGGAGATTTCGAGACCAGTCGTGCCCTGACCGGCGATGACAAGCGGTTCGTCGAAAGGTTTGATCAGCGTCAGGCCGCGCTCGGCGGAGAGCCGGGCGCCGATTTCGTCGCGATCCTCGTTGGCGCGGTCGTAGAGTACGACCTCGGCGCCGAAGGCGCGGGTATTGGCGATCTTCAGCTTCGGCGCATCGCTCGGCATGATGATGACGGCGGGCACGCCGTGCAGCTTGGCGGCAAGGGCGACGCCCTGCGCATGATTGCCTGAGGAGAAGGCGA
The DNA here is from genome assembly GCF_014193135.1 of Rhizobium sp. BK049. NCBI lineage: Bacteria > Pseudomonadati > Pseudomonadota > Alphaproteobacteria > Hyphomicrobiales > Rhizobiaceae > Rhizobium > Rhizobium sp. BK049. Next base: position 209,769 of record NZ_JACHYV010000002.1, read on the forward strand.
TGACGCCGCGCGCGCGTACCGCCGGGTCGAGCCCGGAGACGGCAGACCAGCCGCCGCGAAACTTGAAGGAACCCGAATGCTGCAGACATTCCGCCTTCACGAACAGGCGCCGGCCGGCGATCTCGTCCAGGAAGGGGGAGGAGAGAAGCGGCGTGCGGCGCGCGCGACCGCGCAGTCGAGCGCGGGCGGCAACAATCATTTCAATGCTGACCATTCGAGAATCGTCCTGCTTGCGGCGTCGCTCATGCATAGGACGGGGCAAACGGTTTGTGAACGGTGACTTTGTCACCGTGACATGAATGACCATGCGCAATGCCCGGCGGCTCGCCGACCGTCAATAGCCGCCCGCCGAGCCTTCTGTCGCGCGGGCGTCCATGGCGCCGTTGTAGCGAGCGCCGCCGCCCTTTTCGATGGCGGCAAGGCTTTTGCCGCCGACGAGGATGCCAGCGGCCTGGCCCCAGAGCGGTGCGTCGTTGCCGCCGTCGAAGCTATAGCCCATTGCCGCAAGCGTCTTTTCCGTATCCGGCGAGAGCGCATAGGGCTCGAGATAGACCTTGTCGGGCTGCCATTGGTGGTGAAACCGCGGTGCGTTGACCGCCTGGCTGATATCCATGCCAAAATCGACGACATTCAAAATCGCCTCCAGCGTGATGGTTATGATGCGCGAACCGCCGGGGCTGCCGATCACCATGAAGGGCTTGCCGTCGCGGGTGACGATCGTCGGGCTCATCGAGGAGAGCGGCGTCTTCTTCGGAGCGATGGCGTTGGCTTCGCCCTGAACGAGGCCATAAAGGTTCGGCACACCCGGCTTGGAGGTGAAATCGTCCATCTCGTTGTTGAGCAGAATGCCGGTGCCGGGTGCCACGACCGCTGCGCCGAAGGAGCCGTTCAGTGTATAGGTGACGGCAACCGCATTGCCCTCGTCGTCAATGATCGAATAGTGGGTCGTCTCGTTGCTTTCCTTGCCGCCGAGCGGTTCCAGGTTGGCCGAAGTCCCGGCCTTGTAGGGATCGATCTTTGCTGCGATCTCCTTGGCGTAGCTCTTGTCGAGCAGTTTTTCGACCGGATTGTCGACGAAATCGGGATCGCCGAGGGCCGCGTTGCGGTCGACATAGGCGTAGCGCATCGCCTCGACCATCACATGCACGGTTTCAGCCGAGGCGTAGCCGAGATAGGAGAGCGGATAACCTTCGAGGACGTTGAGGATCTCGCATATGATCACGCCGCCGGAAGACGGTGGCGGCGAGGAGATGATGTCATAGCCGCGGTAATTGCACTCGATCGGCTTCAGCTCGCGCACGGCATATTGCTCGAAGTCCTCCTTGGCGAGGATGCCGCCCTTGGCCTGGCTCGCTTTTACGATCGCCTCGGCGGGGGCAGCCTTATAGAAGGCGTCCGGTCCTTTTTCCGAAATGGCCGCCAGGACTGCAGCGAGATCCGGCTGCGCAAGCTTTTCGCTGGAGCCATAGGGCTTGCCGTCCGGTTTCAGGAAAATCTTCGCCGCCGTCTCGTCCTTGGCAAGACGCTTGGCGCTGCCGGCAAGGATCGCCGCGTCACCCTGTTCCAGCGTGTAGCCCTCCTTGGCGAAGCGGAGCGCCGGCCCGATCAGATCCTGGCGTGAGCGGGTGCCGTATTTCTCGCGAGCCGTCTCGAAACCCATGACGGAGCCCGGAACGCCGACGGCGAGATAGCCATCAAGGCTGGCCCGTGGCACGATATCGCCCTTAGCATCGAGATACATGGTCTTTGTCGCGGCGAGCGGCGCGCGCTCGCGGAAATCGAGGAAAGCCTTGGTGCCGTCTTTCAGGCGGATGGTCATGAAGCCGCCGCCGCCGAGATTGCCGGCCGAGGGATAGACGACCGCCAGTGCATAACCCACGGCGACCGCTGCATCGACGGCGTTGCCGCCGCTCTTCAGCACCTCGACGCCGACATCGGTCGCCAGATGCTGGGCGGTGACGACCATCCCGTGTTCGGCCTCGACCGGTGCGAGCGAGGCCGCGAAGGCCGTCGTCAGAGTTAGCGACAATGCCGATATGACGGAGATCGTTCCGATATGCAGGCGGCCCATGATTTCCCCTCCTATGGACAACAACGGAAAGACATATGGGGCTGCTGCGGCCAGCGGCAATGCGAGGGGTAAGCTTTATGCCGGATCCAGATCCAGCAGTTTGGCGAGTTTGCTGTTGGTATCGTCGTCATCGAGCGGCGTGTAGACGATGAGCTTCATCTCGGGCCGGTTCGTCAGCGCCAGGCCGGTGTGTTCGAAGGACATGCGGCCCATGACCGGATGATCGATGCGCTTGATGCCGGATAGCGGGCTGATCACCTCGTGGCGCTGCCACCAACTGCGGAACTCGTCACTTGCCTGCATGAGCAGTGCAATCAGCCGCTCGAAATCCGGATCGCCGGCATAACGAGCGCTGTCTGCCCGGAACATCGCGAGGGAGACGCGGGCAACCGATTCCCAATCAACGAGCAGCCGGCGATGTGCAGGGTCGACGAAGAGACGATGCATGATGTTGCGCTCGTCGCGCTCAAGCGTGTCATAGCCACCGAAGAGCACATCGGTGGCGCGGTTCCAGGCGAGCACATCCCATCGGCGGCCGAGCACATAGGCCGGTTGATGGGTCAGATTGGCGAGCACGCGCTGCAGCGGCTCGTCGACGTGTTCGGGTGGTGTCGACATCGCCTGTACCGCCTGGCGATTATTGAGGGTGAAGAGGTGCCGGCGCTCGGCGTCATCGAGGCGGAGAGCATCGGCAAGGGCGTTTAGCACCTGTGGGGAGGGGCGGACGTTGCGGGCCTGCTCCAGCCATGTGTACCAGGTGGTGCCGACGCCTGCGAGCATGGCGAGTTCCTCGCGCCTCAGGCCTGGAGTGCGTCGGCGGATGCCTTCCGGTAAGCCGACGTCAGATGGCGCCAGCCGCTCGCGGCGTGAACGCAGGAAGGCCGCGAATTCGCGGCGGCGGGCTTCGAAGACGTCGGTTTTCTGATCCATGGGTCCGATAATATCAGTATCGATACCAGGATAAAATTGGAACTGTTTGCCGTTTTCATTGGACGCATGGTGCCAAAGTCGCAGGTGATCCCCGCCTGCGGATCAATGAGTTCAAGGAGCAGCATCATGACTTTGCAGCATGTGGTCATCATCGGCGGTTCATCCGGCATCGGCCTTGCCACAGCAAACTTACTTTTGAAACAGGGATACGCGGTCACCATCGCAGGCCGCGACGGCGAAAAACTCGCGGCCGCACAAGCTTCGCTAGTCGGCGATCTGCGCATCGTCCTGCTCGATGCGACGGAGTTTTCAAGCCCAGCAAGAGTTTTTGCCGGCATTGGCGCCTTCGGCCATCTCGTGCTCGCGATGGGCAGCGGCCATGGCGCAGGTCCCTTCGCAACGCTCGATATGGCGGATCTGCTCGCCGGATTTCAGACCAAACTCATTCCGCATGCGGCTGCGGCACAGGCGGCACTACCCTTCCTTCAACCGGGCGGCAGCATCACCTTCGTCTCTGCGGTCAGCGCCCAAGCGGCGATGCCCGGCACGGCGGGGCTTGCCGCCGTCAATGCCGGAATTGAGGCGATGGTACCGGTACTAGCCGTCGAGCTGAAGCCGCTGCGCGTCAACGGAGTCTCACCCGGGGTCGTCGATACGCCCTGGTGGCATTTCCTGCCATTCGAGCAGCGCAGCAGCGTCTTCGCGGATTTCGCCGGCCGCACGCCGGTCGGCCGTGTCGGCAGGCCGGAGGATATCGCGCAGGCGATCGCATTCCTGATCGAAAGCGGCTTCATGAGCGGTCATGTCGTCACCTGCGACGGCGGTGTGCGGCTCGGCGCCTGAGGGAGGTTGCGAGCGCTCCGCCGAACATCTTGCCAGCGGGACGTTCGAGTCCCGAGATGTCGCGCACCATGCCGGGCGCCTGATCAGAGACCACGGAGTTTCGGCCGCTCGGTCACGTGATGGGGCGGCGAGCCTCTCTTCGGCTCTGCGGGCGGCCGACTGGAGGTCGCGCGGCTCGCCGGCGATCTTTTCCATGGCGGCGATGGCGACGTCGGTGGCGAGATAATCCGGCTTATGGCCGACGCCGCGGACCGTAACGAGTTCGGAGCCTGCTATATCGCGGGCAAGGCCACGCGAATGCAGGTGTTCCCAGACGATCTCGTCGCGGTCGCCTGTGATGATGACGGTGGGCGCGGTGATCTGCGAATAGAGCGGCGACTGCTCCTTCACATAGGCGAGCAGTCTTTTGAAATCGGCTGCATTGTTGTGGAAGGTGTGCGGCCGCAGCACCAGCGACGGGCCGGTTTTTTCGATGTAGTCGGCAGGGCGTGGATTGGGACGGAAGACATTCAGCGTGCCGCGCTCCAGCCGGCTCAGTCCAAGCGGAACGACGACGGCGTGGTTGAAGAGCCAACCGATGACCGGCACGGTCGCCACATGATAATACCAGTCGATGCCGCCGGGCCACGGATGGGTGGCCGGCGCGAGGAAGAGCAGGCCGGCGGTCTTATCCGGGTGGCGCAGGCCGAAGGCGGCGGTGATCGCGCCGCCGAAGGAATGGCCGACGATGATCGCCTTCTCGATGCCGCGCTTTTCCATCAGTCGGGCGATTGCATCGGCCTGGCCCGAGGGTAGGGCGTTCTCAGGGCCGCCGCGCTCCGAATAGCCGTGACCGGGACGATCGACGAACAGCATTTCCGCCCGGCCTTCGAGCAGTGCGCGAAAAGCGACGATCTGATCGAGCAGATTGCCGCTGGCGCCGTGAATGAAGACGAGCGCCGGAAGGTCCGCATTTTCGGGACGCTCGACATGGACGGCGTTCATGCGGTAGCCGCCGACATCCGTTAACTCGCCGATATTCGGATAGGTCTGTTCGAATTGCCGCGCCTTGTAAGAGGAGTAGCCGATGGCGGCGGCGAGCGGGGCGAGAAAAGCGGAAACTTCGGCAAGCATGATCTTAACGGCGACGATCGATGGATTTTGCGGGGGACGATCGTGTCAAATTCCCTCGACAGTTCTAAAATTGCGCGTTCTGGGCGCAGGTCAAGCTCGGCGATCCTGCTTCAGGTTCGATTGCCGGCCAGTTTTTCCGCAAGCATGTTGACCTGCTCCTGCGCGGTGCGATCGGCGGGATAGATATCGAGGAACCGTTCCCAGGCCTTCAGGGTCAATTGATCATTGCCGGAATTGTTGAGGATCGCGGCCATGCCGGAGAGCGCGCCGAAATGGCGTGGCTCGATATCCAGCACATGCTCGATGTCGGACATCGACTTGCGGTAATTGCCCATGATGAAATTCAGCGTGGCGCGGCGATTCCAGCTCTCGGCGTAATCGGGCTTGAGGGCAATCGCCTCGTCGAGGAAATCGAGGGCGGCGGGATTGCGTTTTTCCTCGATCGCCTTGTCGGCCCATTGCATCAGCAGGTTCACGGTCGCACTGCCGGAATCATTCCACTCCAGGCGAATTTCATTGGCGATGCTGCTGGCCTTATCAGGATCACGCTCGCGCTTCAGCTGACTGAAGAGCTGATCGAGACGCTGCTTCGGCGAACTAGTGGCATCCCTCCGCTCGACAATGACGTTCTTTTCCGCCGCGGCGACCGGAAACGGGGAGGTGGAGAGGATGAAGGCGAGCGGCAGCACCGCTGACGTCAAAGCAAAAAAGCGCATGGCGGACATATTAGTCCGCCAGCGCCGAAGATCAAACAAATTAGCCGTGATCACCGCAGCGACCCCCGGATGTCCGTTGCCGCACTCTGAGCGGCGCACGATCCGGATTCGTGCAATCAGCCCTGACGAGCCTTGTAGCGCGGGTTCAGCTTGTTGATGATGTAAATGCGGCCCTTGCGACGAACCAGACGGTTGTCACGGTGACGTGCCTTGAGCGACTTGAGCGAATTCTTGATCTTCATTTTTCTGATCCGCGATCTCTATGGGGGAATTCACATTCGCCCGTAACTTTAACAATCAAAAGCGCGCCGTCGGGGCGCGCTCTTTAGGTGGGGGTGCAGATACCTCGTCACCTCCAGCGTGTCAACCACGTGACGGTGTTTTTCCCAAGCCGCACGGCCGTTTTCTCATCCCGAAACCGGCAATTTCGGCGCCAATGTCGTGACATGACCCATCTTGCGGCCGGGGCGCCACTCGCTCTTGCCATAGAGGTGAACCAGCGTGTCGGGACGCTGCAGCCAGTCGCGGACGGCAAGGATATCGTCACCGACCAAATTCTGCATGACGCAGTCGGAGTGCCGCTCGCCATCGCCGAGCGGCAGGCCCGCGACAGCGCGGATATGCTGCTCGAACTGGCTGACGACGCAGGCGGCTTCCGTCCAATGACCGGAATTGTGGACGCGCGGCGCCATCTCGTTGGCGACCAGGCCGCCATCGGCGAGCACGAAGAATTCGATGCCGATCACGCCGACATAGTTCAACGCGGCGAGAATCTTTTCCGCCGATTGACGAGCGGCCTCCGCAGTCGTCGCCGAGATTGCGGCCGGAACGGTCGAGGTGTGGAGGATGCCGTTGCGGTGGACATTCTCGGCGGGATCGAAGCAGACGACCGTCCCATCCGCGGCACGCGCGGCGATGATCGAGACCTCTCGCTCGAAGGCGACGAAGCTTTCGAGGATGAGCGGCACGGCCCCGAGCGCGGCATAGGCGCCGTCAGGATTGTCGGCGGGCGAGCGGAAAACCTTCTGCCCCTTGCCGTCATAACCGAGACGGCGGGTCTTCAGCACGCCTTGGCCGCCGAAATCTTTCAGTGCGGTTTCGAGATCGGCCTGGCTGTCGACTGCATGAAAGCGAGCGGTTGATATGCCGCAGCCGTTGAGGAAGCGTTTTTCGACGAGCCGATCCTGGGCGGCCTCGAGCGCCTTGGCAGGCGGATAGACGGCGATGCTTGCCGAGAGCGCTTCGGCGGCTGCGACGGGCACATTCTCGAATTCGTAGGTGACGACGTCGCAGGCGTCTGCCAGTTCGGCCAGCGCCGCGGGATCGTCATAGGCGGCGACGATCTGCCGGTTCGCCAGTTGGGCGGCGGGGCAGTCGAGTTGCGGCTCGAGGATGACAGTGCGGAAATTCAATCTGGCGGCGGCGATGGCCAGCATGCGGCCGAGCTGGCCGCCGCCGACAATGCCGATCGTTCCTATGGTCATTGGTCGTCCATTGGATATTCGGCGACGGCAGCACTCTGGCGCTCGCGCCATTCGTCGAGCCTGTCGGCAATCTCTTCGTCGGAAAGGGCCAGCACGGCAGCGGCGAGAAGAGCGGCGTTGACCGCACCCGCCTTGCCGATGGCTAGGGTCCCAACCGGAATGCCGGCCGGCATCTGCACGATGGAAAGAAGGCTGTCCTGGCCGGACATGGTCTTCGACTGAACCGGGACGCCGAAGACCGGCAGCGGCGTCATCGATGCGGTCATGCCCGGCAGATGCGCCGCACCGCCGGCGCCGGCGATGATGACCTTGAAACCTTCCGCACGTGCGCCCTTGGCGAAATTCATCATTCGCTCGGGCGTACGGTGCGCTGAGATGATGCGCGCATCATAAGCGATTTCCAGCGCTTCCAGCGTGTCGGCCGCGTTCTTCATGGTCTCCCAATCGGATTGGCTGCCCATGATGATGGCGACGAGTGGTCTATCTGTCATCCTGCGACCGTTCCTTTCAGGCAATGATATCGGGAACGATCTGGTCTTCCAGCTTGGAGAGCTTGTCCTTGATGGCGAGCTTCTTCTTCTTCATGCGCTGGATTCGCAGAGCGTCGCATCCGGTCTCGATCATGGCGTTGATCGCAGCGTCGAAATCCTCGTGCTCCTGGCGCAGACGTGCCACCATGAGCCTGATTTCCGCCTGTTCCTGATCGGCCATATGCATTCCCCGTTATCGTCCTCGGACCTTGTCCGATCTGCCGATGATTTCCGCAAGCTCCTATCACCAAATACGGGTAACGGCTAGTTAGTCTTGATCATGAATTTGCCATCTCTTCTTCATCTTTTGGCCTTCGACAAGCCGTCAAAAATATGTCACAGTCCGCCCCGTTGACACCTTGATCCCCGACGATGATGGTCGGGGAGGGTAAGAGGAAGGAAGGGTCAAATGACAGTTGAAGCTCATCTTGAATCACTCCAGAAAAAGCACGTAGCACTCGAGGAGGAGTTGCACGCGCTCAGAACAGCTCCCTCTATCTCCGATACCGAAATTGCCGAATGCAAGCGCCGCAAGCTGCGCATCAAGGACGAGATTCAGCGTCTCAAGTCATCCGTCCATTAATCCTCCCAGGAGATCGCCGGTCGATCATCTTGCGTTAGAAGAGGTAAATCCATCCATTCCGCCTGAAATCAGCAAGATCCGGTGATCTCATACCAGATTTGCGCCAGTCCGATGCTTGAGGCATTGCGGCTGGCGCTTTCACGGGGCATATTCGAGTAGTTTCATGTGATCGCAGCGTGTCCCACGGCGGGGACGGCATCAGGCCCAGAACTGATCCAGCCATAAATTGAGCTTGTCGAAGCCTCGGTTGTTGACCGTGTAAATGCGCTTCGTGCCTTCCGAGGTCACCGAGACCAGATTGCTGTCGAGCAGCGCCTTTAGGTGTTGCGAGACCGCCGGGCGGCTGATCGGCAGCCCTTCGGCGAGCTCGTTGACCGTCCTTGGAGCGCGACGCAATTCCTCCAGCAGAAACCGCCGGTTCGGATCAGCAATCGCAGAGAAAGGGTCCGTGTTCGACATGCTGGAAAAGCTACGTCAAACCGGCCCTTCCGGCAAGGAAATTGTGCATTGCAGCGTAGCGTGGCCTTTGTCAGCCGCTAAGGCCCTCGCGCGCGATCAGAAAGGCGGCGATCAGGGCCATGGCATACATGAAAGGATAGAATATCTCCGGCTTCATCCGCCGCACGCACCAGGCGCCGGCAAGGGTAGCGAGTGGCGCGAAAGGCAGCAGGGTCGCCGAAGTCGCAAGATTCTGCGTGTCGAGCTGGCCGAGCGCGAAATAGGGGACCAGCTTGATGGCGTTGAGGATCGCGAAGAAACGCACGCTGGTGCCGGTATATTCGCGTGGCTGAAGTTTGAGCGGCAAAGCATAGATCTGGAAGGGGGCGCCGCCTGCATGGGCGACGAAGCTGCCGTAGCCGGAGAAGGCGCCCCAGAGGCCGGCGGCCACCGGCCGCTGGCCGCGCGGCGGAACCACCTTGCCGGCACCCGGGCCGAAATTGTTCCAGAAATAACGCAGGCAGAAGAGGATGGTCACCGCTCCGATGACGATGCGCAGCATATTGGCCGGAACGAGCGCCGAGGTCGCCCACCCGAGCCCGATACCGAAAATTGCGCCCGGCAGCATGATCCTCAGCGTCGCCCAATCGCCATGCCTGCGCCAGATGACGAGCGAGATCATGTCCATGAAGACCAGGATCGGCAGCAGGATCGCCGCGGCTTGGAGCGGCGAGACGACCAGGGCGAGAAATGGCAGGCCGATCAGCGACAAAGCGTCGCCCATGCCGCCTTTTGCTAGGCCGACAAGCAGAACCGCGGGCACGGCGGCGTAGTAGAATGACAAGTCCTGCGGCATGCTTTCGACGACCTCCTCTTGCAAGCCTCCTCTAACGGAACTACTCACACAAAACGAGTGCGGATCCGTCCTTTCGAGAAGGAATTCGCAGGAAACGGAAAGACCTCATGACCGAAGCCGAAAACCGCTGCCGCCTGGTGCTCATCGTCCCCGATATCGCCGACGCCGATGAACAGGCAAAGATCGTCGCCGATGCGCTGAAGGGCGGCGATGTCGCCTCCGTCATCGTGCCGCAATACGGGCTCGACGACGGCGCCTTCCAGAAACATGCCGAAAAGCTGGTGCCGGTGATCCAGGATGCGGGGGCCGCCGCGCTGATTGCAGGCGACAGCCGCGTGGCGGGACGGGCGAAGGCGGATGGCCTGCATATTACCGACAACGCCCAGGCACTGTCGGAGGCGATCGACAAACACGCTCCGAAGCTGATCGTCGGCGGCGGCAATGCCAGCGACCGGCACAATGCGCTGGAGATCGGCGAAGTCAGGCCGGATTATATCTTCTTCGGCAAGCTCGATGGGGATATCAAGCCGGAGGCGCATCCCAAGAACCTTGCGCTCGGCGAATGGTGGGCCTCAATGATCGAAATCCCCTGCATCGTCATGGGCGGCACCGATCCGGCGTCGGCTCTTGCCGTCGCTGAGACCGGAGCAGAGTTCGTGGCGCTGCGGCTGGCGGTATTCGGGGAGCCCGGCCGAGCGCCGTCCATCGTTGCCGAGATCAATGCTCTGCTCGACGAAAAAGCGCCACGGTTTGAGGATTGAAATCCCGCTCATGCCGATCCTGCCCGCCCGCCCTTTGAAATATCTGCTTGCCAGCATGGTCGCCCTCACTGCGGGCGGGTCTGATATCGCCGTGGCGCAGGCACCGGACAGCGTCATCAGACAGCCAGGCACCGCGCCGGCGTCAAGCTTTCGCACCGACCGGCTCCCCAACGGGGATGTGAAGCCCTCGGATGGCGTCGGCGTTTTCGACCGCATGGGCGCGAAGCTGCCCGACCTTCCGCCGGAGAAGGACTACAAAGGGCCGATTGACGAGGCGTACGGCGCCTTTCAGCGCGGTTACTATCTGACCGCGATGGACAAGGCGCTGCCGCGCGCCCAACTGGGCGATCCGGCGGCGCAGACGCTGATTGGCGAAATCCTCTCGCAGGGTCTCGGCGTCAAGAAGGACGTGAAGAACGCCGCCTTCTGGTATGGCAAGGCGGCCGAAGGCGGCGATCCTGCGGCGATGTTCAAATATGCCCTGATGCTGATGGAAGGCCAGGGTGTGCCGCGCGACAAGGCCAAAGCCGACGACTATATGCGCAAGGCCGCCGAAGCCGGCAATCCTTCAGCCGAATTCAACTGGGCGCAGATCCTCGTCGCCGACAATCCCGGCGAAAAGGGGCTGAAGCTCGCGCTGCCGTTCTACGAGAAATCAGCCGAGCAGGGCATTGCCGATTCGCAATATGCCGTGGCGCAGATCTATGGAACGCTGAAGGACCTGCCGCAGGAAAAGAAGCAGCTCGCCCGCGAGTGGATGGCGCGCGCAGCGCGTGCCGGCTTCGACACGGCCCAGCTCGATCTCGGCATCTGGCTCGTCAACGGCGTTGGTGGCCCGAAGGATTACGTCAAGGGTTTCGAATGGCTGAAACTTGCCGCCAATGGCGGCAATGTCGTTGCGCAGAACAAGCTCGCCCATCTCTACATCAACGCCATCGGCACGCCGCCGAACCCGATCGAGGCGGCGAAATGGTATGTGCTGTCGCGCCGTGCGGGGCTTGCCGATCCGGCGCTGGAGGATTTTTATCTCGGCATCGAGGACGATCAGCAGAAGGCGGCTATAGATGCCGCCAACAAATTCCGGCGGCGATAGCCGCCGCGGTTTTATGCTCTAGAAAAGCGCGTCGGCGAAAAGATTCTCGTCGTTTTCGGCTTTAGCGGTCTCGGCAAGCGCTGAAATACTCTCCTCGCTTGCCGGGATGATGTCGCGATGAATGTTGCGCTCCTGGACCATCGTATAGAGCTTGAAAATCTTGCGGTCGAGGGGTGCGATGACCTCCGCGAGATCGGAGATATCGGCGACATCGGTGCCGGCGACGCCTTCGAGCGCATCGGCGCAGCGGGCAAGGACATCGCCGAGTTCGTGCTGGAAGTCGAGCTTGCCGATCAGCAGGCCGATCTTGGCGGCGACCTCGCGGCCGTTCTCGGCGAGCACCTTCAGCTCGTTTTCCATGACATTGGCCGCGGAACGGATGTTGCCGACGGCCGAGGTCAGGCTCTCGCCCAGTCCGCCGACGGTGGTGTCCGTGGTGGGAGCCACGCGCCCTGCGGCGGCTTCGAGCGCCGGCAGGCCGTTGACGATGGCGTCGGCGGATTCATCGAGTTTGCCGGCGAAGATGCGCAGCTCGGCGGTGACGACGTTGATCGATTTGCCTTCCTCGCCAAGCCGGCTGCAGCGCAGATTGGTGTTCAAGGCCATGTAATGGATGTCGGTCCTGACGACGCGAATGTTGACGATGGCTTCGGAAAGCTTGGCGGCCGTGCCGATTGTCGTATGGCTTACCTGGTCAGCCTGCCGGCTTGCCGTGTCGACCTGCTTGACGATCTCGTGGGCGGCAGAAACGCTGGATTCCAGTGCGCGCATGAAATTGCCGCCGGCTTCGCCGCTTTCGGTGCCCATTTGATCGCGCAGCTTTAGGATTTCCCGTATGTCGTGGTCGAAACTCGCAATCGTCTTGACGACGTTCTCCGAATCCCGCTGGAAATTGACGCACATGTCGCTCATCTGCGCCGCTGTCAGATGGTGAACGACATTCTGGAGACGCTGGCGCGCACCGGCGTCGAGCCCGGCGCCATCTTCGCCGGCGAGGAAATCTTCAAGCAGCGAAAAGGTTGCCTGTACATGTTCGATACGCTGACGTGTGATATCGCCGATTTGCAGGGCTGATAGAGTCGAGCTGACCTTGCTCTGGACGCCGCGTGCGATCGCGCCGACCTCGCGGGCGAGGATGCCGAGATTCTTGCGATGTTCGGCGATCTTGGCGGCATCGTCGCGCAGGGCTCCGGCGACGGCCGGAACAGTATCGGCGTAGCTCCTGGAGACGTTAGCCCCGAAGGAGGCGGCGAGTTTGACCTCTTTCTCGAGGCTGTCGAGATGGGCGGCGAAGCGATTCACCTCATCGGTGCCCGAATAGATACGTTCCAAAATCTCCTGCGCGAAGCCGGCGAATTCGGCAAGGCCGGCGCCGGTGATCTTTACAGTCACGGCAAAGGTTCTGAGATAACGCATCGTCTCCTGCATATCGGCGACGTGCTTGCGCAGTTCCCTGCCGGTTTGCGCCAGCGAGATGAGCGCCTGCTGGCGATTTTCTTCGGTGACCGGCAATGCAGTCAGGCTTTCCACCGTAGCGCGGAGATCGGCGCTGGTATCGCTCGCCTCGTTGGCATCGAGTGCCTTGGCGACACTTTCGAGCGAATTCAGCAGGCGGTTGAGGACATCCATCACCGACAGCAGCACCGACCCGCCCTCGAGAAAACGCTCCTCGACTTGGCTGCGGGCGGATTCCAGGATCTGACTGATCTCCCGCCCCGATGTGTAGGCTGCAGCGTTGGATGTTACCAGAGCGTGTGCCACATTTATACCTTTTCTTAAAACGCAGGCCAATTTGACTCTATTTCTACGGGCAGGATGGAAATGTCCGGTAAACGCGCCAGACTCGCCTACGTTGTGATTAATGAAAGGTGTGAGACAAGGCTTTCGGTGCGGCGCATGCCAAGTGAGATCATTTAAGCGTTTGTTCTCATTCTATTATTTCCAAGCTTAGAGAGAAGGATACAACTTATTCTCGATAAGAATTAGGAGTCGCGGAATGCGCTTCTCGTCGGTTTTCTACAACCTCTGTTTACGCTGCATTAACGCTGCCGTGAGAGTCCTCTTAGGGTCGAAAGTATTTCTCGGGCCCAGGAGGCTGCATTGGATACTCAGAGTCAATATTGTGAATCTATAACTTTGCCGGACGTGCTAAACATTCGGCACGCGGCTGAATTACACACCAAGATCAATGGCGCATTTCGTAGTAAAGATACCATCCTCTTTAGCATTCCTGCTGATGCTGAAGCTGATCTGAGTTTCATCCAACTTATGGAAGCGGCCCGCCGTCAAGCAAAAGCCGCCGGAAAGACGCTCAACCTTTCTTCTCCGGCCAGCGGCTCCGTGTTGAACGTACTTGAGCGTTCCGGTTTCATCGAATCCATGGATCATGAAGACTTAAAGTTTTGGTTGCATAAAGAGGTGACATTATGAGTGCCAACATCCTGACGGTAGACGATTCCGCCAGCATCCGCCTGACCACAAAGGTCACGCTGACCAATGCGGGCTACAGCGTCACCGAAGCGGTCAACGGGGCGGAAGGCCTCATTGCGGCCAAGGGCAGCAGCTTCGATCTGATCGTGACGGATCTCAACATGCCTGTCATGGACGGGCTGACGATGATCGAGGAACTGCGCAAGCTGCCGGCGCAGGCCGGTGTTCCGATTATCTTTCTAACGACGGAATCTGACGCCGACCTCAAGGCACGTGCCAAGGCTGCCGGCGCGACCGGCTGGCTGACCAAGCCGTTCGATCCGGAAAATCTCGTTAAGATCGTGAAGAAGGTTCTCGGAAGATGAGTACGCTCGACCCCGTCGCCGTATTCCGCACGGAGGCTGCCGAATGCCTCGAAGCGATCGAGACCGGCCTTCTCGACCTCACGCACCAACTCGACAATAGGGATCTCGTCGACGCGGTATTCCGCGGGCTTCACACGCTCAAGGGATCGGGCGCGATGTTCGGTTTCGAGGCGCTGGCCGCCTTCACCCATCATTGCGAAACGGCCTTCGACCGCGTTCGAAAGGGCGAGGTCGCGGCCACCAGCGAACTCGTCGCCGCCGTTCTCGCCGCCCAGGACCATATGCGTGCCCTCGTCGATCAGCCCGACGCCGATCATGGCGACACCGGGCACAAGCTTCTGGCACAGCTGCAGGCCGCCGTCGGCGCAAAGGCTGCGGCGCCAGCCACCGTCGCAGCGCCCGTGCAGGAGGCGTCGACGAAAAAGACGAGGAACAGCTGGCGCATCCGCTTCAGCCTGCCGGCCAATTCGATGGCCAACGGCACCAATCCGCTCGGCCTGCTGGACGAACTGCGCGATCTCGGCGAATGCACCGTGCGCGCCGACACTTCGGCCATTCCGCCCCTCGATGAGCTCACGCCGACGGAACTCTATATTTCCTGGGATGTGACGCTGATTAGCGAGCAGGACCGTTCAGCGATCGACGACGTCTTCATCTTCGTGCTCGACGACATGGAACTCAGCGTCGAGGAGATCGACGGCACGGTAGCGGCAACGGCCGCTCCGGCTGAAACAATGCCGGTGCCTGCCGCTGCCGCCTCAGCACCACCACCGCCTGTCCCGGCTGCCGCCGTGCCGGAATTTCGTCCCGTCGAAGCGGTTCCCGTCAAGCGTGAGGCACCCGCCGCCAGCCAGGCGAAGGCTGCCGAGAACGTGCGCGTTCCGGCAGAGCGCCTGGACGAACTGATGGACCGCGTCGGTGAGCTCGTGATCGCGCAATCGCGCCTCAGCCAGCTCGCGAGCGCCAGCACCGATATCGCACTGCGCTCCGTCTCGGAAGAAATCGAACGTCTGTCCGGCGAATTGCGCGACACGATGATGGTGCTGCGCATGGTGCCGGTTGCGACTCTCTTTTCCCGTTTTCGCCGCCTCGTCCACGATCTTGCCCGCGAGACCGGCAAGGTGATCGAGTTGGTGACGGAAGGCGAGAGCACCGAGGTCGATAAAACGGTGATCGAACGGCTGGCCGATCCGCTGGTGCACCTGGTGCGCAACTCGATCGATCACGGCCTCGAAGTGCCCGCCGACCGCCTTGCCGCCGGCAAGGCCAAAGCCGGCACGGTAACACTTTCGGCCCGTCAGGCCGGTGGCGAGGTGATTATCTCGATCAAGGACGACGGCCGCGGCATCAACCGTGAACGGGTCCGCGCCAAGGCGGAATCCTCCGGCCTCATCCATCCGGGCCAGCCGCTTTCTGACCCCGAGCTCTTGCAACTGATCTTTGCTCCCGGGTTTTCGACGGCGGCGGCGATCACCAATCTGTCCGGCCGCGGCGTCGGCATGGACGTGGTCAAGAAGACGGTCGAAGAGCTTCGCGGCGCGATCGATATCGTCAGTGTGCCCGGACAGGGTTCGGAAGTGTCACTGCGCATTCCGCTGACGCTTGCCATTATCGACGGTCTGTTGGTGCGTGTCGGTACCGGCCGTTACGTCATCCCGCTTTCGGCCGTCGAGGAATGCCTCGAACTGTCGCTCGAGGAGGATCTGCGCTCGCGCGGCCGCAGCTTCATCTCGCTACGCGACAGCCTGGTGCCGTTCCTGCGCCTGCGGGATCTTTTCCGCACCGGCACGAAGCCCGACGTGCACCAGAAGGTCGTCGTCATCTCGACCGGCACGGAGCGCGTGGGGCTCGTCGTCGACCAGATCATCGGCGACCATCAGACTGTCATCAAGTCGATGTCGAAACTGCACAACGACGTGGCGACCTTTTCCGGCGCCACCATTCTAGGCGACGGCAGCGTCGCCCTCATTCTCGACGTCGGGCACCTGGTTGCCGCGGGTCAGCAACAGGAGGCGCAATTGCGGGTAGCAGGATGAGTGCAGCAGCAACAGCCGAACGTTTCGACAATCATTGGAGCTATGCCGAGGAAGTCGAGGTCCTGACCTTCGATCTCAACGGCGAGACTTTTGCGCTGGAGGCGGTCATCGTCCAGGAAATCCTGGATCTGCTTCCGGAGACGGCGGTGCCGGGCAGCCAGCCCTTCGTCGCCAGCGTCATCAACTTCCGCGGCAAGGTCATTCCGCTCGCCGACCTGCGTCTCGCTTTCGGGATGGAGGCGACGGAGGCGACGATCGACAGCCGCTTCATCGTCATCGAGATCGATCTGCAGGGCGAGCCGACGCTCGTCGGCCTCAGAACCGATAAGGTGAACGAGGTGACGACACTCGCAAAGACCGCGAGCGAGGCGCCACCGAGCGTCGGCATGCGCTGGCGGGCCGACTACATCAACTGCCTGGTGAAGAGGGGCGGAGAGTTCATCATTCTCCCGAATCTGCAGGCGATTTTTTCATCGCGACATGACGCAGCTGGGGCCGTCAGTTGACGGCACTTAATCCAAGAGGGGTTGGGACGATGAGACTGAAAATCAAGACGAAACTGGTGACGGCGTTCACCTTTATCATTCTCATGTTATTGGGCACTGCCGCTTATGGCATTTTCAGCCTTGGATCACTGAACGATACCATCGGCAATCTTCTTGCCGGCCCGGCAGCCCGCCTCGACCTTGCGCAGCAGATCAACATCGCGCAGCTCGAAGCCATCCGCCAACAGAAGAACCTGCTCACCGCCCGTACTTCCGAAGAAAGTGCCCGTGCGACCGACAAGGGCAACGCGGCTCGTAAGGATTTCAGCGATGCCTTCAACCAGGTTCTGGCGCTTGCCACGGAAGAAGGCAAGGCGCGTTGGGCGCGTATTGCCGAGCTTTCCAAGGCCTTCAACGCAGCCGACGACCAGATCCGCGACTATCTGAAGGCCGGCAATGCGGACGGTGCCAACACTATCTCCATCACGACGGCGCGTGCCGCCGCCAACGATATTGACTCGACACTCGCCGAAATTCTTGCGCTTGAGAAGCAGCGCATGAAGACCGCCGACGCCGATGCCGACGCGCAGTATGCGACCACACGCATGACGATGATTGCCGTCGCTGCCGTTGCACTGCTGGTTGCCGCGATCACGGCCTTCTGGATCGCCAGCACGATCAGCAAAGGCCTCGGCCGCGCCAACACCGTGGTTCGCGAAGTGTCCGAAGGCGACCTGACGAAAATGGCCGATATCACCAGCCATGACGAAATCGGCGAGCTTCTGGGCAATGTCAACATCATGATCGAACGCCTGCGGGGCGTCGTCGCCGATGCGCTGTCGGCCGCGGAGAACGTCTCGTCCGGCAGCCAGCAGCTTTCGGCGAGCTCCGAACAGGTGTCGCAGGGCGCCACGGAGCAGGCCGCGTCCGCCGAGGAGGCCTCCGCTTCGATGGAGCAGATGGCCGCCAACATCAAGCAGAATGCCGACAACGCCGCCCAGACCGAAAAGATCGCCCGCCAGTCGGCCAGGGACGCCGAAGCCAGCGGCGAAGCGGTAACGCGCGCTGTCGACGCCATGCGCACGATCGCCCAGAAGATCGGCATCGTGCAGGAGATCGCCCGTCAGACCGATCTGCTGGCCCTCAATGCCGCAGTCGAAGCCGCACGCGCCGGCGAACACGGTAAAGGTTTTGCCGTGGTCGCCTCGGAAGTGCGCAAGCTTGCCGAACGCAGCCAGTCGGCGGCGGCCGAAATCAGCTCGATGTCCGGTGATACCGTCAAGGCCGCCGCTGATGCCGGTGAGATGCTCGGCCGCCTGGTGCCCGACATCCGCAAGACGGCGGAACTCGTTTCCGAGATCAGCGCCGCCTGCCGTGAGCAGGATATCGGTGCGTCGCAGATCAACGAAGCGATCCAGCAGCTCGACAAGGTAACGCAGCAGAACGCCGGCGCCTCCGAACAGATGTCGGCAACGTCCGAAGAGCTCGCTTCGCAGGCGGAAGAACTCCAGACGTCGATCGCCTTCTTCAAGGTCGATACGACCGGCAGCACGCGGCTCGGCGCTCAGAAGATGCCGGCGAGCGGCTCAGCCAAGGTGATCAAGGCCCCGGCGCGCAAGCCTGCGTCGCAGGCCCAAAGCCAGCGCCGCGGTCAGACGGTTTCGGCTCAGCAGCAGCGTCTCAAGGGCTTTGCTCTCGATATGTCGATGGGCGGTCCGGACGCCAGTGACGACGATTTTCGGGAAAGCGCGTAGGGGCTTCCCGGGGACGCGCATAGCGTTCCGCCGGCGAGGCAGCTGAGCCGCCTCCGCCCTCATCGGAAATCTCGGGCCGCTCCGGTGGCCCGAGGCGGAATATCCCCAACGCGTGTAGGCGTTGGCGCTGCGACGATAGATGTCCGGCTGCCGGGAAGTGAATGCAGTCGCTTTCCCTCTTTCAGACACGTCACTCTGAAGTTCGGCGTTCCCGGATCGGAACGTCTCTCTATTCAATCGTTTTGGCGCATAAATGGGGTATCACATGCGTTTCACTATCAAACTGAAATTAGGTCTCGCTTTCGGGATCATGACGCTGCTGCTGATCGGCATTGCGGTTTATGGAAGCTTCAGCCTCGGCACTTTGAACGAGGCGAGCAGCAACTTGATCAACGGCCCGATGCGCCGGCTGGAACTGGCGCTGAACGCAAACATCGCCGAAGTTAACGCCATTCGGGCTCAGAAGAACGCGCTGCTTTCCACCGATCCGGACGCGGCCGCCGGTTTCTACAAAGAGGCCGATCAGAATCTGCAGGCCATGTTCGACGCTGTCGACGCCGGCTTGGCCATCGCCTCTCCGGAAGGGAAGCCGCATTGGGAGAAGCTGCGGAGCGTTGGCGGGAAATTCCGCGAGAAGTCCGCCGAGCTGCAGCAACTCGATGTCAGGGGTGACAAGGCAGGCGCCCTGGCGCTTTCACTTGGCGATCTCCGGGCGATGACCGGCGACATGGGCGATGCGATCGCAGCCCTCACCGAGATCCAGCGTAAAGGCATGCAAGCGACCGATCAGTCGAACAGCGATCTTTACAATTCCACCAAGCTCATCCTCACCACAGCATCCGGGCTCGCCGTGCTTGTGGCGCTCGGCGCCGCATTGTGGATCACGCTCGGCATCAACAATGGTCTGAGAAAGATCACGAGCGTCGCAAACGCCGTGGCAATCGGCGATCTCAATCAGAAAGTCGACGTCAGGACCAATGACGAGATCAAGGACCTCATCGAGACGGTCAACACCATGACCGCCAATCTGCGCGCGACCGCCGCCCTTGCCGACCAGATCGCCACGGGCGATCTGACCACCGATGCCAAGCCTCTCTCGGACAAGGACTCGCTCGGGATTGCGATGCAGAGCATGATCGCCAATCTGAGGACCACGGCGGGGATTGCCAACCAGATCGCCAATGGCGATCTCACCGTGTCTCCGAAGCCGCTTTCCGACAAGGATGCGCTGGGCCTTGCGCTGGAGCAGATGGTCGAGCGGTTGCGCGGTGTGGTCGCGGACGCGATTTCGGCCGCCGAGAACGTCTCCTCTGGCAGCCAGCAGCTCTCATCGAGTTCCGAGCAGGTGTCGCAGGGCGCTACCGAGCAGGCGGCTTCGGCCGAAGAAGCTTCCGCCTCGATGGAGGAGATGGCCTCCAACATCAAGCAGAATGCCGACAATGCCGCCCAGACCGAGAAAATCGCCCGGCAGTCGGCCAAGGACGCGGAAGCCAGCGGCGAAGCCGTCGCCCGAGCGGTTGATGCCATGCGCACGATCGCACAGAAGATCGGCATCGTGCAGGAGATCGCCCGTCAGACCGACCTCCTGGCTCTCAACGCTGCCGTCGAAGCCGCACGCGCCGGCGAGCATGGTAAAGGTTTTGCCGTAGTGGCCTCGGAAGTGCGCAAGCTTGCCGAACGCAGCCAGTCGGCCGCTGCCGAAATCAGCGCCATGTCAGGCGACACAGTGACAGCCGCCCAGGAAGCCGGCGAAATGCTGGGGCGCCTGGTGCCTGATATCCGCAAGACGGCGGAACTCGTTTCCGAGATCAGTGCCGCCTGCCGTGAGCAGGATATCGGTGCAGCCCAGATCAATGAGGCGATCCAGCAGCTCGACAAGGTGACGCAGCAGAACGCCGGCGCCTCCGAACAGATGTCGGCAACGTCCGAAGAGCTCGCTTCGCAGGCGGAAGAACTGCAGACCTCGATTGCCTTCTTCAAGGTCGATATTGCGGGTGGGCGCCGCGATCGCACACAGGGCGCCAAGATGACGGTTCGTAGCCCGGCCCCTGCCGCTCGCAAGCCGGCGGCCAAGAAGCCGGCCGCCGACAGCGTTGCAGGCCAGCAGGCCCGCGTGAAGGGCTTTGCCCTCGACCTGTCGATGGGCGGCCCTGACGCCGGCGACGACGATTTCAGGGAGAGCGCATGACGCTTCCCAGAGAATAGGCGGCTTTCCCTTGCAACTGTCGTGGGCCAGCCAGCACGGCCCGCGACGCAATTCCGGCGCCCCGGGGGCGTCGCCACGGAAGTCCGCCAATTCTTCTTACCTGTCTTCGCCTGCCGGACTTTCTTTGCTGCATGACGCCGCGCGCCCGGTCCATATCATTGCTTCGCTCTCAGAGAGGAATATTGAGATGCGTATTACGATCAAACTCAAACTCGCAGCCGCATTTGGTGTCGTCATACTATTGCTGGTGGGTAGCGCGATTTATGGCATCATCAGTCTCAGTTCGCTGAACGACGCTGTCGGCAGCCTTATCTCCGGTCCTGCAAAAAGCCTCGAACTGGCTCTGGAGGCCAAGACGGCCGAGCTCAATGCGGTTCGCTGGCAGAAGAATGCCCTTCTGGAAATGAATCCCGAAACAGCGGTCAAGAACTATCAGAACTCGGCAAAGAGCGCGGATGATATGCTCGCCTTCGCTACCAGCGGTGAACAGCTCGCAACCACCGAGAGCAAACCCAACTGGGATAGGCTGATCGAGCTGGCCAAGCGCTTCAGCGAAGGTTCCGCCAGAGTTGCCGCCATCCAAGAAAGCGGTGACAGGGCAGGGGCCGCAGCGCTTTCGTCAGGAGAGGTTCGCGCTGTCGTCGTGGAACTGGAAGAGGTGTTCGAGGCGCTTGTATCGCTGCAGCAAAAGGCCATGATACAGGCTGATAACGACACTGAAGTCCTCTATGGCTCTACCAAGAACATGCTGATCGTCATTGCGGTTGGTGCGTCAGTTATCGCTTTCGCGGCTGCATTGTGGATAGCCCTCGGCGTCAACAGCGGCCTGCGCAAGATCATGGACGTTGCCAATGCCGTCGCCATCGGCGACCTAAACCAGAAGGTGGAGATCAAGAGTAATGACGAGATCAGGGATCTCGTGAATACAATCAATGTCATGACCGATAATCTTCGAGCCACCGCCGACATCGCTACGCAAATCGCCGGCGGCGACCTGAGGGTCTCGCCGAAGCCGCTGTCGGAGAAGGATACACTGGGCATCGCGCTGGAACAGATGGTCGAACGGCTGCGCGGCGTCGTCGCCGATGCGATCTCGGCCGCCGAGAACGTCTCGGCCGGCAGCCAGGAACTTTCGGCAAGCTCCGAACAGGTGTCACAGGGTGCCAGCGAACAGGCAGCCTCCGCCGAAGAGGCTTCCGCCTCAATGGAGGAGATGGCCGCCAATATCAAGCAGAATGCCGACAATGCTGCCCAGACAGAAAAGATCGCTCGCCAGTCGGCCAAAGATGCGGAGATGAGCGGCGAAGCCGTTTCGCGCGCGGTGCAGGCGATGCGGACCATCGCCGACAAGATCAGCATAGTCCAGGAAATCGCCCGCCAGACCGATCTGTTGGCGCTGAACGCCGCCGTCGAAGCGGCGCGCGCCGGCGAACATGGCAAGGGCTTTGCGGTCGTCGCCTCCGAGGTGCGCAAGCTTGCTGAGCGCAGCCAGTCGGCGGCGACCGAAATCAGCTCTATGTCGGGCGATACCGTTAAGGCTGCCCAGGAAGCCGGCGACATGCTCGGCCGCCTGGTGCCAGACATTCGTAAGACGGCCGAACTCGTGGCCGAGATCAGCGCCGCCTGCCGCGAGCAGGACGTCGGTGCGGCCCAGATCAATGAAGCGATCCAGCAGCTCGACAAGGTGACGCAGCAGAATGCCGGTGCCTCCGAGCAGATGTCTGCGACCTCCGAGGAACTTGCCTCCCAGGCCGAGGAACTGCAGGCCTCGATCGCCTTCTTCAACGTCGATGCGGCCGGCAACCGCCAGTCCCGCACGCCGGCCGCCAGAATGACGGTCCGCAGTCCGGTTCAGGGCTCCGCCCGCAAGACTGCCGCCAAGAAACCGGCCAACAGCGTTGCCGGTCAACAGGCGCGGGTGAAAGGTTTCGCTCTCGATCTCTCCATGGGCGGCCCCGATGATTGGGACGCTGAATTCAAGGAAAGCGCATGATCATGGCTACCACATCTCTGGAAGCGCAATTCGTGACCTTCAGCCTCGGCGACGAGATTTTCGCCGTGCCGGTTGAGGTCGTACGGGAAATCCTCGACTATGCGGAAGCCTTCAAGATTCCGAACGGTCCCGACTATCTGCTCGGACTGCGCGACGTGCGCGGGCAAGGCGTGCCGACCATCGATCTTCGCTTGAAGCTTGGCATGACCAAGACCGTGCCGACGCCGCACACGCGGGTGCTGGTGCTCGACGTGCCGATGGAAAGCCGGCTCCTGACTCTGGGCCTCGTCGCCGACCGCGTCTTCGAGGTCACTCCGTTCCGGCGCGACCAGATCGAGGCGGCGCCCGACATCGGCGTGCGCTGGCGTTCGGATTATATCGCCGGCGTCGTTCGCCGTGATAACGGCTTCGTTGTCATCATCGATCTTGCACGACTCCTGTCGCGCGAGGACGCCTCGGCACTGCAATCGGCAGCCTGACGCCGCCTCAAATCGGAGTTCTGCGTTCTATGAGTATGGCAGCTGTGGAAACCCAATTGCCGGGCGACCGGATCAGCAAGCGCAATTTCGACAAGCTTGCGCATTTCATCTACGACTATAGCGGCATCAAGATGCCGCCGACCAAGCTGACGATGCTCGAGGGGCGGCTGAGGCGCCGCCTTCGCGCGACCAACCATTCGACCTTCGACGATTATTGCGATTTTCTGTTCAATCACGATGGGCTTGTCCAGGAAACCGTCTACCTCATCGACGTGGTGACGACCAACAAGACCGACTTCTTCCGGGAAGCCAAGCATTTTGAATATATGCAGACCGTGGCGCTGCCGGCGATCGCCAATAGCGGTGTGCGCACCATCCGCACCTGGAGCTCGGCCTGCTCGACGGGAGCCGAACCCTATACGATGGCAATGGTGCTAGCGGAATTCGCGGAAGGCCGCAGGGATGTTTCCTATAGCGTGCTTGCCACCGATCTTTCCACCGACGTGCTGCAGACGGCGCGTCAGGGCATCTATCCGGAAGACCTGATTGCGCCCGTGCCGCGCGACCTGCAGCGCAAATATGTGCTGGTCGCCAAGCAGTCTGGCCGCAAGGAGGTGCGCATAAACCCGAAGCTGCGCAGCAGAGTGGGGTTTGCACGGATGAACCTGATGGACGACAAATATCCCGTTGGCGACTTGATGAACGTCATCTTCTGCCGCAACGTGCTGATCTACTTCGACAAGCAGACCCAGGCGGGCGTGCTCAGCCGCCTCTGCGATTGCCTGGCGAAGGGCGGCTATCTGTTCATCGGTCATTCCGAATCGATCACCGGCTTCGACCTGCCGCTGAAGCAGGTCTCGAATACGGTGTTTCAGCGTATCTAGAGGCATTCATGCGCAAGAAAATCCGGGTTCTCATCATCGACGATTCCGCCAGCGTCCGGCAGACGCTGGCTCATGTGCTGGAGCAGGATCCTGATATCGAGATCATGGCAGTGGCGTCCGATCCTTTCGTGGCGGCGCGGAGGCTGCAGGAGGAGATTCCCGACGTCATCACGCTCGACGTGGAGATGCCGCGCATGGACGGCATCACCTTCCTGCGCAAACTGATGTCGCAGCGGCCGATCCCGGTCGTGATGTGTTCGTCGCTGACGGAAGCGGGCTCGGAAACGCTGATCCAGGCGCTGGAGGCGGGCGCCGTCGACGTCATTCTGAAATCGAAGATCGGCGCCGCCGACGGTCTTGCCGATGATGCGATGCGCATTCGCGAAGTCGTCAAGAGCGCCTCGCACGCGCGACTTTCCATCGCGCGCCGTGCCGCCGGAACCATTCGTTCCGCTTCCGCCGAGGGACCGGCCAAGAAGCTGACGGCCGATGCCATGCTGCCGCCGCCAACGGGCCGCGCCATGGCGAAGACGACGGAGATGGTCGTCTGCGTCGGCGCCTCCACCGGCGGAACCGAAGCGTTGCGCGAATTCCTGGAGGAGCTGCCGGCCAATGCGCCCGGCATGGTGATCGTCCAGCATATGCCGGAGAAATTCACAGCCGCCTTCGCCAAGCGCCTGAACGGGCTCTGCGAGGTCGAGGTCAAGGAGGCCGTCGACGGCGATCCGGTGCTGCGCGGCCATGTGCTGATCGCGCCCGGTGACAAGCACACGCTGCTCGAACGCCAGGGTGCGCGCTATTATGTGAGCGTGAAGACCGGGCCGCTGGTCTCCCGCCACCGGCCTTCCGTCGACGTGCTCTTCCGTTCGGCGGCGCGCTCGGCCGGCTCGAACGCCATGGGGATCATCATGACGGGTATGGGCGACGACGGTGCGCGCGGCATGCTGGAGATGCATGAAGCCGGCGCCTATACCGTGGCCCAGGACGAGGCGAGTTCGGTTGTCTTCGGCATGCCGAAGGAGGCGATTGCAAAAGGCGGCGTCGACCGCATTCTGCCGCTCGATCAGATCGCCCGCGAAGTCCTGATAACGCAGCAGAAGTTCTGAGGCCGGTCCAGTTCCAATGGCAAATAAGGCCGACGCTTTTCAGGCCTGTGAGCAGCCCTCCGTGCCTCCCCTTGAAATTTCCGCGATTTTGTGGTCTTGAGGCCGCCAATCTTTGCTAGCGCTGCCTGTCATGCATGTTCAGGGACATTTCCCGCCCCTGGCAGCGCGCGTCCCGTATCAGTCCCAAGGAAATGCGCCGATGGCCCGTTCAGCTCTTCTCAATGTCATGGTTCAGGCTGCTCTCAAGGCAGGAAAATCGCTGGGGCGTGATTTCGGCGAAGTGCAGAACCTGCAGGTTTCGGTGAAGGGACCGGGCGATTTCGTTTCCGCCGCCGACCGCAAGGCCGAGAAGATCGTCAGGGAAGAGCTGATGAAGGCGCGTCCGACCTATGGCTTCCTCGGCGAGGAAAGCGAAGAGATCAAGGGCACCGATGGCGCGCATCGCTGGATCGTCGACCCGCTCGACGGCACGACGAACTTCCTGCATGGCATCCCGGCCTTCGCTGTCTCGATTGCGCTCGAGCGCAATGGCGAGATCGTTGCCGCCGTCGTCTTCAATCCGGCGACCGACGAACTTTATACTGCCGAGCGCGGCGGCGGCGCTTTTCTCAACGACCGGCGCCTGCGCGTCGCTGCGCGCCGCGTGCTGTCGGATTGCGTCATCGGCTGCGGTGTGCCCGCGCTCGGCAAGCGCAATCACGGCAAGTTCCTGGTCGAACTGCGCCACGTGATGGGCGAAGTGGCCGGCATCCGCCGCCTGGGCGCACCGACCCTCGATCTCGCCCATGTCGCCGCCGGACGTTTCGACGGCTTCTGGGAGGCGGAGCTTGCGCCTTGGGACATGGCAGCCGGTATCCTGCTCATCCGCGAAGCCGGCGGCTTCGCCACCGACTGGGATGGCGGAACGGCCATTCTGGAGGGCGGCGCGATCGTCGCGGGCAACGAACATGTCCATAAGGCGCTGATCGAGGTCATCAAGCGGCCGATTCCCGCCAAGTGAGCGCATAAAAATCCGGCTGTTGTAAAGTCACGGTTTTCGCCACGGCATACTTCAATTCGGCACAATGTTGCTCTAGTCTCCGCCAGCAATGAGTTCGGAGGCTGCTGGACCTATGGAAAATGTGAATGTGGCGGAGATCGGCTCCACCGAAAAGACGGCCGGCAGTTATACCTACAGGCTCTCGAGCCCCATGCCCTTCCTTTGGACGATGCTGCTTTTCCTCGTCATTGTCGGGTTCATTGCCGCGATCCTCTTTCGGCAGACGCAAACCGCCTTCATGCACAATCCGGGCCTCAACGGCCTGATCCTCGGCGTTCTCGCAGTCGGAATCGTCCTTGTTTTCAATCACGTGCTGGCGCTTCGCCCCGAAGTGCGCTGGTTCAACTCCTTCCGCGCTGCCGGCAGCGCGGATAAGGTCAACCGTAACCCGCGGCTGCTTGCGCCGATGCGCGCGCTGATCGGCAGCCGCAAGAGCTCGGTGGCGCTGTCGACGACGGCGCTGCGTTCGATTCTCGATTCGATCGCCACCCGCCTCGACGAATCGCGTGACGTTTCGCGCTACCTGATCGGTCTCTTGGTCTTCCTCGGCCTGCTCGGCACGTTCTGGGGTCTCATCGGCACGATCGGCTCGATCAGCGCCGTCATCCAGTCGCTCGATCCCGGCTCGAACGGCACGGGTGACGTGCTCTCGGCGCTGAAGGAGGGACTTTCCATGCCGCTTTCCGGCATGGGGCAGGCCTTCTCGTCGTCGCTGCTCGGCCTCTCCGGTTCACTCATTCTCGGCTTCCTCGACCTCCAGGCCGGCCGCGCGCAGAATCGCTTCTATACGGAGTTGGAAAACTGGCTCTCCTCGGTCACCGATGTCGGCTCCGATCTTGCGCCGGCGCTCGACGCCGTTGCCGGGTCTTCCTCGGACGACATGCGCGCACTTTCCGAGTATCTGCGCAAGGTCTCCGAAGAAGGCGGTGTCGGCAACCAGCGCTCTGTCGCTGCCATGGCAAGCCTTGCCGAAGGCATTCAGGGTCTGGTCAAGAATATGCGCAACGAGCAGCAGATGCTGCGTGACTGGATCGAGGCGCAGCAGGACGAGGCGAAAGCCATGCGCCGGACGCTCGACCGGCTGGCCGAGCGCATCGGCCTGCAGGAGCGGGGCGGCGAGCGGTCCGAGCGCCTGCGCGAGCGCACGAGCCATGCAGAAAAGAGCGAGGGCAAGTAAGCCATGGCACTTGCCCGCAACCGCCGCCGCGAACGCACGGTGGATTACTGGCCGGGCTTCGTCGATGCGTTGTCGACGCTGCTCATTTCGATCATGTTCCTGCTGACCGTCTTCGTCGTCGGGCAGTTCATCCTAAGCCGCGAAATCACCGGGCGCGACGAGGTGCTCAATCGCCTCAATAGCCAAATCAACGAGCTGACGCAGCTTCTGGCACTCGAAAAGGGTAGCAATCAGGATCTCCAGGATTCGGTCGCCAACCTGCAGGCTTCGCTCGCGACTGCCGAAGGGGAACGCTCACGGCTTCAGGCGCTGCTGAACGCCGGCTCGGGCGGCCAGGATGCGGCTCAAAAGCGGATCGGCGCCATGACGCAGGAGCTCGACGAGCAGAAGCAGGTGAGCGAACGGGCGCTGAGCCAGGTCGAACTCTTGAACCAGCAGATCGCCGCACTCCGCAGCCAGATCGCCGCGGTCGAAGCGGCGCTGCAGGCATCCGAGGAGAAGGACCGGGTCTCGCAGACCAAGATCGCCGATCTCGGCAGTCGCCTCAACGTGGCGCTGGCGGCGCGCGTGCAGGAACTGAATCGCTACCGCTCCGACTTCTTCGGTCGCCTGCGTGAAATCCTTTCGGATCGCGAGAACATTCGTATCGTCGGCGATCGGTTTGTCTTCCAGTCCGAAGTGCTGTTTCCCTCGGGCAGCGCCGATCTCAACCCGGAAGGGCAGGGGGAGATGGCGAAGCTTGCCGCGGCGTTGCTCGACCTCGCCAAAGAAATTCCGCCGGAGATCAACTGGGTTTTGCGCGTTGACGGCCATACCGACAATGTGCCCCTTGCGGGAACGGGCCGCTACCGCGACAATTGGGAGCTTTCCTCGGCACGCGCGATTTCGGTCGTCAAATTCCTGATCGGCCAGGGTGTGCCGGCAGACCGGCTCGTTGCCGCGGGCTTTGGCGAATTTCAGCCGATCGCACCCGGCGATGCCCCGGACGCCCGTTCCACGAACCGCCGCATCGAGCTGAAGCTCACCGAGAAATGATCAGCCTGATGTCGTCCGCCGCGCTTCGGCGAGCCGATCGACGAGAAAGGCTCGGACAGAGGGGCTGTCGCTGAGGCCGATCGCCGTCATGTAGGCATCGGCCGCGGCCGCATCGTCGCCCGCTCGTGCCAGAAGAAAGGCACGTACGGCCCAGTAGGGCTGATAGGCAGCGATCGCGCGCGGATCGATCCTGTCGAGCAGGGTCAGGCCTTCGGCGGGCCTTAAAGCCCGGCCGATCACCGCTGCTTGGGCCACGCGCGCGCCGAGCGTCGGCTTCATCGTCAGCAACGCGGCATAGAGCGTCGTGAGCGCCTGCCAGTCGGTCACTCCCGAAAGGCGGCGCGCCGCATGCACCGATTGAATCGCCGCCTGGCACTGATAGGGGCCGAAACGGTTGAAGCTTCCGGCCTTGCGCAGCAGCGCATCCGCCTCCGCGATCATGGTGGCGTCCCAGCCGGCCGGATCCTGCTCGTCCAGCGGCACATAGCGCCCGTTGCCGTCGCGCCGGGCGCTACGGCGGGCTTCGCAGTGAAGCATCAGCGAGAGAAGGCCGATCGCTTCCGGCTCATCCGGAAGTACCGTCAGAAGCGCCCGGCCGAGCCAGATCGCTTCGCCGGCAAGCGAATGGTGCGCTTCCTCGCCATCGAGACCATCCCATCCGAGGCCGTAGGCGGCGTAGACCGCCGAAAGCACGGCGGCAAGCCGCCCTGGCAGCGCGGGCCGAGGTGGTATGGTGAAGGGAATGCCGGCATCACGGATCTTCACCTTGGCCCGCACCAGCCGCTGGCTCATCGCTTCCGCTGAAACGACGAAGGCCCGGGCGATGGTTCTGGCTTCGATGCCGAGAATCGCTTGCAGCATCAGCGCCGTGTGCACGGAGCTGTCGATGGCAGGATGGGTGCAGGCGAAGAGTAGCTTCAGCCGTTCATCGGGAAAGACGGAATTGCCGGCCTCGTTCATTCGTGCCTCCGCTTCCTCGAGGGCGAGTGATATCGTCGTTTGTGCGTTGGCCTCGACAGTGCGGTGCCGGGCCGCCTGCACCAAATTGCGGCGGGCGGCCACCAGCAGCCAGGCTTCCGGATTGGCGGGAATGCCGCGCTCCGCCCAGACGCGCAGGGCCGAAGCCAGCGCTTCCGACAATGCGTCTTCTGCCGCCGGCACGTCGCGCGAGCGGGCGGCGAGAAAGGCGATCAGCCTGCCATAGGACTGTCGCGCCACTTGTTCGACGGCGCGTCCGGCATCGGGCGGCATTGCCGCCTCACATCTGCAGGCGCGGGCGCACCTCGACCGAACCCTTGTCGGAGATTGGAATACGGGTAGCCCATTCGAGCGCGGTGTCGATGTCCGGGACCTCGATCAGGTAGAAGCCGCCGAGCTGCTCCTTGCCTTCCGGATAGGGACCGTCCTGGACATCGTGATCCTCGCCCTTGCGACGTATGACCGTGCCGGTCTCGGGGGCTGTCAGCCCCGCGCCGCCGGTCATGATCCCGGCCTGGACAAGCGCCTGGGTGTAGGCAACCCAGCCGTCGCGATAGGCCGGATCGCTACGGCGGGCGAAATCCTCCGGCGCTTCGCGAATGATGAGGGCATATTGCATGGAAAACTCCTGATATCGTTGTTGGCGTTGATCCAGGCCACCGGCGAAAGCCGTTTAGCCTGGTGGAGCGGCTAGCCGTTCCGAGACAATGAGGCGCGATCGCCGGTCGTTTCGACATGGCTTTGAAAAAATATTTGAAAAAGAAAAATCGCGCCGGAAATCACAAACAGGCGAGCCGGTCTCTAAGACACCAGCGCCGCTCGAGGGCGCAAAAAAGCAGGGCGGCATTGATGCCGCCCTTGCCATGCCGTTCAGGCTTCGGCCTTCGTCTGGTCGACGATCTCGGCGCCGGAGGTATTCTTCTTGATGGACTCGATGGCATTCAGGGCTGACGCCTTCGCCTTGTAACCCTCGGAGCTGAACATGGTTTCCCCGTTCGATGCCTTGAAGCGGAAACGGAATTCGCCTGATTTATCCTTGTAGACTTCGAATTTATACATGGATGTCTCCCGAAACGCTGAATTGCACCATCAGCGTCGAGGAGGCTAGATCAAAATGCCGAGCTTTTCCACTGCGTTAATGAGGATTGAGTTCAACTGGTGCTAATAAGCGCTGCGCGGAAGATACCGCAAATGTCCTCGCATCATTCCATCTGGATGTTTGCGCCCTTGACGACCGGCCCCCATTTGGCGAGCTCAGCCTTCACGTGGGCGGCAAGTTCCTCGGGCGTCGAGCCGACGATGGTGGCGCTGAATTCCTTCATGCGTTCGGCAACGGCCGGGTCTTTGAGCGCCTTGTTCGCCGAGGCGTTGAGGCGCGTCACCACCTCGCCCGGCGTGTTGGCTGGGGCAAAAAGCGCGTTCCAGGTATAGGTCTCGTAGCCCGGTATGCCCGACTCGGCGATCGTGGGCACATCGGGGAAGGAGGGCGCGCGCTCGGCGGTGGTCACCGCCAGCGCCCGCAGCGTGCCCGCCTTGATGTGGCTGGAGGAGGAGGGCAGGTTGTCGAACATGATCGGCACCTGGTTGCCGATGACATCGTTCAATGCCGGACCGGCGCCCTTATAGGGGATATGCTGCATGCTGACGCCGGCCATGGACTTGAAGAGCTCGCCGGAGAGATGCAGCGGCGTGCCGTTGCCCGACGAGGCGTAACTGTATTTGTCGGGCTCGGCTTTCAGCAGCGCGACCAGTTCCTGCACCGTTTTTGCCGGCAATTCCGGATTGACGACCAGCACGTTCGGCACGACGACGAGCAGGGAGACCGGCGCGAAATCCTTCTCCGGGTCGTAGGGCGTCGATTTGAGGATCAGCGGATTGAGGGCGTGGGTCGCAACAGTGCCCATCAGAATGGTGTAGCCGTCAGGCTCGGCGCGGGCGACGTTGCCGGCCCCGAGATTGCCGCCGGCACCGGCGACATTCTGGACGATCACCTGCTGGCCGAGGTCCTCCGACATCTTCTGCGCGACGATACGGGCGACGACATCGGTCGAGCCGCCGGCTGCAAAGGGCACGACCATGGTGATCGGACGATCGGGAAAATCTGCAGCAACAGCAGAGCTGCTGAACCCCAGCATTGCAGTCAGGCCAAGAACGAGCGCGAGCCCCGTGCGTCGCGTCATGTCGGAAAGCGCCATTCCTATCTCCTCCCACGATTTCAACAGCAATCCCACCCAGGGGCATGAAGAGGGTAGGGCAGGAGGCGGGAAAGACAACCGCAGGGAGGTGTGGTCGGCGTGAGACTTTAGTCGCTATCGGTGGAGAAGCGCGTACCGGTTATTTGGCAGGAGCGAGCACATCCTGATTGGCGGCGTCGAATTGCAGGCGCGCCAGCCGGGCATAGATGCCGCCCTGGCGGATCAGGCTCTGATGCGTGCCTTCCTCGACGACGCGGCCCTTGTCCATGACGAGGATTCGGTCGGCCTTCAGCACCGTCGCCAGGCGATGGGCGATGACCAGTGTCGTGCGACCGTCAACCAAGCCGTCGAGCGCCTTCTGCACCAGCGTCTCGCTTTCGGCGTCAAGCGCTGAGGTCGCCTCGTCGAGCAGCAGCACGGGCGCGTTCTTCAGGATGGCGCGGGCAATGGCGATGCGCTGTCGCTGGCCGCCGGAGAGGGTGACGCCTCGTTCGCCGACCTCGGCCTCATAGCCGTTATCCAGCCGGGCGATGAATTCGTCGGCCTGGGCGGCAAGCGCTGCGGCGCGGACTTCCTCACGCGATGCACCAGGGCGGCCGAAAGCGATGTTATCATGGATCGATGCGGCGAAAATGGTGACGTCCTGCGGCACGATGGCGATGCGCTGGCGCAACTCGTCAGGTGTCGCCAGCCGCGCATCGACACCATCAATCGCCACGCTGCCCTGCTGCGGATCGTAGAAGCGTAAGAGCAGCGAAAAGACTGTGGTCTTGCCGGCGCCGGAGGGGCCGACAATCGCGACCGTTTCGCCGGGCGAGACAGCGAAGTCCAAGCCATGCAGGGCCGATTTGCCGGGGCGCGAGGGATAGGCGAAATGCACGTCGGAAAACTCGACGCGGCCGCGGCTGGGCGAAGGGAGAGCCTCGGGGTTGGCGGGGGCTGATATCGGCGACACCTCGTCGAGGAGTTCGGTCAGCCGGTCGGCGGCGCCGGCCGCCTGCGAGAGTTCGCCCCAGACCTCCGACAGCGCGCCGAGCGATCCCGCGGAGATGACAGCATAAAGCAGGAACTGGCCGAGCGTGCCGGCAGACAGCGTGCCGGCCAGCACGCTGTGGGCGCCGACCCAAAGCACGGCGACGACGCTGCCGAAGATCAGCGTAATGGCGATGCCGGTCAAGAGTGCGCGTGAGCGGATGGCGGCGCGGGCGGCCTCGTAGGCGGATTCGACGGCGTCGGCGTAACGTCTCGCTGCGGCGTCCTCGCCGTTGAAGGCCTGTACCGTACGGGTCGCGGCGATCGTCTCGTTGGCGAAGGCGGACGCTTCGGCAAGCGTGTCCTGAGCGGCGCGGGAACGCCTGCGCACCGAGCGGCCGAAGGCGACGAGCGGGAAGACGATCAGCGGGATCGCTCCGATGACGAGGCTCGACAGTTTCGGCGAAGTGACGACCATCATGCCCAAGGCGCCGAGACAGAGAATGAGATTCCTAAGCGCCACCGAGGCGGTGGCGCCGACGGCGGACTTGATCTGCGTCGTATCGGCGGTCAGCCGCGAGACGATCTCTCCGGACTGGTTGACGTCGAAGAAGGAGGGCGACAGCCGCGTCACATGGTTAAAGACGTCGCGGCGAAGATCGGCGACGATGCGTTCGCCGATGGTGATGACGAAATAATAACGCAACGCGCTCGCGATCGCGAGCACGACGGCCATGACCATCAGCATAGCGAAGTAGCTGTTGATGAAGCTGCCGTCGGATTGGGTGAAGCCGTGGTCGATCATGCGGCGCACGGCGAGCGGCAGCGCCAGCGAGGTCATGGCGGCGAGCGCCAGTGAAATCAGCGCGCCGGCCACCAGCCCGCGATAACGCATGACATAAGGCATCAGCCTGCCGAGTGGCCGCAGCGACCGCCTTCTGTTTTCCTCAGCCCGTGCCTGTTCTGCCAAATCGTCTCCGATCGCCTGCAGGACCCGCTAATGCGGCCTGTTGGCTCTTGTTATCCCGGCGTCCTTCATGTATAGGCACCGCATCCTAATGGGAAGCCGTAGCCATCACGACTGCGGCTTCATTTATTCAATCGGTTCGGTGGCCGCAACTGCATGCGGCAAATTGAACTCCGGTATCGCAGGAAGATTGTTATGAAGGCAGGCATCCATCCCGACTATCACATGATCAAGGTAGTCATGACCGATGGCACCGAATACGAAACCCGCTCGACCTGGGGTTCGGAAGGCGCTGTCATGAACCTCGAAATCGATTCCAAGTCGCATCCGGCCTGGACGGGCGGCAACCAGCAGCTCATGGACCGCGGTGGCCGCGTTTCCAAGTTCAACAAGCGTTTCGGCGGCCTCGGTCTCTAATCGCTTTTGCTCGACGAAATTTCGCAAGGAGCCCGGTTCTGCCGGGCTTTTTGCGTTAGCAGAACATGCGCAGCGGCAACAAAAAACCGGCCGCGCACTGCGCAGCCGGCCCAAATGGATTTAGCAGCTCTGGTCAGTTGTTGCCGAAGGCCGTCTGCAGCAGCGAAAGCTGTGCCTGGACGCTGTTCTGATTGTCATGAACGATCACGGCTTCGGCCGGACGATAGATTTCGCGATCCAGCAGCGCGATGCGGTTCTGCAGGCGCAGGGAGCGCTCGACGAGGTCTCGGAACGATTCCGGCAGATCGCCCCAGCCGGGTGCTGCGCGGTCGACGTTGAAACCGTCGAGGCGGACCTTGTTCTTCTCGGCCAGCACCTGGTCACGCGACATCTCGCCATTGTTGACGGCGCGCTGCAGCAGCAGCCACGAGGCCATCTGCATCAGGCGGGTGGTCAGCCGCATCGATTCCGCGGCATAGAGCACGGATGCCATGCGCGGCAGAACCTTGGAGGCTGCGCGGCCTTGGCCGTCAAGATAGGCGGCGGTCTCTTCGACCAGCGACATGCCTTCGCTATAGAGTACCTTGAACTGAGAGGATGCAGCCGCGCGGCCCGCAAAACTGATCGTGTTCAATCCAACTTCCGACATCGCAATAGTCCCTGTTGCACGCAGCTACTTATGGTCAGGTAACGCGGGGGTTGACGGAAAAGTTTCCGCGTCCGGTCTTTATGACTTTAAGATGGTATCATTAGCGCAAATGCGCAAGCCGTTTCTTAAGAAAGGGTTAATCTCCACAGTTTCATGGAAATGCGCCGGCCGCAGCAAAAAGAAGAGCCGCAAAAGCGGCTCTCAAGGTAAAACAGGGAGAAAAATCAGACCAATTCACCGCTTGGAAAACTGTCTGAGATCCAGAGAAAGTCTGGATGAGTACAGTAATACCTCATAAAGCTTAATATTTTATTAACATTGTGCCGAATGAAGACTTGAGGCTGGCTCATTTTCCTGCCCATGCTCTTGTTTTCGGAGGCTTTTAGCGGATCACGAGCGGAAGAAGCTTTCAGCGGCCTGCCGCCCGGATGCCTTGCGGCTAGCTTCGGCTTCGAGCCGGGCGATCTCGGTTTTCAGCAATTCCACTCGCGCCTTCAACTCATCCACTGAAAGCATGGAGAGATCGGCGCCGATCTCGTGGGCGGTTCTCTTCTGCGGTCGGTCGTCATCGATAAAGCTCATCGGTTCTCCTCCTTTTGCTGCCGGCAGCATAATGCCGAAAAAATGCGGCCGACACGGAATCGGAATTTAGGTCGATCCGGCCCAAATCCAGCCTCGCCCTCCCCATTTTTATTTTTCCCGAGCCAGGGCGAAAACCGCAGTGCGGCTTTTGTAGAGAGGGCCTAACCGAACTTTACAGCAGGATCGCTGCTTTCGGGAGATTTGCCTGTGCCGCGATCGGCCAGCGACATGCTCTGCGGCGTCAGCATCGGCGAAGTGCCGGTCGGGATCGTCGTATAGGCGTCGCGGTCGCTGACTGGGACGGCCGCGCGGATGCGGCTTCTGATGATGGCGTAAACGGTGATCAGCACATGAGCGACGGCGGTGACCAGGAAAAGAGCATGCGGGGTGATTGCCGACATGACCGGGCCGCCCAGCGTCGGGCCGATGACTGTGCCGATGCCGTAGAGCAGCAGCAGGCCGCCGGAGACCTTGACGAAATCCTCCGACGCCGCGAAGTCGTTCGCGTGAGCCACAGCGATCGGATAGAGCGTGTTGGCCACCGCGCCGTAGAGGACAACGAGCCCGATCAGCAAGGCAGGGGATGTCGGGTGAAGCAGAAAGATCAGCAAGCCGGCGATGGCGGCAATCGCCGACAGGGCGGCGAGCACGTAGCGCCGGTCGATGCGATCAGAAAGTCGGCCGGCCGGCAGCTGCATCATCGCGCCGGCGAAGATGGTGGAGCTCATCATGACGGCGATGCTGGTGTCGGAAAGGCCGGCGCCGGCGCCGAAGACAGCCCCGAGCGTGCCGTAAGCGCCGTTGGCAATGCCGACGAGCAGGATGCCGAGGCAAGACACGGGCGAATTGCGGTAGAGCGCCGGCAGGTCGAGGCGCACAGCTTTCAGCGGCTGTGGTGAGGCCGCGGTCGAAAGCGTCGTCGGCAGCATGGCGATGCAATAGAAGATGCCGCAGATCATGAACAGCACCGGCGTGCGCACATCTTCGAGCGGGATCATCATCTGGCCGCCGACGACACCGAGCAGGGTGATGCCGATATAGAGCGAGAAAATCGCGCCACGGCTCTCGTTGCTGGCGCGCTCGTTCAGCCAGCTTTCGATGATCATGGACGTGCCGGCGGTGGAGAAGCCGGTCACCGCACGCAGGATCACCCACCAGAACGGATCGATGATGATGCCGCTGACCAGTGCGATGATGGCGATGATCGAGATGAAGCCGGAGAAGGCTCTGACATGGCCGACGCGGCGCACCAGTTTCGGCGCCACCAGGCAGCCGATGACGAAGCCGCCCGCCCATGAGGTGCCGAGCAGGCCGAGCGTCGTCGTGGCATAGCCTTCGAGATTGCCGCGCACGGGAAGCAGGATGCCCTGCAGACCATTGCCCATGAAAAGGAAGAGCGTGCCAAAGAGCAGCGCGGCGACGGACAGCAGATTTCTCTTCATTTCCCCAGACTCGGTCTTAAGCGATTTGCGATGGACATAAGGCACGACCTCAGTCAGCCCAGCCTCAAGATGATTGATTGTGCCCCGGAATATCTTTACGGCGTGTCGAGATCCTCTTGTTCGCGCGGAAAAATGTCCGTCCTGTGACATTCCGAAAAACGGAAAAAATAAAGCATGACAAAGCTGATAGCTCTGCTGCTCATCCTTGCCATGGCGATACAGGTGATCAAACCGCTCGGGCTTCCCGGCCTCAGGCGGCGGATGGATTTCTGGAAGATCGCTCTGATCGCCTTCGGCATATGGGCGATGGCGCTATTGTCGCGCGACTTCCTGATGTAATCCTCGGATTCGAGCTTCGATGCGGGCGTTAGTCCCGCAGAATGATTTCGCCGCGCATCGCGGAAACGCAGCTTCCCGAGATGACGACGTCAGTGACGGTGCCATCGGATTTCGTCACATCAAGGGCGATGATGCTGCGGCGGCCTATTTCCACGCCCTGTTCGATGGTGATGCGGACGTTCATATCGGCTTCCGCCTGCAGTGTGACGAGATAGGCACCGAGGGCTGCGGAAGCGCTGCCGGTCGCGGGGTCCTCGGGCACGTTATCGAGCGGCGCGAACATGCGAGCGCGTATATTCCACGGATCTTCGGATGTCCTGACATAGACGAAGAGCGAGAAGTCATGGCCGCTCGTCGTCTGGTGGCCGACAGCCGCCTGGAATCCGGCAAGGTCCGGTCGGGCGGCGGCCAGCGCTTCAAGCCCGCTCAACTCGGCAATGGCGAAGTTCAGACCGACCGAGGCAAAGACCGGGGCGTGGTTGGTCTTGACGATTGCGCCGGGTTCGAGCCCGATGCAGCGGGAGATAGTTTCCTCGGCAATGACATCGCCGATTGTCAGCGGCTGCGGCGCGCGGATGGCGGCGGCCGCGACCTTTCCGCCGCTGCGTTTGAGGGCGACTTCGACGATGCCAGCCTGTTCCTCGAAACGCAGCTTCTCGCCAACGGGCTTGCCGAAGATCTCCGCCTGCTGGCCGAGGACACAGGCGGTGCCGACGTTCGGATGACCGGC
Organism: Rhizobium sp. BK049; assembly: GCF_014193135.1. Taxonomy (NCBI): domain Bacteria; kingdom Pseudomonadati; phylum Pseudomonadota; class Alphaproteobacteria; order Hyphomicrobiales; family Rhizobiaceae; genus Rhizobium; species Rhizobium sp. BK049. The sequence continues at coordinate 247,447 of NZ_JACHYV010000002.1, forward strand.
GAAGGGTATTTCCATCGTCGGAGTGAAGATGCGGACACGGGCCGAATTGCGAGGATCCTCCGGCGGCAGGACGAAGGTCACTTCGGAATAGTTAAATTCGGTGGCGATCATTTGCATCGCTGCATCGCTGAGCCCGCGCGCATCGGAAATGACGGCAAGCGGATTGCCCTCGAAACGCGTGGAGGTGAAGACATCGACGGTGATGTAGGGGATGGTATCCATAGCGGCTCCTGTTTCGGCGGGCCTTTATGAATAATCACGATTTTTCGTCAGGCGAAGCGGTATCTTGTCGCCGAGACAATGAGGAAGGGCGGCAACATAACGTTGCCGCCCCTTCCTGCAGGCGATTAAAGGCTCATTGTAATCAGGCTGCCTTTTCCAGATCCTTCTGCCAACTGCCCTTGGCGGCAAGGCTGTTCATTTCGGCGCGGTGCGTGAATTCGCGCTGGCCGGCGGCGACGTTTTCCGGTTTGCCGTTCCAGGCCTTGAGCGCACTGTCCTGAAGGGCGCGGCCGTAGGAGAAGGTGACGAACCAGGGCAGGTCGGCCGTGGCATTGATGGCGGAAAGATGTGCGGTTGCCTCTTCGGTCGACTGGCCGCCTGAGAGGAAGGCGATGCCTGGAACCGCTGATGGGACCGTGCGCTTCAGCACCTGCACGGTGCGCTCCGCGACCTCGGCGACAGAGGCCTTGCGGGCATTCTTGCCGTCGATGACCATATTCGGCTTCAGGATCATGCCTTCGAGGCTGACTCGGGCTTCGGCCAGTTCCTCAAAAACGATGCGCAGCGTGGATTCGGTGACTTCGGCGCAGCGGTCGATATTGTGGTCGCCCGGCTTGCCGTCCATCAGGCATTCCGGCTCGACGATCGGAACGATCTTGGCTTCCTGGCAGAGGGCCGCGTACCGGGCAAGCGCCTGAGCGTTGGCGCGAACCGAGCCGCGGGTCGGCAGCGTCGAGGAGATGGCGATGACGCCGCGCCACTTGGCGAAACGGGCGCCGGCCTCATAATAGCGAGCAAGGCGCTCGCCGAGGCCGTCGAGGCCTTCGGTGATGGTTTCGCCCGGGAATTTGGCCATCGGCTTGGCGCCGGTATCGACCTTGATGCCGGGAATGGAACCAGCAGCGCGAATGATGTCGACGAAAGGCGTGCCGTCTGCGGCCTTCTGGAAGAGCGTCTCTTCGAAGAGGATGACGCCGGAAATATATTTCTTCATCGCCTCGTCGGAGCGGAAGAGCATCTCGCGGTAATCGCGACGGCTCGTTTCGGTCGATTCGAGATTGATCGTGTCGAAACGCTTCTTGATGGTGGAGGTCGATTCATCAGCCGCAAGCAGTCCCCGGCCGCCTGCAACCATCTGCACTGCAATGTCTTCCAGTCGTTCGCTCATTCGTTCTCTCCACAGCATGAAACATCGGCGGTTTAAGAATATAGGACGGCGATAACAGAAGTTTATAGGGAGGAAAATGGACGGCTAAGTCATTGAAACGATTGAAATGGTTTCAATCGTTTGAAAAAATGGGAATTTTTCCGGCGCTTGAGCAAAAGACCGCGAAAGGCTTCTCGCCGCCGCGGTCTATCCACATGTAAAATCTGCCAAATCCGCTTAGCGTCATTTACCGGCGTTAAGGACGGCGACGCCGGGCAACTCTTTGCCTTCCATCCATTCGAGGAAAGCGCCGCCTGCGGTGGAGACATAGGTGAAGTCGTCGGCAACGCCGGCATGGTTCAGCGCTGAGACGGTATCGCCGCCGCCGGCTACGGAGGTCAGCTTGCCGGCCGCCGTGCGCTCGGCGGCGTATTTTGCGGCAGCAACCGTCGCGGCATCGAAGGGCTCGATCTCGAAGGCGCCGAGCGGACCGTTCCAGACGAGCGTCGAGGCGCGCTCGATCCAGGCATTGATGGCCTGAACGGATTTCGGCCCGACGTCGAGCACCATGGCATCGGCGGGAATGGCGTTGATATCGACCGTCTCATTGGCGGTACCCGCCTTGAACTCGCGGGCGACGACGCCGTCTTCCGGCAGGATGATGGCGCAGCCCGATGTCGCGGCCTCGATCATGATCTGCTTGGCGGTTTCAGCGAGATCATGCTCGCAGAGTGACTTGCCGACATTGGTGCCACGCGCGGCGACGAAGGTATTGGCCATGCCGCCGCCGATGACGAGTGCATCGACCTTCTTCACGAGATTCATCAAAAGATCGATCTTGGTTGAAACCTTGGCGCCGCCGACGATTGCGACGACGGGACGGGTGGGATTGCCGAGGCCTTTTTCCAGCGCTTCCAGCTCGGCCTGCATGGTGCGGCCGGCATAGGCCGGCAGGTGGTGGGCAAGGCCTTCGGTGGAAGCATGGGCGCGGTGGGCGGCGGAGAAGGCGTCGTTGACATAGATATCACCATGGGCGGCAAGCGCCTTGGTGAAGTCGGGGTCGTTCTTTTCCTCACCCTTGTGAAAGCGGGTGTTTTCCAGCAGCAGAATATCGCCATTCTTCATTGCGGCAACGGCGGAGGCGGCGGCCTCGCCGATGCAGTCGGAGGCCGTCAGCACGGCATGATCGAGCACTTCCTCGACGGAAGGGGCGATTAGCGACAGCGACAGATCCGGCGACGGGCCGTCCTTTGGCCGGCCGAAATGAGCAAGCAGGATCACCTTGGCGCCCTTGCCCGATAGTTCGAGGATCGTCGGCGCCACCCGCTCGATGCGCGTCGTATCGGTAACCTTCCCGTCCTTGACCGGGACGTTGAGGTCGACGCGGATGAGTACGCGCTTGCCGCTGATGTCGGAGAGATCGTCGAGGGTCTTGAAAGAAGGCATGGGGAATCCAGTCTTGGTTGGCGGAAGTCGCGCCGACCATAGCAAGGATCATTCGAGACGCAAGGCGTTCAACGGCCGTTTTCGCGTCGGGCTTCGTCGCCTCCGGCCGATGCTTTCGGCATGGTTTCGGAGGCCGCCGCTTCGCGGTTGCGGCGTCCGTTCAACCTATCGCGGATGCGCTGAATAATGTCCTTGAGGTTGATGAAGATCGGCAGGGTGGTGGCGGGTTCGACCGCTTCGAGAGACATGCCGACGGAGGTGATATGGTCGTGCTCGTCGAGATCGCGGACGATGAGGATGATCGAGCCGAGACGGACGCGATCGGCATAATCGGCCTTGCCGCCGAGGCGCTGCCGCATCAGTTCCGCGATCGTCAGGCCTTTCTCGGATTCGTTTAGCAGGCCCGGCCCGTAGGCGGCATCGAGATCGGCGGCGGGACGGGCAGGCGAGAGCGCGAAGGCGCCGAAGAATTCGGCGTCATCCTCGTCCACCGGCGCCCGGCTGGCGAAGAGCCGGTCGAGCAGCCGGGAATAGCTCGGCACGATGAAGAGATAGACCAGATCGTTTTCGCGCAGCCGCCCGGCATACTGATAACGCATCGACTTGCCGTCGCGGATGACAAGCGAAGGGGTGGCCCAGCGCGGAATGCGCTCACCGCGCAAAACCGGACTATCCTTGATGACTCGGTAAGAAAGGAGTTCGTGGTTGGCAGCGCCCGGAAGGTCGACCTCGACCTTGTCGACGGCGCCGATGCGCGGCGGGATGATCAGGCCGAGCTTCTTGGCGATCGGCTTGATCGTCCAGCCCTGGACGAGCAGGGAGACCAACACGATGATGAAGGCGGTATTGAAAAAGAGCTGACCGTTTTCCAGGCCGCCGAGGATGGGCATGATAGCAAGCAAGATGGAGACGGCGCCGCGCAGCCCGACCCAGGCGACGAAACCGATCTCCTGCTGCGTATAATCGAATGGAAGCAGCGACAGCCAGATTGCCAGCGGCCGGGCAATGAAGATCAGGAAGAGGGCAAGCAGGATCGCCGGCACGACGATCGCGGGAAATTGCGACGGTGTGGCGAGCAGGCCGAGCACCAGAAACATGATGATCTGCGCCAGCCAGGTCATGCCGTCCTGGAAGCGTTTGATGGTGCCGAGCGCCTGCATTCTCCGGTTTCCGGCGTAGATACCGGCGACATAGACGGCGAGGAAGCCGCTGCCGCCGACCGCACCGGCGAAGGAGAAGACGAGAAGGGCAAGCGCCAGCACGAAAATCGGCGTCAGGCCACGATCTGTATCGAGCCTGCTGACGATCAGCACGATCATCATGCCGCCGAGCAGGCCGAGGATGACGCCGAGCCCCATCTGCTGCACGAACATGGCGAGCATGCCGATGTTGATGCCGGCATAACGTTCGCCACTCGCCAGGACCTCGACGAGGGCGATGGTGAGGAAGATCGCCATCGGATCGTTGGTGCCGGATTCGACTTCCAGCGTCGAGCGCACCTTATCGCGGATGTTGATGCCGCCGATGCGCAGCAGGAAGAAGACGGCGGCGGCATCCGTCGATGCGACGATCGAACCGAGCAGCAGGCCTTCGAGCCAGGTGAAGTTCAACAGCCACATGGCAGCGACGGCAAAGAGCGACGCGGTGATCAGAACGCCGACCGAGGCGAGCGTCAGAGAAGGCACGGCCGCGAGCCGAAAAGCCTGCATCGGCGTGCCGAAGCCGGAATCGAACAGGATGACGGCGAGCGCAATAGAGCCGAGAATATAGGCGAGGTAGTTGTTGCTGAATTCGATGCCGAGGCCGTCGACGCCGGCGGCAAGGCCGATCATCAGGAAGAGAAGAAGCAGCGGAGCGCCGAAGCGGAAGGCGAGCAGGCTCGAAAAAGCGGCAAGAAGCACGAGCGCCGTCGCGACCAGCACCACGATATAGAACGCTTCCATGCCCACCCCTTCCATCGACTGTCTGGCCGAAACGGCCCCCGGCGCTCCGCCCTGTTTCATTCCCCCGCCGCTTCCGGCGATCCGTCAACAAAGGGCAAAATCGCGGAGAAGGTTAGGCCCTGCGGCTTAACCTCGATTCAATGCCATATCATACTGCTGAGCGGCTCGCCGGACGACCGACGCGGAATGCTACGGGAGAAGTTCTCTATAAAGAATGTATAGGAAAATCAGGCGAGAGCAGGGCAAAAAACACAGGCACGGATTTTTCCTGTTCGATAGCGGATCGTAATGCCGGGCCGCTCGTAGAAGCGGCCGCGCATTGGTTGGCTACCACAACACTGCCTGAACTGTGACGATCACCAGAAACGCAAGACCGATGAACGCTGCCACCCGGACGACCAGACGATTAGCCTTTGCCAACACGGCAGGTTTGACGTCCCGCTTGGGGTGAAACCGCTGCCGCCGCTTGAGGGTGGTTTGGGACAAGCGTTTTTGCGCCTCTGCCATTTATCGCCTCCACTTAGATCACTTCAGCCATTGTGCAGCTTTATACATTTCCTCAGTTTATCACGCTTGGCCAGCGGATTGCCAACCGTGATTCCGTTCTTCGGCCGCAGCGAACCTGTCGCTTCGAGATGGTTTTCAGGCTGGAAGACCGATACATATCGACCGTCAGTCTTCGGCGTCCTCGCCCTCGTCGGTCAGATCTTCGACCGGGACCAGGAAAACCACGAACTCGTCGTCGATGGTCCTTTCCGGATCGTCGTCGAATTCATAGGCGTGCTCGACTTCGCTTGCTTCTTCAGCAGTCGCCTTGCGCAGGCTGAGTGTCTCCTTGCGGTCCCACAGGGGCTTGCCCTCGGACTCAAGGATGGTCAGGTCGTCGCGAAAATCTTCTGCCTCAAAGAAATGCGTCGCTTCCTCATGATTTTTCGAGCGAAAGCTGGCGACGGCGCGGCCGGCGATTTCAACGGTAAAATAATCCATCCATCCCTCTTTATCTCCCCGAGTGCGATTGCGGCTCCGGGGCTATCAAGAATGCCATCACCGGCTTCGTGCGCCTATAACAAAACGGCCCGGTTTCCCGGGCCGTCTGCGATTTTCGATAGTCGGGCGCTCAGATGAGCTTGGCGAAGGCCACGGCCGTGTCCGACATGCGGCTGGAGAAGCCCCACTCGTTGTCGTACCAGGACAGGACGCGCACGAAATTGCCTTCCATGACCTTGGTCTGATCGGTTGCGAAGATCGAGGAGTGGCTGTCGTGGTTGAAGTCGCGGGAGACGAGCGGCTCGTCGGTGTAGCCGAGGATGCCCTTCAGCTTGCCGTCGGAGGCAGCCTTGATGGCTTCGTTGATTTCGCCGACCGTCGTAGCCTTCTTGGAGACGAACTTGAAATCGACGACCGAGACGTTCGGGGTGGGAACGCGGATCGAGGTGCCGTCGAGCTTGCCCTTGAGGTGCGGCAGCACGAGGCCGACGGCCTTGGCGGCGCCCGTCGAGGTCGGGATCATGGAGAGGGCGGCAGCGCGGGCGCGATACAGGTCCTTGTGCATCGTGTCGAGCGTCGGCTGGTCGCCGGTGTAGGAGTGGATCGTCGTCATGAAGCCGTGGTCGATGCCGACGGCGTCGTCGAGAACCTTCACGACCGGCACCAGGCAGTTGGTGGTGCAGGAGGCGTTGGAGATGACCATGTGCTCCTTGGTGAGCTGGTCATGGTTGACGCCGAAAACGACCGTCAGGTCAGCGCCGTCGGCGGGAGCCGAGACGATGACGCGCTTGGCGCCGGCCGTCAGGTGGGCGGCGGCCTTGTCGCGGGCGGTGAAGATACCGGTGCATTCCATGGCGATGTCGACGCCGAGCTCGCGGTGCGGCAGCGTTGCCGGATCCTTGATCGCGGTGACCTTGATCGGCTTGCCGCCGCCGACGATGATCGTGTCGCCTTCGACCTTCACCTCGGCCGGGAACTTGCCGTGGATCGAGTCGTAACGCAGCAGATGCGCATTGGTCTCGACCGGGCCGAGGTCGTTGATGGCGACGACCTCGATGTCGGTGCGGCCGGATTCGACGATAGCGCGGAGGACGTTACGGCCGATGCGGCCGAAACCATTGATGGCAACCTTGACTGTCATGTTCATTCACTCCCGATAGAATAGGGCCCGATAGGCCGGGCGGCCTGGAATTGAGGAGATGGAGAGCGCCTCAAGGCGCTCTCATTAAAGCTTTGCTTCGGCGGCCGCAACGACAGCGTCGGCGGTGATGCCGAAATGCTTGTAAACGTCCTTGACCGGACCGGACGCGCCAAAGCCCTTCATGCCGATGAAGCTGCCTTCCGGTCCGATGAAGGCGTCCCAGCCTTCGCGAACGGCGGCTTCGACGGCAATCTTGACCGGTGAGTTGCCGAGCACGTCCTTGCGGTAGGCGTCCGGCTGCTCGAAGAACAGTTCGGTGCAGGGCACCGAGACGACACGCACCGAAACGCCCCTGGCTTCCAGAGTTGCGCGGGCGGCAACGGCGATTTCGACCTCGGAGCCCGAAGCGAAGATCGTCACCTTGGCATCGGCATTGCCGGCAAGCGTGTAGGCGCCGAGTTCGCAGAGGTTCTTCGCATTATACTCTGTGCGGACGGTCGTCAGGTTCTGACGGGTGAGAGCCAGAGCGGACGGGCGGTTCTTGCTCTTCATGGCGATCTGCCAGCATTCCGCCGTCTCGACGGCGTCGGCCGGACGGAAGACCTGCAGGTTCGGAACGGCGCGCAGCCCGGCGATCTGCTCGACCGGCTGGTGAGTCGGGCCATCTTCGCCAACGCCGATCGAGTCATGGGTCAGGACGTGGACGACGCGAATGCCCATCAGAGCCGAGAGGCGGATCGGCGGGCGGCAATAATCCGAGAAGATCATGAAGCCGCCGCCATAAGGGATGAGACCGCCGTGCAGCGAAATGCCATTCATGGCAGATGCCATGCCATGTTCGCGGATGCCCCAGTGCATATAACGACCGGCGAAATCCGTCGGCGTGATCGAGTGCATCTGGCTGGTCTTGGTGTTGTTCGACGGCGTCAGATCGGCGGAACCGCCGAGCGTTTCCGGCACGAAACCGTTGATGATTTCAAGCGCGTCTTCCGATGCCTTGCGGGTGGCAACCGTCGGCTTGGTTTCCGCGAGCTTCTTCTTGTAATCGTCGATCGCCTTGTCGAAACCTTCGGGCAGATCGCCGGCAAAACGGCGGGTGAACTCGGCCTTGGCAGGCGACTTGGCAAGCGTTTCTTCCCATGCCTTGACGATGTTGTCGGAGCGGGTGCCGGCCGCGCGCCATTCATCGAGAAGATCGGAGGGGATGACGAAGGGCTCGTACTCCCAATTCAGCGCCTTGCGGGTGGCTGCGATCTCATCGGCACCGAGCGGGCTGCCGTGAACCTTGTGGCTGCCGGCCTTGTTCGGGGCGCCGAAGCCGATCACCGTCTTGCAGGCGATGAAGGTCGGACGATCGGACTTGTGAGCGGCTTCGATCGCATCGGCGATGGCGGCCTGATCGTGGCCGTCGATCTCGATCGTGTTCCAGTGAACGGCTTTGAAGCGGGCGATCTGATCGGTCGAGTCCGACAGCGAGACGGCGCCGTCGATGGTGATCGAGTTGTTATCCCAGAAGAGGATCAGCTTGTTGAGCTTCAGGTGGCCGGCAAGGGCGATGGCTTCATGGCTGATGCCCTCCATCAGGCAGCCGTCGCCATTGATCACGTAGGTGTAGTGGTCCTGGAGGTCCGCACCGAATTCCTCACGCAGCTTGCGTTCGGCGATCGCCATGCCGACCGCATTGGCGATGCCCTGGCCGAGCGGCCCGGTGGTGGTCTCAATGCCGGTTGCGTGGCCGTATTCAGGGTGGCCGGCGGTCTTGGAGCCGACCTGACGGAACTGCTTCAGGTCCTCGATCGTCATGTCGGGATAACCGGTCAGATACAGCAGCGAGTAGAGCAGCATCGAGCCATGGCCGGCCGACAGCACGAAGCGGTCGCGGTTTGGCCAATGCGGCTTCTTGGGGTCGAAGCGCAGATACTTAGTGAACAGGACCGTCGCCACATCAGCCATGCCCATCGGCATACCAGGGTGGCCGGAATTCGCCTTTTCCACGGCGTCCATGGCGAGGAAACGGATCGCGTTCGCCATCCGGTCGTTTTGTTGGAGAGAGGTCATGGCTTTTCTGCAAGCTCCGGGTGTCGGGGGATGGCCTCGAGCCTCCAAGACCATCGAGTGAAAGCGGCTGACACATAGCAGTTGGGGCTGGCGAGTCAATCAATGGCGGGGCAAAACCCCGCGGCCTGCGGCAATTTTTTGACATTTGCTCGCGCAACTTTACAAAAGACCAAAGCGGCACGGCGGGCCTGCCCAAACGTTCATCCACAGATAGGCAGGCCGCCGGGTGACGGGATTTATTGACGGGCCGTTGGCGAGCTGCATATCCTCTTGAAATCAAAAGATCGGCAGATGTGGCCGATTCGCAGGTCCTGCACGGGAATCGGAAAGGCATGATGCCCACAGGCAAAACCATGGAAGCAGCGCTCGACGAATTGAGACAGGCGATTTCGAGCCTCGAGAACGCCGTCGACATGCGCATTGAGCGGCAGCGAGAGCAGGGTGAGATCGAGGGCGAGGTGCGACGTGTGCATGCCGACCGCTCCCGTCTAGCCCAGGAGCTCGATCAGGCCGAGTTTCGCGCCAACCGGCTGGAAGAGGTCAATCGTGAGGTATCGCGGCGGCTGGTGACGGCCATGGAGACGATCCGCGCGGTTCTGGACCGCTGATGAGAGAGAATTTGACATGGCGCAGGTGACGGTAACGATCGACGGCAAGGCCTATCGGATGGCCTGCGAGGAAGGGCAGGAGGATCATCTGACCGACCTCGCCACCCGTTTTGACAGCTATGTCGGCCATCTCAAGGGCCAGTTCGGTGAGATCGGCGATCTCCGGATCACCGTCATGGCCGGTATCATGATCATGGATGAGATTGCCGAGCTGACACGTCGCATCGCGGAGCTGGAAACCGAGCTCGAGTCGCTGCGCGGCAACCGCGACACCGTGCTGGCCGCGACTGCCCGCACCGAGGAAAGCCTCGCGGCGGCGCTCGGCGAGGTGTCGAGCCGCATTCGCGGCATCACCGACAAGCTGAATGGCCGGGCCGCCCCCGAACTCAATTGATGTCAATTAAATAGAGTCGGGCTGCGGTCGCCACTGGCGCGCCGATGCAAACGACCTTATATATCGCGATGCGGTCTGCGCCTCTCGACAGGAACCACAATCCCTGGGGCCATACTCGATCCAAAGGGAGCTGTCCCTGTCCGGGCTCGTGGGCCTGGACACACGGTGCCCACCTACGTTTGTAGGCGCCCAGGATCGTAAACATCCATCGGTCGTCGTGGATCGCACTTTCTCTTTATCGTTGGCAGGGCGCCGGATGCAGGAGTGAACGTGAGTTGCACGTCCGCCCCTTTCAAGATGTCCTTATTTCTTCAGGCCCGGAAGGGTGACCTGGAAGACCTGGAACATCGTGTCGACGTCGGCGCCGCGTCCGCCTTGTAGGCTGCGCCCACCTGGAAGCCATCCTGTGTGAGGAAGTCGTTGTCGTTGGCGACGAACAAGAAGTAATCGTCCGGCGACTGTGGATCGAGAACGCTTGCAAGGCCCATGGCTTGGATGACGCTTTGCGACCCCGGCATTCAGCGACTTATCTCAGGCGACCGGATAGGGTCCTTCAGCGAAGACTTCGTCATGATAGCCTTTCGAGCCGACGTCGAGCGCCAGTGGGCTTCGCCATTCGCGGTTGTCGCGCAGGCAATCCAGCACGAAGCGGAAATCATAGTGCGGATGCCAGCCAAGTTCGCGCGTTGCGCGTTCGTTGACGTAGACGCGATCGAGCGTCGGGAACATTTTCCAGCCGCGTTCGACGTAAAGGGCGTTCGCACCGGGAAACAGCCGCTCGACGACGGCAGGCGCGTCTCGCCTGAGCTCGGCAAGATCGCCCGACGAAAAGGGCGTCGTGGCCGAGACGATGTAGCGGCCGAAACCGATTGCCGGCGCCCTATCCAGAGCCAGCAGATGGGCGCCGACTACATCGCTGATGTCGACGCGGCGGTGAAGCAACTCGTTAGCCTGGGCATTTGCCGCTGAATATCTGTTGCGGATGTCGGGATCGTCATCGCTTTCAAGAAAAAAACGCGATGTCCTGAGGATCATGACCGGCAGGCGGAATTTGCGGGCGAAGAGTTCGCAGACGCCTTCGGCGGCGAGCTTCGTCACGCCGTAGATATTCTTCGCTATAGGAGGCACGTCCTCGGTGACCCACGCCGCGGGTTCGCCGGCGGCCGGCGTCAATGCCGCGCCGAAAGCACTGGTGGTGCTCGTGAAGACGAAGCTTGCAACGCCCGCGACCGTCGCCTCTTCAAGCAGGTTCAGCGTGCCGCCGACATTGATGTCGAGGAAATCGCGATTGCCGTGGGTCGCCACATGCGGCTTGTGGAGAGTCGCGGCATGGATGACATGGTTGATGCCCGACATCGCCCGCCGGATGAAGCCCCGGTCACCGATGGAACCAACCATATCGGTAAAAGCCGATGGCTTGATGTCGATGCCGCGCGCCCACCGGCTCTGAGCTCTCAAGCTGCGCATCAGCGCCTCGCCGAGATGGCCGGCGCTTCCCGTCACCAATATCGTCATCGCATCCTCTCCTGACCGTGTCGACGGCGGACGCTATAAAGACCGGTTTCGTGGGACAACGCATAAATTATGCATGGGCGTGCAGGAAAGCTGCAGGCTCAGCGGATTGTGGTGACGAGTCGGCCAGCGCTGCCGTCGGAAAGCCTGATCCGCTCCCAGGTGACGCGGCCGGGGGCAATCGGCAGGCGTGCATTGCCGTTGGCGCCGGTATCGAAGGTCAACGACAGCAGCCTGCCCTCGTGCCAGCCAATCACCTCCAGAGACTGTTCGGCGGCGGCGATCTCGGTGGAAGCGTAGGAGAAAAGAGAGCGGCCGAGAAAAGTGCTGAGCGGGGCGCGCCATTCCGCCTGCCGCGAGCGAGAGGCAGACAGCAGCCGATGGGTGCTATCGCAGATCAGATGCACAGGCCGGACGGAATCCTCGACCAGGCGCCTTAAAGCCGCGTCGGCCGCAGCGTGTTGCGCCGAGGCGAAGATCCGCTCCAGCTTGACGGCCTGTTCGGGCGAGGGACCAAGCTGGCCGCGCTCCCAGCGCGAGACGGTCGCCTGGTTGACGCCGAGGAGTTCCGCAAGGTGCTGCTGCTTCATACTGCGCAGCAACCGCATGCGGCGTATGCCGGCTCCTGATATCGTCATTTGTCCTGAGCTCCCTGCATCTCTGCCAGGATAGGAGTTCGGCGGGCCGGAAGGCAAGCCGATCCTCACGCTGGATCATTGTTCCGGCTGGTCTTCGAGATCGCTTCTTAGCTGATCGAGGATCGACAGCGCATGACCTGCATAGGCGCTGATCCAGCGGTCGTAGATATGCTTGATCGGCAGGCTGTTCAGGTGGTTCCAGCGTTCGCGGCCCTCCTTTCTGGCGATGATCAGATCCGCTTCCTCAAGCACCTTCAGATGCTGCATCACCGTGCAGCGGTCCATTTCCGGAAACATTTCGCATAGCGTTCCGGTGGTGCGGGGCGCGTCCTTGAGCAGATCGAGAATCTCGCGGCGGCGATGATGCGCTAGCGCCTTGAAGACAGAGTTGTCAGTTGATTCGCTTGACATGTTATATTTTTATAACATAATGGCATCAGGCACAATGGAGAAGAGGAGAAGTGCCATGTCTCTCGGAATCCGCGTTTCCGGCCGGATCGGCCGTCCTGTTGCCGAAGTGTTCGATGCCGTCGTCAACCCGAAGAAGCTCAGCAGCTATTTCACCACGATCGGCGGGGCGAGCGCCCCGCTCGTTCAAGGCACGACAGTAACCTGGTGGAAGGATGCGCCGGTCGAGGTTGTTGAGCTTGTGCCGGAAAGTCGCATCGTGCTTCGCTGGGACGGCGGCACTGCTGAGGACAAGACAAGGTATAAGACGCTGGTGGAAATGAATTTCAAGCCGCTGGAGGACGGCGGCACGCTGGTGACGATTGCCGAGAACGGCTGGCGCGAGGACGAGGCCGGCCGGCGCGGCACCTATCTCAACTGCGAAGGCTGGACGCAGATGCTTTGCAGCATGAAGGCCTTCGTCGAATACGGCATCAATTTGCGCGACGGCATGTATCTCAGCGAGATGAAGGGCGAGCCGGCCAGCGCCCCGGATGTCTGACGAGGCTGTCTCGAAGGAGATCGGCGGCCCATCGCCAGACTTTGCTTGCCTGTCACACTGCGGGTGCTAGTTTCCGGAGTCGATACTTCATCTCGGTTTCCAGGAGATTCATTATGCAGCTTGGTTTGGTCGGTTTGGGCCGCATGGGCAATTATATGGTCCAGCGCCTGATGCGGGGCGGTCACGAATGCGTCGTCTACGACACCAGGCCTGAAAGCGTTGCCGATTTGGCAGGTCTCGGCGCGACCGGCAGCGCTTCGCTGGAGGAATTCGTCTCGAAGCTCACGCATCCGCGTGCGATCTGGCTGATGCTGCCGGCGGCGATCGTCGACAAGGTGCTGGCGAGCCTGGTGCCGCTGCTGCAGAACGGCGATATCGTCATTGATGGCGGCAATTCCTACTATCATGACGACATCCGCCGCGGCGCTGAGCTGATCACCAAGGGCATTCATTATGTCGACGTCGGTACCAGCGGCGGCGTCTTCGGCCTGGAGCGTGGCTATTGCCTGATGATCGGCGGCGAAAAGGGCATCGTCCAGCACCTTTCGCCGATTTTCGCAACGCTGGCGCCCGGCGCCGGTACGACGGAAGCCTCGCCGAACCGCAGCGCCGAAGCGGCTGCAGCGAGCACCGCGGAACAGGGCTACCTGCATTGCGGCCCGCATGGCGCAGGCCATTTCGTCAAGATGGTGCATAACGGCATCGAGTACGGTTTGATGGCCGCCTATGCCGAGGGCCTCAACATTCTGAAACATGCCAATATCGGCGCCGCTTCGCATGATGCCGATGCGGAAACTGCGCCGCTCGCACATCCCGAACATTTCCAATACGACTTCAATCTGCAGGATGTCGCGGAAGTCTGGCGCCGCGGCAGCGTCATCACCTCCTGGCTGCTTGATCTCACCGCCGATGCACTGCATGCCGACCCCGCACTTTCGAAATTTGCCGGCCGGGTCTCGGACAGCGGCGAGGGCCGCTGGACGATCATGGCGGCAATCGATGAAAGCGTGCCGACGCCGGTGCTGAGTGCGGCGCTCTACGGCCGCTTCTCCTCGCGCGACAATGACGAGTTTGCCAATAAGGTGCTGTCGGCAATGCGGGCGGGTTTCGGAGGCCACGTGGAAAAGCCGGCTTCGAAATCCTGAGGCTCCCTTCACTGAGTCCAAGGCGACCGTCGCCCCGTAAATGGCGGATTGAAGGCGTGGCTCGGGCAGGCGACAGCCCCGGTGTTCCTAGCCATCGGCATGGTTTTTCTACCGCTTGCTGGCGGCAGCAGTCGCGAGTATCCATTGCAAGATGTCGGCCTCGTTTCGTGCAGGCGCCGACACTTCGTTGGAGGGCGGTCGTGAAGCGTGACAGGGCAGGCGGCTTGACGGCCGCCATATCGGGCATATTGGCATTCATTGCGCTTTTCTCCGTGGCTTCGCCCAGCTTTGCCCAGGCCCAGCCGGCGCAAGCGCCAGCCGCGGCCAACCCGCCGGCCCAGGTGCGTGAGATGATGCAGCTCATGCAGACGCCCGAGGTTAAGCAATGGATGTCGACCCAGATGGCGGCGACGCCTGCGGGCGGTACAGCGGCGGAAAACCAGATGTCTGTCCTGTCGGGTCTGCTGCAGCATGCCCGTCGTCATGTCTCGATGATTTCCGATGCCGCGATGACGCTGCCCTTGCAGATTAGCAATGCATCCTCGCTGCTTTTCGGCGAAATCGCCGCCACTGGCCGGGTTCGCATGATGGCCCAGTTCCTGGCGATTTTTCTGCTGGGCGCGATCATTGAAAGCATTGCCCGCTATGCCTTCCGCCGCCGCCGTCGCCGTCTGGCTCAGATGGCAGGCATGCATCTGGCGCCACGCGTCATCCCGGCACTGATCTTCGCGGCGGCGACCGTGTTGACGCTGCTCAGCCTCTACTGGCCGCCGCTCAGCCAGAGCATCGCCATTGTCTGCGTCGTAGCGCTGATCGTCCAGCGTTTCACGATCTGTCTCGGCGGCGTGCTGGTCGATCTCATCGGACTGGCGCGAGCCGAGGAAGAACGGCAGGGCGTCCCCGCGCCGGCCATGCCGGGACGTGCCGTCGCACTCTTCTGGTATCGCCGCTCTGCAACCTTCGTCATCTATTTTATCTTTGGCTGGGCGGCCATTCAGTCGATGGAGCCGCTCGGCTTTTCCCCGAGCGCCCGGCTGTTTGTGGGGTACATTCTCGGCATTGGACTGCTGCTGATCGCTATCGAGGCGGTCTGGTCGCGGCCTCACAAGGACGAGAAGCGCGGTCACGAGATTTCCTGGACGCTCACCGTTTATTTCCTGCTGCTCTGGGGCCTCTGGGTCACCGGCTTCAACTGGCTGCTCTGGCTCGGCATCTATGTGCTGATGCTGCCGCGGGTGCTCGCCGTCGCGACGATCGCAGTGAAATCGCTGCGGCAGACCGAGGCGAGTTTCCTTGCCACGCGCCGCATCGCCACCGTGTTGCTCGACCGTGGCGTGCGTGCGCTGATCATCGCAATCGCGGCAATCTGGCTCGGTCGATTGCTTGGTGTCGGCGCTGACACGATGGCTGCCGGCGACAAGATGGTCGACAAGATCGCTCGCGGCGTCATCGGTGGCATTGTCATCCTGCTTGCGGCTGATCTGCTCTGGCACGTCGTCAAAGCCTATATTGACGGCAGGCTGCTCGATTCACCCCTGGATGGTACCGCGACGGACGAGGAAAAGGCGAAACACGCGCGGATCCAGACGCTACTGCCGATCTTCCGCAATATCCTTGCCGTAGTTATCGCCGTCATCGCGGTTCTGATGGTGCTCTCCGGCCTCGGCATCGAGATCGGGCCGCTGATTGCCGGAGCCGGGGTCGTCGGCGTTGCCGTCGGTTTCGGCGCCCAGACGATCGTCAAAGACGTCATCAGCGGCATGTTCTATCTCTGGGACGATGCTTTCCGCGTCGGCGAATATATCGAAAGCGGCAGCCACAAGGGCGTCGTCGAAGCCTTCAGCCTGCGATCGGTGAAGCTCAGACATCATCGCGGGCCGCTGACAACAGTGCCGTTCGGCGAACTCGGCGCGGTGAAGAACTTGAATCGCGACTGGACGATCGACAAGATCAGCCTAAACGTCAAATACGACACCGATCTCGTTAAGGCGAAGAAGGTGATCAAGCAGATCGGCCAGACACTGCTCGAAAACCCGGAATTCGGCCCGCACATCATTGAGACACTGAAGATGAAGGGCGTCGAGCAATTCGGAGAATTCGCGATCGAGATCCGCCTGTCGATGATGACGAAGCCCGGCGAGCAATTCGTCATCCGACGCAACGCACTGGCGATGATCCGCAACGCCTTCAAGGAAAACGGCATCGAGTTCGCCGTGCCGACGGTGCAGGTGGCCGGCGATCGCGAGGCCGATTTGGAGGCTGCCGTCGCGCGTTACGCTTCTCATATGCGAGCCAACGGCGAATCGGCTGCATGAATGCCGCCACCTGAACCTCATTACCGCCGCAAGGCATTCAAGCTTACGAAAATGCAATGTGCCATCAGGTATTCCTGCGCAAATTCGCCCCAATTGAAGATGATTGAGGCGCAGGCGGCGGGGTTGGGTAGCGTCGGCATGGCTTCATAGAGCTTCTATGCCCGTCATGTTACGTCTTCGAAAAATGATTCCCGCCGAATTGGAAACTGCGCAGGTAAGAGATGTCGGGTCACGGCAATTTGGAAGAGATCGAGGCGACGGACGGTTTTTCTTTTGGCACGCTTTTCAGACGTTACAGGACGCCGCTCACTGCGGCCGCGACGCTTATCGTCTTCTGTCTCGTCGGTTACGCGATCATGCAGCTCACCAACGAGGTGCGCTATGACGATGTCGTCGCAGCGCTGGCTGCGACGAGGCCGAGCGCGATCCTGCTTGCTCTGTTCTTCACGGCGCTGAGTTTCCTTTCGCTGGTCTTCTATGATCTCAATGCGATCGAATATATCGGCAAGAAGCTGCCCTTTCCGCATGTGGCGCTGACGGCATTCAGCGCCTATGCGGTCGGCAACACCGCCGGCTTCGGCGCACTGTCTGGCGGGGCGATCCGCTATCGCGCCTATACGCGCCTCGGGCTCTCGCCGGAAGATATCGGCCGCATCATCGCCTTCGTCACGCTCTCCTTCGGCCTCGGGCTGGCGGCTGTCGCGTCAATCGCCCTCATCATCATCGCAAGCGAGATCGGCCCGCTGGTCGGTGTCAGTCCATTTCTTCTGCGGCTGATTGCCGGCTCGATCATCGCCATTCTCGGGGCTGTGATGATCATTGGTCGCGAAGGCCGCGTGCTCGATTTCGGCGCCGTGGCAATCCGCCTGCCGGACTCGCGCACCTGGTCGCGCCAATTTCTGGTCACCGCCTTCGATATTGCCGCCTCCGCGTCGGTGCTCTACGTGCTCTTGCCGCAGACGGCGATTGGATGGCCGGTCTTCCTCGCCGTCTATGCGATCGCCGTCGGTCTCGGCGTGCTCAGCCACGTTCCGGCCGGGCTCGGCGTGTTCGAGACCGTGATCATCGCTTCGCTCGGCAGCGCGGTGAATATCGACGCGGTGCTGGGATCGCTGGTGCTCTACCGGCTGATCTACCATGTCTTGCCGCTGTTGATCGCCGTGCTCGCGGTTTCGGCGGCGGAGTTGCGCCGTTTCGTCGACCACCCCGCCGCCTCCAGCGTCCGCCGTATCGGCGGACGGCTGATGCCGCAGCTGTTGTCGACCTTGGCGCTGCTGCTCGGCGTCATGCTGGTGTTTTCGAGCGTTACGCCGACGCCGGACCAGAACCTGGAATTCCTCTCCAACTATCTGCCGCTGCCGATGGTAGAAGGGGCGCACTTCCTCTCCAGCCTGCTCGGGCTCGCGCTGGTGGTCGCGGCGCGCGGCCTCGGTCAGAGGCTCGACGGCGCATGGTGGGTGGCCGTGTTTTCGGCCGTTGCCGCATTGACCTTGTCGCTTCTGAAGGCGATTGCCCTCGTCGAAGCAGCCTTTCTCGCCTTTCTCATCTTCGGGCTCTTCGTTAGCCGGCGGCTCTTCACCCGGCATGCATCGCTGCTCAACCAGGCGATGACGGCATCCTGGCTGATGGCGATCGCCGTGATCGTCGTTGGCGCCGTCGTCATCCTGCTCTTCGTCTATCGCGATGTCGAATACAGCAACGAACTCTGGTGGCAGTTCGAATTCACCGCCGAGGCGCCGCGAGGACTGCGCGCCTTGCTCGGCATCACCATCATCTCCTCGGCGATCGCCATTTTCAGCCTGCTCCGACCGGCTGCTTTCCGGCCCGAGCCGGCGACAGAGGAGGCGCTGACGCGTGCCGTCGACATTGTCAGGAAGCAGGGCAATGCCGATGCCAATCTGGTGCGCATGGGCGACAAGAGCATCATGTTTTCGGAAAAGGGCGACGCTTTCATCATGTACGGCCGGCAGGGCCGCTCATGGATCGCACTGTTCGACCCGATTGGCGATCATCGCGCCGTGCAGGAACTTGTCTGGCGGTTCGTCGAAGCGGCGCGCGCTGCCGGCTGCCGCGCCGTCTTCTACCAGATTTCGCCGGCGCTGCTTTCCCATTGCGCCGATGCCGGCCTCCGCGCCTTCAAGCTCGGCGAACTGGCGGTGGTTGACCTCCGGACCTTCGAAATGAAGGGCGGCAAATGGGCGAACCTTCGCCAGACGGCGAGCCGAGCCCAGCGCGACGGGCTGGAATTCGCGGTGGTAGAGCCCGAGGACGTGCCTGATATCATCGATGATCTCGCCGCCGTTTCCACGGCCTGGCTCGAACATCACAATGCCAAGGAAAAAGGCTTCTCGCTCGGTTCCTTCGATCCCGATTACGTTTCCTCGCAACCAGTCGGCATCCTGAAGAAGGACGGCAAGATCGTCGCCTTCGCCAATATCCTCGTCACCGAATCACGCGAGGAGAGCACGATCGATCTCATGCGCTTCTCGCCGGACGCGCCGAAGGGCTCAATGGACTTTCTCTTCGTGCAGATCATGGAATATCTGCGTAACCAGGGTTTCACCCACTTCAATCTCGGCATGGCGCCTCTCTCCGGCATGTCGAAACGCGAAGCAGCGCCCGTCTGGGACCGTATCGGTAGCACCATCTTCGAGCACGGCGAGCGCTTCTATAACTTCAAAGGCCTTCGGGCATTCAAATCCAAGTTTCATCCGCACTGGCAACCGCGCTATCTTGCGGTTTCCGGAGGAGGCAATCCGATGATCGCGTTGATGGACGCGACATTTCTGATCGGGGGCGGATTGAAAGGGGTAGTGAGAAAATGATCAGGACAATCCTTCTTGCCACGGCATGCGTCTGCATGCTCGCGGCCGCGCCGGCTGATGCCGCCGAGGAAACCACGCAGAGCTTCGAAAGTGGGCTCATCCCATCGCCGCACATCTTCCTGCCGGAAGGGGAGGTGAAGGGCACCGTGATGCTGATCTCGGATGCCGCCGGCTGGGGCGATTATGAGAAGGCCGAGGCCGACAGGCTGGTCGCCGAAGGCGCTGTCGTCATCGGCGTCGACTTTCCCTCTTATATGCAGGCGCTCAGCCGCTACGACGTCAGCCTCAACGACGGCTGCATCTACATGGTCTCGGATATCGAATCGCTGAGCCAGCAGGTTCAGCGCGCGACCGGCAACAATGCCTATCACCTGCCGATCGTCGCCGGCATCGGCGAGGGCGGCGCCTTGGCCTTGGCGATCGCGGCTCAGACGCCGGATGCGACGATCGGTCAGACGCTTGCGGTCGATCCGCTGGCCGGCATTCCGCTAACCAAGGAGCTTTGCACGCCGGCTTCCAAGAAGGTGATCGGCCAACGCACGGTCTATGGCCTCAGCGACGGCGCCCTGCCGGATCCGATCATATCAGTTTTCACGCCTAAAGCTGACAAGGACGGCCGGGCGCATGCCGAGGCGCTACAGAAAGCCCATTCCGAGATCGAGATCCGCGATTCCACAGACGATGCACAGACGGTATTCGGCGACACGCTCGATGACCTCGTCACTGCCTCCGGCGCCTTCGGCAATCCGCTCGGCCTGCCGCTGGCGGTGCTGGAAGCAAGGCCTGCCTTTGATACGATGGCCGTGATCTATTCCGGCGACGGCGGTTGGCGCGACATCGACAAGGAGGTCGGCGGCACGCTGCAAAAAGAAGGCATTCCCGTGGTCGGCGTTGATTCACTTCATTATTTCTGGTCGGAGCGCAAGCCCGAGGAGACAGCCAACGATCTTTCGAAGATCATCGATTTCTATCGTAAGCAGTGGAAGGTGAAGCATGTTCTGCTCGTCGGCTACTCATTCGGCGCCGATGTCGTGCCCGCTACCTATCAGCTGCTCAAACCGGCCGAGAAGTCCTCGGTGGTGCAGTTGTCGCTGCTGTCGCTCTCGCACCAAGTTGATTACGTCATCTCCGTTCTCGGCTGGCTCGGCCAGAAGACCGAAGGGGCAGGGGGAGATCCGGTCAGCGACCTGAAGAACGTCGATCCAAAGTTGGTGCAGTGCATCTACGGCAAGGAAGATGACGATGATGTCGCATGTCCGGCACTCAAAAATAGCGGCGCCGAAGTGGTCGAACTGCCCGGCGACCATCATTTTGATGAGAACTACGATCTTCTCACCAAGTCAATCATCGATGGGCTGAAGAGACGGCTGCAGGATTAACGCATCAGCCGTTCTTCACTCCAGCCGAGTTCGGCGAGTTCCCTGCCGCGAAACCGCGCATCATCGGCGACGATGAATTCGTCGAGCTGCGGCGGGGCAACGCTGGTGCCGGCAAGCATTGCATGGACCTGGCCGCGATGATGGGTCTGATGCTGAAAAAGGTGGGCAAGCACGTCGTCCATCCGCTCCTGCTGAATACGATCGCCGCGATGGAGACTGACGATCGAGATCAGCCTTTCCGGCGTCAGGACTTCGCAAAGGTCGATCAGGCGCTGATCGACCTTTGCCTGCGCTTGGGTCAGTGACTCGACATCGTCGAAGGGTTCGTCCACCTCGAAAGCCTGGAAGCCGAGCGTGCCACCTTCCATGCCGTCGACATAGAACCAGTCGACGGTGATGATATGATTCAGGGTCTCCTTGATCGACGGAAAGAAGCTCGTGCGCGGCGCTTCGAATTCGCCCGCTTTCAACGCCGCGCAGGCGTGAAGCAGCCGGTGGTTGGCAAGGGCGTTGTTATAGGCAAGCTTGCGAAACGCCCTGGCGGGATCGAAGGTCGACATCGGCGGCTTTCCTCTTTCAGCACTCCGGAATGTTTGCGTCAGTCATCGAGATTGCCGTCGCGCCAGACGAGATGACGTGGTGCTCCGGGCAGGTTCTCGATTTCATCAGCGATGAAATAGGGCGGGATGTCGAGCGCGGTCAGGGCCGCGCGCGTTGCCGGCACCCATTTGAATTGGAGATGGTTGTCGCCATCTTCGACGCGATGAATGATCTCATGCGGCTGAAAGGGAAATTCCGCCGGGATTTCCATCAGATAATAGAAGCCGAGTTCATGCCAGTCGCGTTGTTCGTAGTGGAAAAAGTTCTCGACGATCCAGAGCAGGCGCAAGACGGGGACCGTGAGGCCAAGCTCCTCCATCATCTCGCGGTTCAGCGTTTCCTCCGACGTCTCGCCGATTTCCGCCCGACCGCCCGGAAAGGTCCAGAAGGGCTCGTGCACGGCGCGATGAACAAGCACGTGCCCATCGCGAAAGCCGAGGCCGGCAATGCGGTAGTTGAAACGCGCAGCACCCTGAGTCAGGCGGATGGGAGTGCGCTTGCTCATGTCGTTCTTATCCGAGATCGATTACGACGATTTCCGGTGGTACGCCGAAGCGGACAGGAGCAATGGAGCAGCCGAGCCCACCGGAAACGATGATATTACGCCCCTCCTCGACGATATGGCCATAGGCGTAGCGATCGCCGTAGCGCGACGGGACAATCGGTGAACGACCGAAGAAGCGGATCTGTCCGCCATGGGTGTGGCCCGAGAGCGTCACCGAGACGCGCTCGGGCGCACGGGGAAATATATCGGGCTCATGGGCAAGTAGGATGACGGGCGCGTCATCAGTGACCTGAGCCATCGTTCCGTCGAGATCGTCGAGGCCGGTCATGCGCGTGCGACCCCATTTCCTGCCCGGGAGCAGCGCTAGCTGATCTTCGAGCCCTGCGAGCCAGAAGCCGCGGCCATCCTTTTCGAGCCGGACGGCGCGGTTGCTGTAGACAGGGATGCCGACATCGGCAAGAGCCCGGTGCCCGAAGGTTTCCATCCCGCCGTTCTTCTGGGCGGTCCTGTCTTCCCACCAGTCGTGATTGCCCATGATTGCGTGGACGCCGAGTGGTGCCTGGAGTGCGGCCAGCGCCTTGGACCATTGGCTCGAATGCACGTACTGCGTCACCATGTTCATGCCCGAGGCGTAATCGCCGAGCAGGACGGTCACGTCGCCTTCGAGTTCATTGGCCCGGTGGCAGATCGAGGTAATGCGGTTTGCCGACATCCAGGGTTCGCAGGCATGGATATCGGCGAGTGCGACAACGCGAAGCTTCAGCCCCGATGTCCATCCCGGCGGCGTCAGTCGGTAGCGGGCGATGCCGAGCCGCGCCAGCGGTTCATAGGCGAAGGCATAACCGCCGAGCGCCATGACGCCTGCGACACCCCCGCCAAGAACCTTGAAAAATCCGCGGCGGGTGATCACTCAGTCGTCCTCCTGGAACAGCCGGAACTGCGCAGCCTCCATCTCCTTGGGCGGTTGCATTCCCAGATGTTTCCACGCGATTGCGGTCAGAACGCGGCCGCGCGGCGTACGCTGAATGAAACCCTGCTGGATCATGTAGGGCTCGATAATGTCCTCGATCGCGTCGCGCGGTTCCGAAAGGCCGGCGGCGATGGTTTCGATACCGACCGGTCCGCCGCCGAAATTGACGGCGATCATGTTGAGGTAACGTTTGTCGAGCTGGTCGAAACCGACATTGTCGACCAGCAGGCGGGTCAGCGCTTCGTCGGCGATCTCGCGGGTGACGGCCTCGGCCCTTGCCACTTCGGCGAAATCACGCACGCGCCGCAGCAGCCGGCCGGCAATCCGCGGCGTACCGCGGGCGCGCCGGGCGATCTCGCGGGCGCCTTCTTCGGTCATCGGCAGGTTCATCAGCCGCGCGCCGCGGCGCACGATCAGCTCCAGTTCCTCGACGGTATAGAAGCTGAGCCGCACCGGGATGCCGAAACGATCGCGCAGCGGTGTCGTCAGCAGGCCGAGGCGGGTAGTGGCGGCGACAAGCGTGAATTTCGAGAGGTCGATCTTCACCGAGCGAGCGGCAGGGCCTTCACCGATGATCAGGTCGAGTTGGAAATCCTCCATAGCGGGATAGAGGATTTCTTCGACCGCGGGGTTGAGGCGATGGATCTCGTCGATGAAGAGTACGTCGCGCTCCTCGAGGTTGGTAAGCAGGGCGGCGAGGTCGCCGGCCTTGGCAATGACGGGACCGGATGTCGATCGGAAGTTGACACCGAGCTCCTTGGCCATGATCTGCGCCAGCGTCGTCTTGCCGAGGCCCGGCGGGCCGACGAACAGCACATGGTCCAGCGCCTCGCCGCGGTTCTTCGCCGCCTCGATGAAGATCTTGAGATTGGCGCGCGCCTCAGCCTGGCCGGTGAACTCGTCCAGCGATTGCGGGCGTAGGGTGACATCAAGGTCTTCACCCCGCTTTTCCGGCGATATCAGGCGGGCGGGTTCGCTCATGCTCTCATTCCGTTTTGAAACCTGTTACAGCAATACACCAAAAGTCGGCTGCCTCGACATCCATTCCTAGGTTTTCCGGTCGTCACCGTGCCAGTTCTTTCAATCCGAGCCTGATCAGCTTGGCGCTGTCTGCGCCTTCGCCAGCCGTTTTCAATGCCGAGGCGACGGCATTCGCAGCCTGATCTCTGCTGTAGCCGAGGTTGGTTAGCGCGGAAACCGCATCGGCAACCGGTGCGGCGGCGACACCTTCGCCGAGTTCCTGCTTGAGGGCGATATTGATCGCTTCCCCGGCATAGGCGGGCGCGCGATTCTTCAGTTCGGTGACGAGGCGCATCGCCACTTTCGGACCGACGCCCGGTGCGCGCGACACTGCCGCGCGGTCCTGCAGGGCGATCGCATTGGCGAGTTCGCCCGGCGTCAGCGTCGAGAGCACGGCGAGCGCCACCTTGGCGCCGACGCCCTGGACGCTCTGCAGCAGGTTGAACCATTCCCGCTCCAGTGCGGTCATGAAGCCGAAGAGCTTCAGCTGATCCTCGCGAACATAAGTCTCTATGAACAGTATGCAGGCCTCACCGGCCGAGCCGAGCTTCGACAGCGTTCGGGCCGAGCAATAGGCGACGTAGCAGACGCCGTGCACATCGACGAGCACGTAGTCTTCGCCGATCTCGTCTATAGTGCCTTTCAGCTTGCCGATCATGGGTCGCGGTCTCTCAAGGGTGCGTTTCGGGAGAAATGATGTCCAACTCCGGGAAATAGGAGCGGTAGCGCGCGCCATCGCGTGTCAGAAGACGATGCGATCGAACGACGGCGTGCGCACCGATGAAAAAATCCGGCAGGGTGCGCTCGCGCAGGCCGCCGCTCCTCCGGTACTGTGCGTGCGCCATGCCGGCCCGATAAGCGGCGGAAAACGGCAGGGCCTCGCGGATCAGGTTTAACCGTGACAGCAGAAACGCAAGCGTTTCCTCGCGCGGGGTCATGCTTGCCAGCTCCGCCCAGACGACGGGTGTCATGATGAATTGTGAATCCGGGCGCAATGCGCTCAAGGCACGTGCGGACCATTGACTGAAAGGATTGTCCGGGCCGAAGATATCGATGAAGATGTTCGTATCAACCAGGACTGAGATCATCGCGTGGTCCCCTCAGCCATTCCATGAACTCATCGGTCGTCATGCCGTTGGTGTCGAAAGTGCCGCTCATGCTGCCGAGCCAGGATTCAAAATCGTCCTGCGATGATTCCGTGCGGCTGGACAGAACGACTAGGCGGGCGCCCTTTTCATCAGCAATGAAATCAACCTCGGATCCCGGGCCGATCTTCAAGCGATCCCTGATGTCCTTGGGAATGGTCACCTGGCCTTTTTCGGTCACGCGCATGGTAATACCTCCGCGGTATTACTTATCATGGGAAAAGAACAGGTCAAGAACGAATTATCCGGCCAGCGCTTGACGCATCCGGTGGCCGCCGCGATTGTGAGCATGACAAATTGCGATCGCCAAGGCGTCGGCGGCGTCATTACCTTTGAATTCGACCTTCGGCATCAGGATCTTCAACATCATGTGAATCTGCTGCTTTTCGCCGTGACCGACACCGATGACCGCCTTCTTCACCGCGTTCGGGGCATATTCGGAAACCGGCAATCCAGCGCGCGCCGGCACTAGCATGGCGATGCCGCGGGCCTGGCCGAGCTTCAGGGTCGCCACCGCGTCCTTGTTGACGAAGGTTTGTTCGACGGCGGCTTCATCTGGCTGGTAGCTATGGACGATGTCGGCCAACCCATCATGCAACTGGCAGAGGCGGGAGGCGAGATCCATCTCGCCATCTGAGGTCACCGTCCCTGAGGCCACGAATTTCAGGGAATTGCCTAATGTGTCGATGATTCCCCAGCCAGTGCGGCGGAGACCGGGATCGATACCGATGATGCGAATCGTATTTTGCATGGTTCAACCTATAGCGATTGCAAAATAAGTGCCATCGATATGTGAACAAAACAAAAACATCGTTGTTTTCGGATGCGCCATTTACCGCGAATTAAAAGAGATGCCTGAATTCTTGTTCGTCGAATGTGGGTGGGGCTTCGTTCCGCAAGAATAAGCCCCCGATATTCTGTTGAGGTCAGCCGGCCGCGCGCCCAGGCTGGCAGGCGCCGTTCAGAGGGTTCGTCGTATATGGCTCAGAGATTTCAATCCCTGTCCTTCAAGGTCATTGCCACATTCATCCTGATGACCGTGCTGTCGATCGCGGTCATCGATGTGCTCGCCTATTTCGCCAGCAGCCGCATCTCCGACGAGCAGGCGCTGAAGGCCAAGGAGAGCGTGCTGATCTTCCGTGGCGACATGCTGCAGGACCAACTGGTGCAGCTCGAGAACCAAGCCAATTCCATCGCGCGCATCGAGGCGCTGCAGATGTCGATCACCAGCTTGAAGAGCGGCTGGAAGACAATCCAGAAGACTTCGGGGGATGCCCGCGCCGAGCTGAAGAAGGTTTTTATCACGGGCAATCCCAACCCGGCAGACCAGCGCGAGAAGCTGATGAAGCCGGAAGGGCCGAGCGGGTTCTATTATTCAAACCATGAGCAGACGCAGGGCGAAGTTGCCCGTGACCTCGAAAACACCGCTTTCAGCGATCTGCTGATCGCCGATCTCGACGGTAGCGTACTCTATTCCTACAAGAAGGACGACGACTTCGCGGAGAATCTGAAGTCGGACGCCTGGAAGACAACCGGCGCCGGCGTCGCTTTCGCCAAGGCGATCGAGAATGCCGCCAAGGCGACGGATGACGCCGCACCGACGGGCTTCTCCGGCCTCCGTGTCGATGCGGCAAGCGGCAAGCCCGCGATCTTCTATGCCGTGCCGATCGTCAAGCTCGGAGCGGCCAAGGGCATTATCCTGTTCAAAGTGCGCGACGACATCATCTCGAGCATCCTTGCCAAGGGCATCGTCCAGGGCAGCACCTCGCGGGCTGCGATCGTCGCCAGCGATGGCTCCGCTATCGCCCTCGATGCCGGCGGCAAGCTTGCGACGCTCGATGCCACCCCCTTCACCTTCATCAAGGACGCGCTTGCCAGCTCCGCGATGACCGTGGCCGATTTCGACAGGGCGGATGGCGCGGCCCGTGCCTATGTCCGCGGCATCGACTATCGTGGCGACCGCTTTCTCGTGGTCGAGAGCGTGCTGCTCAGCGAGCTCAATGCCGGCTCGATCGAAATCGCCACTTTGCTGACGATGATTGGCTTGGGTGTGCTCGTCGTCATGGCGGTCGCAACCGGACTCGTCACGAATTTCCTGTTTTCGCCGCTGGCGCGGCTCGCCGGTGTGACTCGCGACGTCGCCGACGGCAAGCTCGACAGCGAGATCGGCAGCCTGAACCGCAAGGACGAGATCGGCACGATGGCGAAAGCGCTTGCCCGCTTCCGGCAGTCGCTGATCGAAGGCCGCGAACTCGAAGCGGCGAGCGAAGAGACACGCCTGCAGGCCGAGCAGGAGCGCCAGCAGAATCTCGCAGAACGGGAGGCCGAGGCGAAGTCGCTGCAGCAGGTGGTGGAAGCGCTCGATGAGGGTCTGCATCATCTGGCAAGCGGCGATCTCGCCTACCAGATCGACACCCGCTTCCCGAACGAGCTCGAAAGCCTGCGCGTCAATTTCAACGAGGCGCTTGCAACGCTCAGCGAAACTATGACGGCGATCGGCGGCAACTCGATGGCGGTGCGTGCCGGCTCCGAGGAGATGCGCACCGGCGCCGACGAGCTTGCCGGGCGCACCGAACGTCAGGCCGGGTCGATCACCGAGACGGCGAATGCGATCAGCGCCATTACCCAGTCCGTTCGCCGTCAGATCGAGCGGGCAGAGCAGGCTGAGCGTATCGCCCGAGACGCCAAGACGGAGACGACCGGCTCCAGCCAGATCATGCGTGAGACGATTGCGGCGATGGAGGCCATCCAGACTTCATCGCGCCAGATCAACACCATCATATCGGTTATCGACGACATCGCCTTCCAGACCAATCTTCTGGCGCTGAACGCTGGCGTTGAGGCGGCCCGCGCGGGGGAATCGGGCAAGGGCTTTGCCGTCGTCGCCATGGAAGTCCGGGAGCTCGCCCAGCGCTCATCGAGTGCGGCAAAGGAGATCTCCAGCCTGCTGCAGAAGTCCACGCATGAGGTCGAAAGCGGTGTCGCGCTGGTCGAGAAGGCCGGCGTTGCCCTTACGGGCATCGGCGCCCATGTAGAGGCGATCAACGGCCAGATCAACGAGATCATGGGTGCGACCCGCGACGAAGCCAATACGCTGCGCGAGATCAACAATGCAGTGGCCGAACTCGACGCGATGACGCAGCAGAACGCCTCAATGGTCGAGGAGACAACGGCGGCGATCCACCGCCTGGCGACGGAAGCTCTGGAAATGGACCGCCAACTCGGCAATTTCACGCTGCCGCAGGGGCACCACAGACCGAGCGCCGAGGTGCATGTGTTGCGCCGTCACCGGTGAGGCATCGCTTGCAATATTCGACCAGAGCCGCCTTCGCGCGGCCCTTTGTTTGCGTGCATGGTTTGGAATGGGGCGGGCGCCAACCTACATAGACGGGATCCTTCAACTGCCCGGCAGGTTTCCATGGTTCCCTTCTCCATACTCGACCTTTCTCCCATTGCCGAAGGCAGCACCGTGCGCCAGTCGCTCGAAAGCTCCGCGCGGATGGCTCAGAAGGCTGAAGAGTTCGGTTACAAGCGCTTCTGGTTAGCCGAGCATCATGGCATGCCGGGCATCGCCAGTGCTGCGACCGCCATTGTCATCGGCCATGTCGGGGCTGCGACAAAACGCATCCGCATCGGCTCCGGCGGCATCATGCTGCCCAATCATTCGCCGCTCGTCATCGCCGAGCAGTTCGGCACGCTGGAGGCGCTCTTTCCCGGCCGCATCGATCTCGGCCTGGGACGGGCGCCGGGAACGGACATGCGCACGGCACAGGCGTTGCGGCGCAACCTCGAGGCCGGCGCGAACAGCTTCCCGAATGACGTGGTGGAATTGCAGCAGCTTCTCGGCACTCCGCTCGAGAACCAGGCGATCCTTGCGGTGCCCGGCAATGGTTCGCATATCCCGATCTGGCTGCTCGGCTCCAGCCTCTACAGCGCCCAGCTTGCTGCGATGCTCGGGCTTCCCTATGCCTTCGCCTCGCATTTTGCCCCTGATATGCTGCTCGACGCCATCGCAATCTATCGCGACCGCTTCCAGGCCTCGGCGGCGCTCGACAAGCCCTATGTAATGGTCGGCGTCATGGGCGCGATGGCGGCGACGGACGAGGAGGCGCGCTACCATTTCACTTCCGCCCAGCAGCAGTTCGTCAACCTACGCCGCAATGTCCGCGGCCCGTTCCCGCGCCCTGTCACCGATATGGAGAGCTTCTGGTCGCCGATGGAGAAGATGAACGTCGAACACACGCTGCGTTATGCCGTGGTGGGCTCGCCGGCGACGGCTGAGGCGAAACTGGCGGAGTTTCTCAAGGAAACGAAGGCCGACGAGGTGATCATCTCGATGCCGATCCATGATATCCAGGCGCGGCTGAAGTCGGTGGAATTATTCGCAGGCCTTGGGAACTTCATGCGGGCGGCCGCTTAAGATTTTCCGAGCAGTCGCCAGAAATGGAAAAACCCGGCGCCAAGGCCGGGTTCCGATTGTTCAGCGGCTCAAGCTGAAAGCTTCGCCAGAACCTCTTCCGAGACCTCGAAGTTGGAATAGACGTTCTGCACGTCGTCGTCGTCTTCGAGCGAGTCGATGAGCTTCATCAGCGACTGTGCTCTTTCCTCGTCCACTGGCACGTTGTTCTGGGCGCGCCAGACAGCGTTGACGGTTTCGGCTTCGCCGAGGCTTGCCTCCAGGGCTTTCGACACTTCGCCAAGGGCTTCGAAAGCGCAGGTGATGTAATGGCCCTCTTCGTCGGTCTCGACGTCATCAGCGCCGGCTTCGATCGCGGCTTCCATTACCTTGTCGGCGTCGCCTGCGGAAAGTTTGTAGGTGATTTCGCCGACATGATCGAAGGAGAAGGAAACGGAACCGGTTTCTCCGAGGGCGCCGCCTGCCTTCGTGAAGATCGAGCGGACGTTGGAGGCGGTGCGGTTGCGGTTGTCGGTCAGGGCTTCGACAATGATAGCCGTGCCGCCCGGACCATAACCCTCGTAGCGGACTTCATCATAGTTTTCGCTGTCGGCGCCAGCTGCCTTCTTGATGGCGCGGTCGATGTTGTCCTTCGGCATGGACTGGGCCTTGGCGTTCTGGATTGCCAGGCGAAGACGGGCGTTCATCGTCGGGTCGGGCAGGCCGGCCTTGGCGGCAACGGTGATTTCGCGCGCAAGCTTGGAGAACATTTTCGACCGCACGGCATCCTGACGGCCTTTGCGGTGCATGATGTTTTTAAACTGTGAATGGCCAGCCATGGCACCCCTGTTCACGTCTCATTGTTCGGAATGGGCCGCCTTATAAGAGCGAAACGGCAGCCGTTCAAGGGGAAAGCAGTTCGGAACAAAGGCGAAAGGATGACGTTTCAACCGAACTCCACCCAACGGAAAGGAACGGTCATGGCAAGTCTCAGCGAGGCGCGGGAACAACCAGCACGTCAGCTTTGGGATCAGGTCAACGGTGTTCATGCCGGCATGCTCGGAATTTCCGGGCTTGATATGCACATGCAGCCGATGGCGCCGCATGCCGATCCCACCACCAACACGATCTGGTTTTACACCAAGACCGACGCCGACATCGTGCGGGCCATCAAGCCCGGCAGCCGCGCGCATTTCTGCGTCATCGGCAAGGATCACGATTATCACGCCTGCCTTTCCGGCGTCATCGAGGTACGCCCCGACCCGTCCAAGATCGAGGAATATTGGAGTTCGATGGTGGCGGCCTGGTATGACGGCGGCAAGAAAGACCCGAAACTCACCATGCTTTCCCTGCATGTCGATGATGCCGAGATCTGGGTTTCGACAGGCAGCACGCTAAAATTCGGTTGGGAGATCGCCAAGGCCAATCTCGACGACGACAAAATGCCCGAGGTCGGCGTCAAACGCCACCTACAATTTGCTTGATCAGCGAGGTTTGGAGGGCCCGCCGGGCTATTACTGCACGCCCTTCATCACATAGATCAGCGGCTTCCTGGGAAGCGTGCGCATGGAAACGGTGAGGCTGTCATCAGGCGCATAAGTGATATCGAAGTCCTTTCCGAACATGGAGACGAAGGCATTGACCGGCGGGCCACGGCGGTGCATCGGCAGGATCAGCGACGAGCGTAGCCGCTTGATGACGCGGCTCATGCTGTCGGCACCCATGGTCAGGCCGCCGTCGACGGGCACCATGACGACGTCAAGGCGGCCGATTTCGGTATAATGGCTATCCGTCAGCTCGTAGTGCAGATGGCCGAGATGGCCGATGCAGAGACCGGCAATCTCGAAGATGAAAATCGAGTTTCCATCCTCCTGCGACCCGCCGATGCCGTAGCTGAAGCGGATATCGGTCGTGACGTTGCGGATATAGGCATCGCCGACGACGAGATTGATGCTGGCCTTCTCGCCCGGCACGTCGCTCCAGCCGTGGAGCACATGCTTGATGTCGGGCTCAGGCGTCAGGGTGAAGTGGGTCGTATGAGCCTTGTTCATCGTGACGACATCGGGGGTCGTCGCCGGCTTGTACCAGCCATTATAATCCGTCGCGATAATGATGCCGCCGGGTGTCTCGATTTCGAAGGTGGAATGGCCGAGATAGGTGAATCTAACATTCTCGCCTTCGGATACAGCCGGCATCGGCGCCGGGGCGATGGAGAAACTGGCGAAGGTCGCCCTGGGCATATTCTCGGCGATCACGTGGCATTGGCTGGCTCGCCGGCGCTGCTCCTGTGCCTCGGCGGGATCTGATGCGGCGAAGGCCGTCAGGCATG
This sequence comes from Rhizobium sp. BK049, assembly GCF_014193135.1. Taxonomy (NCBI): domain Bacteria; kingdom Pseudomonadati; phylum Pseudomonadota; class Alphaproteobacteria; order Hyphomicrobiales; family Rhizobiaceae; genus Rhizobium; species Rhizobium sp. BK049. The sequence goes on from NZ_JACHYV010000002.1 coordinate 279,121, forward strand.
TGATAGCGAGGATAAGATAATGCGGCCTCATGCCACCTCCTCCGGCGCTTTCATTGAGCGGCGGAGGATGCGTCATGAGGTCGCAGCGGTCCAGAGCCGCGATGCTCACAATTGCGTGTTGGAGCGGCTGGATTACCGCCAGAACTCCGGCACCGTTTCGGCCAAACGCGGCCCGAGCCGAAGCGGCGCGATCTTTTCGGCCAGTCCGCTGGCATCGGAAATCTCGACGCCGACGCCGCAGATCGTCGCCGGGCCGCTTGCCGCTTCCATGCGGCCCTTCGGCATCTTGGAGATGAAGCGGTTGAGTGGCTCCTCCTTGTCCATGCCGAGGGAGGAGTCGTAGTCGCCGCACATGCCGGCATCCGACATATAGGCGGTGCCGCCGTTCAGGATCTGCGCATCGGCGGTCGGCACATGGGTGTGGGTGCCGACGACGAAACTGGCGCGGCCGTCGACGAAATGGCCAAAGCATTGCTTCTCGCTGGTCGCTTCGGCATGGAAATCGAAGACGATTGCATCGGCCTGCTCTTTCAGCGGGCAGGCATCGAGGATCGCTTCCGCCGATTTGAAGGGGTCGTCGAGTTCCGGATGCATGAAGACGCGGCCCATGACATTGGCAACGAGCACCCGCGCACCGTTCCTGGCATAGAAAAGGCCAGAGCCGCGCCCTGGCGTGCCTTGCGGATAATTGGCCGGCCGCAGGAATTGATCGTGCCGCCCGGCAAAGGCAACGGCTTCCTTCTGGTCCCAGACGTGATTGCCGGTCGTCACCACATCGGCACCGGCATTGATCGTTTCGAGAAAGATGTCCTCGGTGATGCCGAAACCGCCGGCGGCATTCTCGCCGTTGACGACGACAAAATCGAGCCTGAGGTCGGAGATCAGGCCGGGGAGGCGGTCCCAGACCGCCGTGCGTCCCGTCTTGCCGACCATGTCACCCAAAAAAAGCAGCCGCATTCCCTATCCAATCCAAGAAGCAAAAAAGCGAAGGCCGCTTTCTGTCAGGATGGCATCCAGGCTTATGTCATGCGGCTCGTCGGGCACATGTGCCACTTCCTGGCAGTCGAATGCAATGCCGATCAGCTTGGGGTGCAGGCCTTTCTCTCTGAGCCGGCTGATGGCGCGGTCGTAGTGGCCGGCGCCGTAGCCGATGCGGTGGCCTCTGACATCGAAAGCCGAAAGCGGCACCAGCATGATCTCGGGATCGAGGACGGCGGCATGCTCGGTTGGGCCGACCGTGCCGAAACCGGTAGCGACAAGCGGTGCGCCTTCCGCCAATTCGCGAAAGACGATGGTCTGCTTGTCGAGGATCGCCGGCACGCAGAGCCGCGCGCCGCGTGCTGCAAAGCGCGACATCAGCGGCCTGAGATCGGCCTCCGACCGGATCGGCAGGAAGCCGGAGATGATGGTGCCCGGCTCGAAGGCGACCGCCTCGCCGGCGTGATCGGCCATTGCAAGGCTTTTGGAGATGCGCTCTTCAGGAGCGATGGCGTCGCGGGCGGCCAGCCGTTCGTTGCGCAGCTGCGCTTTCAGTTCTTTTGCGGTCATTCGATCTGCCGGATTGAGAGGTCTAACCGAGCATAGCCGGCTGGAGACCCGATGCAAATGCCGGCTGCGACAGGGCTGCACACGTTTCACGTCGTATCACCCTGCGGTTACCGATCGTCAGACGAGGATGACTATCGATACTGCGCAGATTCGTGCCGCGGCGACACCGGCAAGGCGGCCGCCAGCCACCGCATCGTTTCCTCGAACAGAGGAGCTCCACCTGGCAGCCAGCCGAGCGCACGGATTTTCGCCGTGTTCATCGGATTGAGGGCAGCCTTGTCGGCGGGGGGCGGCAAAGCGTGGGGACAGCTCGTTTCACGGCGGATAGCCGCGAGAATGTCGTGCGTGTCGACTGTTATGTCGGATATGTTGAAGACTTCGCCCGAGATGCGGGTGCTTTCCGTCTCCAGCATCAGCCGCACCGCGCGGCCGAGGTCGCGACCATGAACCTCCGTCCCGGCGCGAGCAGCGACTGGCCGGCCGGCGAGATAATCGGCGACGAGGCCATCCCATTTGTTCGGTGGGAGATCGCCATAGACACCAGTTGCCCTCAGGCTTACGCCGGCAAAACCCGGCGTCGAGAGATGGCTGAGCGCGCCTTCGGCGTCGAGTTTCACCTGGCCGTAGAGCGTCTCCGGTTTTGGAAGCATCGTTTCGACAAGCTCGGTTCCCGGCGGTTGGTCGCCATAGGCAGCGCGGCTGGACAGGAAGACGCAACGGCGCGTGCCGGCGCGTTTGGCCGCTTCGAAGAGCCGGACGGTGCCGTCGAGGTTCAATCTGTGGAAGCTCTCGGGATCCTCGCCCTCGCCGCCGCGATATTTGCCGGGAACATGGCTGAAGGCGGCGTGCACGAAGAAGTAAGCGTCGTCGAAGACGTCGATCTGATCCTTATCGGGATCGAGGGAGAGTGCTGCGAACTCGACCGGGCGAGAGAAGAAACGCGGCAGCGGCGCCCGGCGCCCGCCGACAATCACCTGATAGCCGGCGGCCAACAGCTCCTCGACGACGTACCGGCCGACGAGACCCGTTCCCCCGGATACCAATACTTTCATGCCGTCCCTTCCGGATTTCCCAGCGCCGTGATCTGAGGCAAGTCGCCATGATCGTGTATATTGTGCCACAGGTCGATCAATGGTTGTAGTTGTTTTGCCTTTGGATGATCCTTTTCCCACGGTTTTTCATACTGATAGTGCACGATCGAAATACTCTTCCAGTCCCAAAGCTCCGGCATAGTGAACCATACATATTGCAGCATGTTGAAATAGACCGGTAGGCCGTGCCATTCCGGGAAGAACGTCTGCAGAAAGGTCTGGTCGGTGCGTCGCCAGAAAGCCTCGGGCCTGTCGAGCCTTTCGAGCATTTTTCCGAATGTGTCATGCGACGGCGTGGCGACGAAGACGCCGGAATTCAAGCGGCGAAAGTCGGCGAGACTTTCATAGACGTTGGGAGCGGCAGAAAATTCCGGATAGAGGAAGAGCCTGTCGACGTTCTTCAGCACCAGGGCGTCGGCATCGACGAAGACGCAGCGCTCATACTTCACCAGCTGCCAGAGCCTGAGCTTGCAGAAATTGTCGAGCGGCGAATGGAACTCCGGCTTGCGGCCTTTAGTGAAGGGGGCTGCAGAATGGAGATGGCCGCGGGCGTGGCGCTCGTTGAAGGCATCGGAAAGCGGCAAGTGCTCGACCTCAACGAGCTGGCAACCGAGCGCGTTCAGCGGAGCGAGGGCGGCCACATCGACGCCGCCGGTGTGCAGGACGACGATATCGGCATTGGTACCGGTTCGGCGAAGCGACTTCGCCAGGGCGGTGGCGCCCATAGCGTAGTCAGCATTGGTGACGAGGGTGACGTAGGCGAAGACGGGCGAGGGGCTCATCGGATTTGACTGCCCCGATAAATCTCGCTTCGGCGAAAGAGAGACGGCAAGGCATTGCTACGCGTCTCTTCTCCCCAGCGGGGAGAAGGTGCCGGCAGGCGGTTGAGGGGGTGAGCGACGACAGGAGCGAATGCTCTGAGCGCGAGCAAAAGGCAATGTATGGCGTGCCGTGGGGCCCCCTCATCAGACCCTGCGGGCCACCGCCCGGGGCCGAGCCGCGGGTCTTGACCCGTCCTTTGGACCCCCGCTGGGGAGATGAGGGAGCAAGCCGCGACCTTTCCTCTTTGGCGAGTCCAAATGAGATGCCGGCCCTTGGTTGAACTGACGTGATGTGGGGGAGTTTTCGGGTCGGCCGATAATCCTCTGGCGTTCGTCATCTCAGCGCTCATGACACAGACTTCAGCCGCTTGCCTTCCGGATCGTGATCGATGGTCGCGGCAATGTCTTTAGTCCAGGCGGAGACGGCCGGCACGCGAGAGCGGTCGACGCGATAGGCGAATTTCTTCGCCACGTCGACGATTTCGCCCAGCAGCCCGGCTTCCAGCGTGGTCGGTTCAAGGCCAAGGTCGAGGAACTTTTCGTTCCGGACGATCAGCTCGTTTTCGGCAGCCTCCTTGCGCGGGTTAGGCAGCCAGGCAATCTTGGCGCCGCTCATTCTGGCGATTATCTCGGCCAGGTCGCGCACCCGGTGGGTTTCCGTCATTTGATTGAAGATCTCGACGCGGGCGCCGCGGGCGGGCGGGTTCTTCAGCGCCAGCTCGATACAGCGCACTGAATCCTGGATGTGGATGAAGGCGCGGGTTTGGCCACCGGTGCCATGCACCGTCAGCGGATAACCGATCGCTGCCTGAATGAGGAAACGGTTCAGCACCGTGCCGTAATCGCCGTCGTAATCGAAACGGTTGATCAGCTGCGCGTGGCGGCGCGTCTGCTCGGTATGCGTGCCCCAGACGATGCCTTGGTGCAGGTCGGTGATCCGCAAGCCGTCGTTCTTAGCGTAGAACTGGAAGAGAAGCTGATCCAGGCACTTGGTCATGTGGTAGATCGAGCCCGGATTGGAGGGGTAGAGAATCTCCTGGCTGACCGTTTCGCCGTCCACGGTTTCAACGCCGACCGGCAGATAGCCTTCGGGGATGGCTGCACCGACTGTCGAATAGCCATAGACGCCCATGGTGCCGAGATGGATGAGGTGGGCGTCGAGATTGAGATCGGTCAGCGCGTTCAGGAGGTTGTGCGTGGCACTGACATTGTTGTTCACCGTGTAGTTCTTGTGGCGGTCGCTCTTCATCGAATAGGGCGCGGCCCGCTGTTCGGCGAAATGGATGATCGCGTCCGGCCGGTGTTCCGAAAGCCATTTCTTCAGAAGTTCGTAATCCCTAGCGAGATCGATCAGATTAAAGTGGATACGGCGTCCGGTTTCTGCGTGCCAGATGCGCGTGCGCTCCTGGATCGAATCCATCGGGGTGAGCGACTGCACGCCGAGTTCGGTGTCTATCCAGCGGCGCGAGAGATTGTCGAGGATATGGATGTCATGACCGGCATCGGAAAGGTGGAGCGAGGTGGGCCAACCAATGAAACCGTCTCCGCCCATAACCGCAATCTTCATCGCATCATCTCCTGATCGGTCGCTATTATCGGGAATAGTTAGGAATTATGACAATCATTCAATGCCTGCCGGCGGCGCATTGAATGCCGGACGGTCCGGCATTCAACGCTTGCCTGCCGCCTAGCGTTGCGCCAAAGAGGGCACCTCACTTTGGAGAAAATTATGACCGAACGCCCTTTTTCCATCTCGGGAGAGCTGACGGAGGCCGGACATCGCCTCGTTCAGCGGGTCTATTATGAAGATACGGATTTCTCCGGCCTCGTCTATCACGCCCGCTACCTGCATTTCCTCGAGCGCGGCCGCACCGATTATCTGCGCTGCCTCGGCGTCGAGCAGCGCGAGCTCGTCAGCGCCGATGAAGAAGGCCTCGTCTTCGTCGTCCACCGCATGGAGATCGACTTCAAGAGCCCCGCGCGCATGGATGACGTGCTGACGATCCTGACGCATACTGAAAAGGCCGGAGGCGCCAAGATGGTGCTCAACCAGCAGATCCGGTCAGGTGAAACCCTGCTGATTGCAGCCAAGGTGATTATCGCCGTCATCAACGCCAGGGGGCGGCCGCGGCGGCTGCCGGAAACGCTGGCGGCAAAGTTCCTGGAAGGCAGCCGGCCGCTGTAGTTCCGAATCGGCCTTGTCAAAACTTGAACTTTATGTGAAGGAATTCCCGCGCCGCAGGATGAGCGCTCTTTCGGCAGCCGGACCATGCTCCGGTCAAGTAATCCATGGAACAAAACCTTCCGAACACAGGCTTTCTGTCATCGTCCGGCACTAACGATCTATTAACCATAATAGTGTCTTACTGGGAAAGTCGGAGTTTGTGCGGTGCACGCCTTCCTTTGACCAAATTTGACGGCAAGAAGGCGGAAGAAGAGCTTGGAAGCTTGACCAGGGCTTTGGGCGGCGGTCCCGGACACTTCTTGCGAGATCATTTTGTGCCGCCCGGTCCAGCGCCGGGCGTTTGGATTCGGGGATTTTGGATCAATGGAACAAGTAGGATTGGCAGCAGCCACGACGGACGTCAGCCTCTGGTCGCTTTTCATGCAGGCCGGCATCGTCGTCAAGCTCGTCATGCTCGGGCTCATCGCGGCCTCGGTCTGGACGTGGGCGATCGTCATCGACAAGTATCTGGCCTATGGCCGCGCAAGGCGCCAGTTCGACAAGTTCGAGCAGGTTTTCTGGTCGGGCCAGTCGCTGGAAGAACTTTATCGTTCGCTGTCCGAACGCAACAACACCGGCCTGGCGTCGATCTTCGTCGCAGCCATGCGCGAATGGAAGAAATCCTTCGAACGCGGCGCTCGCTCGCCGATCGGCCTGCAGATGCGTATCGACCGCGCCATGGACGTGACGCTCGCCCGTGAAACCGAATATCTCGGCGCCCGTTTGGGATCACTCGCCACCATCGGTTCGGCCGGCCCGTTCATCGGCCTCTTCGGCACGGTCGTCGGCATCATGACCTCGTTCCAGGCGATCGCTGGCTCGAAATCGACGAACCTCGCGGTGGTCGCACCCGGTATCGCTGAAGCATTGCTCGCCACCGCGATCGGCCTCGTCGCCGCTATTCCGGCCGTCATCGCCTACAACAAGTTCTCTGCCGATGCCGGCAAGCTCTCGGCGCGCATGGAGGGTTTCGCGGACGAATTCTCCGCCATCCTTTCGCGCCAGATCGACGAGAAGCTGCAGCCCCGCGCTGCCGCGCAGTAACCAACGGAGTATTCTCACATGGGTATGGCTGTTGGAGGCAATGGCGGCGGAGGCGGCGGACGCCGCCGTCGCGGCGGTCGGAACAAGGCCGTGATCTCCGAAATCAACGTGACGCCGCTTGTCGACGTCATGCTCGTGCTTTTGATCATCTTCATGGTCGCAGCACCGATGATGACCGTCGGCGTGCCGATCGACCTGCCGGAAACGCAGGCTAAGGCGCTGAATTCCGAGACGCAGCCGATCACGATCTCGGTCAAGAACTCCGGCGAAGTCTACCTGCAGGAAACTCCGATCCCGGCCGCCGAGATCGCCGCCAAGCTCGAGGCGATCGCTACCACCGGCTACAATGAACGCATCTTCGTGCGCGGCGACGCGACGGCGCCTTATGGTGTCATCGCCGACGTGATGGCTCGCATCCAGGGGGCCGGTTTCAAGAATATCGGCCTCGTGACGCAGCAGAAGAAGGACCAATAGCGTTCAAGATGAAGACTAGCGTCGTCACATCTGCTGTTCTGCATTGCCTGGTGCTCACCTGGGCGATGGTGTCGCTCAGTGCGCCAGAATCCTTCAAGGTTGAGGATTTCGAGGCGATGCCGGTCGATCTCGTGCCGGTGGAATCGATCACCCAGATGCAGCAGGGCGACAAGAAAGCTCCGAAGAAGGAGACGTCCGCGCCCGTGCCGACGACACGGCCGCCGATCGCGCAGCCGGCCGAAAATGCCGGCGACAACAATGTCGACCTGAAGACTCCGCCGGTTCCGAACGCGAAGCCGAGCAATACGGAAGCTGCCGCCGCGAATTCGAGCGAGAAGCCACAGCCGAAGACCGATCCTACTCCCAATGACGTCAAAGAAATCGTCAAGGAAGACACCGAAGTCGAGCAGCCGAAGGAGGTCGCCTCTATTCCGCCGCCGAAGCCTGCCGAAATGACGCCGCCGAAGCCCGAGGAAAAGCCGCCCGAAGAACAGGTCAACCCTGAAGTGCCACCGAAGCCGGAAGCCGAGGCGCTGCCTGATAATGTGCCTACCCCTGTCGCGAAACCTCAGGTGAAGCCACCGGAACCGCAAAAGCCCGCCGAAAAGCCGCCGGAAAAGGCGCAGGATCAGCCGAAGACCGCTGACAAGCCGACCGAGAAGAAGAAGGCGGACCAGAAGCAGGAAACGGCGAAATCGGCTTCGTCGATGAAAAGCGATTTCAATGCGGATGAGATTTCCGCCTTGCTGAACAAAACCGACCCTTCCGCCGGCGGCGCCAAGCGCTCGACGCAGGAGGCATCGCTGGGAGCCAAGAAGAGCAATGGCGGTTCCAAGCTGTCCATGAGCGAGATGGACGCCCTGAAGAGCGCCATCGCCGGCAACTGGACTGTCATTCCCGGCATGGAAGGCATGAGCGACGTTCGCATCAAGGTCCACATGAACCTCGACCAGGATGGCAATATTGTCGGCGAGCCGGAGGTCGAGGCAGTCGGTGGTGATAACGAGTCGACGCGCCGGGCGCTCGCCGGCGGCGCCTATCGCGCCATCATGAAATCGGCACCTTTCTCCTCCCTTCCAAAAGACAAATACGATGCCTGGAGCGAAGTCGTCGTTAACTTCGACCCGAGTGATCTGGGAATTTAAATGCTGAAAGGCTTTTACTCCATGAACAAATGTTCTTTCTTCCGCGCGATCGCCGTCGCTGCCGGTCTCATGACCATTGCTGCGTTCGCGACACCGGCGAATGCGCTGGTCGAGATTAACATCAACAAGGGCAACGTCCAGCCATTGCCGATTGCTGTGACGGACTTCCTGCAGGGCGATATGGGCGCGGAGGTCTCGCAGGTCATCGCTGCCGACCTGCAGCGCTCCGGTCTGTTTGCGCCAATCAACAAGACCGCCTTCATCGAGAAGATTTCCAATCCGGATGCCGCGCCGCGCTTCGAGGATTGGAAGGTCATCAACGCCCAGGCGCTGGTAACCGGCCGTGTCACGCAGGAAGCGGATGGCCGCCTTCGCGCCGAATTCCGTCTCTGGGATACGTTCGCCGGCCAGCAGATGACCGGCCAGCAGTTCTACACGCAGCCGGAGAACTGGCGCCGTGTTGCCCACATCATTGCCGACGCGATCTATAAGCAGATCACCGGCGAAGAGGGATACTTCGACACCCGCGTCGTCTTCGTCTCCGAATCCGGCACCAAGCAGCAGCGCAAGCGCCAGCTGGCGATCATGGACCAGGACGGTTTCAACGTGCGGACGCTGACCGACGGCAGCGATCTTGTGTTGACGCCGCGCTTCTCGCCGAGCCGGCAGGAAGTCACCTACATGTCCTTCGCCAACCAGCAGCCGCGCGTCTACCTGCTGCAGCTCGAAACCGGGCAGCGTGAAGTCGTTGGCAACTTTCCCGGCATGACCTTCTCGCCGCGTTTTTCGCCTGATGGCCAGAAGGTGATCATGAGCCTCCAGCAGGAAGGCAATTCCAACATCTATACGATGGACCTGCGCTCGCGCACGACGACGCGGCTGACCTCGACGGCGGCGATCGACACCTCGCCCTCCTATTCGCCTGACGGTGCCCGCATCAGCTTCGAAAGCGACCGAGGTGGCAAGCCGCAGATCTACGTGATGAACGCCGATGGCTCGGGCCAGACCCGCATTTCCTTCGGTGACGGCTCCTATTCGACGCCGGTCTGGTCGCCGCGCGGCGATCTCATCGCCTTCACCAAACAGTCCGGCGGCAAGTTCTCCATCGGCGTGATGAAGCCAGATGGCTCGGGCGAGCGCATCCTGACGTCCGGCTTCCACAATGAAGGCCCGACCTGGGCGCCGAACGGCCGGGTGCTGATGTTCTTCCGCCAAGCGGCAGGCGCGGGTGGCCCGCAACTCTATTCGATTGATCTGACTGGTTATAACGAGCAGCTTGTGAAGACGCCGAGCTATGCATCCGACCCGGCTTGGTCGCCGCTGCTGGAGTAGCGAGTGCATCACTGCCCTTATGTCGCCTCAAAGTCGTGGAAACCGGGCGACACGGGACAAATCAGTAAACTGTTAACCATAATCTTTGAGGGGCGGTTAACCGAGTGCGGTTACTGTCCGGAAACCCTGATGAACTCGCAAGGAGACCGGCCATGAGCCGAATTCATACCCCGGCAATGAGCCGTATGCAGAATTTCGCCCGCAACCCTGTCATGATCGCGCTTCTGGCCGGTCTCGCGCTTGCAAGCTGCGCGAACAAGAAGAACGGCGGCATGCCGAACAGCGCCGGCGACATGGGTCTCGGCGCAGGCGCCGCGACGCCGGGCTCGACCCAGGACTTCACGGTCAATGTCGGCGACCGCATCTTCTTCGATACCGACTCCACGTCGATCCGCGCCGATGCCGCTCAGACGCTCGACCGTCAGGCACAGTGGCTCGGTCGTTACCCGAACTACCAGATCACCGTTGAAGGCCATGCCGACGAACGCGGCACCCGCGAATACAACCTCGCACTCGGCGCCCGTCGCGCTGCTGCCACCAAGGACTACCTCGCTTCGCGCGGCGTTCCGGCACAGCGCATGAAGACGATCTCCTACGGCAAGGAACGTCCGGTCGCCGTCTGCGACGATATTTCCTGCTGGTCGCAGAACCGCCGCGCGGTCACCGTGCTCGGCGGCGCCGGCATGTAATCTTCGGATATAATTCGTTTTCGCAGAGGCGGTCCCGCAGCGGGCCGCCTTTCTTTTTGACCACACTTTGGCCAGACTCCGTTGCTTTTTGACAGCAATTGGAAAAATCTCCTGTTCGTGCCTCATGGCGCGAAGAATCACTGGGACAGGACGATACATATGAAGAAACTTGTCGTGGCAGGCATGCTGTGCCTGGCGGCTATCACCGGGAGCGAACGGACGGCTTATTCGGCCTCGTTCTTCGGGCTGCATCTCGGCGGCCGATCCGCGGAACAGCAGCCGGCCCCGCCCGTCGTCAAGGTGCAGAGCGGAGACGCGGAAATCCGCGTGCAGCAGCTCGAAGAGCAGATGCGGCAGCTGAATGGCCGAATCGAGGAGATGAGCTTTCAGCTTCTGCAGATGCAGGAGACGATCCGCAAGCAGCAGGAAGACAATGAATTCCGCTTCCAGCAGCTCGAAAAAACCGGTAGCGGTGGCGGCGCCAAGGCTCCGGTCAAAAAGAGCGAGACCGATGCCGCTCCGGGAGTGTCCGGCAGCGACGACGTCGCCAGAGTGATTCAAGCACCGCAGGGGGCCGAAACGGCTCCCTCCACCGATGTGCCTGCCAATACCGGCCTCGGACAGCCGCCGAAGCAGCTCGGCTCGATCGAGTTCGACCAGAACGGCAATGCGATCGGCGGAAGCGTCGATGAAAACGCCACCATCGGATCCGGCCCGGTTCCCACTGCCAACAGCGGCACGCCGCAGCAGACGGCCTCGCTCGGCGGCGAGGCGGATCAGTATAAGTCAGCATACGGCCACGTGCTCTCGGGCGATTACAGCACGGCCGAGCAGGAATTCAATCAGTACATCGCCCGTTACCCGAGCAGCGCACGCGCGGCGGACGCCAATTTCTGGCTCGGCGAAGCGCTCTATTCGCAGGGCAAATATAACGAGGCGGCCAAGACTTTCCTCAACGCACATCAGAAATACGGCAGCTCGGAAAAGGCGCCGGAAATGCTGTTGAAGCTTGGCATGTCGCTTGCTGCCCTCGACAACAAGGAAACCGCCTGCGCGACCCTGCGCGAAGTCTCGAAGCGTTATCCGAAGGCGTCACGCGCCGTCATAAGCAAGGTTGCGAGCGAACAGAAACGCCTCGCCTGCTGAGGTCTTCCGGAATGTCTCCGGACGCCGCATCGCCTCGACAGGCGATCCGCCAGTTTCTCGCATCGCTTCGAAGTCCTGCGCGCATTCTCGTCGCGATCTCTGGCGGCAGCGATTCCACCGGCCTGCTTCTTCTCCTCGATGAAGTCGTGAAGGCCGCGCCCCATCTTGAAATTTCCCTTTGTGCCGCGACCGTCGACCACGCGCTGCGTGCCGGTTCCGCAGACGAGGCGCGAGAGGTCGCAGCCCTCTGTGCAGCCCTCGGCATTCCCCATATGAGCGCCACATGGCAGGGCGAAAAACCGAAAACCGGCATCATGGCCGCGGCACGCGAGGCCCGTTACAGCCTTCTAGCCGAGGCAGCCGAAGCGCTCGGCGCCAACCTCATCGTCACCGGCCATACGCTGGACGACCAGCGCGAAACGCTTGCCATGCGTGGCATGCGAACGGAGCAGGTTTCGACCGGTATTGCCGATGCCGTGCTTTTCGACCGGCGATTCTGGATTTTGCGCCCGCTTCTATTTTCCACTCGGATGGATATCCGCGCTTTCCTGCGGGCGCGGGGCGTGCGGTGGATCGACGATCCGAGCAATGAGGATACGAATTACGAGCGTGTGCGGATGCGCCGGCAACTTTCGGCCCATACATCTGTGGAGAAGGATATACGCGCCGCCTGGGCGGAGCGGCTCACTCTCTCGTCTCGAGCCGCCGAATGGCTGGATCGCCATTTCCAGCTTCACGGCGGCGTGCTTGGGCAGGTGATGCCTGGCGGGTTGCGGCAGGACCCTGCGGTCCTCGACTATACGCTCGGCCGCCTGACGGCGGTATTCGGGGGGCAGCCATTCGCGCCGGGCAGGGTGAAGATGGAACGTATTCTCGCATTCGCCGCCGGCAGCAGCGCGCCGGGACGGATGACCGCCGGCAGAGTGGTGTTCGATCTGAGGCGCGACGGGCTTTATCTGGCGCGCGAGTACCGAGGGATGGTGCCGCTGATATTGCAGTCGGGGGAGACGGGGGTTTGGGATGGCAGGTTCCGTGTTGAAAACCGGTTAGGAACGACCATGAGGGTGGAAGCTCAGGCCGCGCGCTCCTCCCTCCTTCCTGTGCCCGTCACAGGAGTCCAGCCACCGCGCGTCGGCGCGGTGAATGACTCACCGATGCGTAACGAGTCTTCTGCGTCCAAGGGCTTGGGCGCGCTGGATCCCTGTGACGAGCACAGGAATGAGGGAGGGCGCGGCAGGGAGCTTCCCACATCCGCATGGAAACGCGCAATCGCGTCGGCGCCTGCCTTATCCTCAGATGGAGCCTATTTATCTCCAGAATCCGCTTCAATGGTTGAACTGACGCCTTATTTCGCACCCTTCGACCGCTTTTTGACACGATTTGATTTCATCTTTGCCGACAGGCTTTCGGCGGTTTTCGCGATGCCGCCCTATTCGGGGCTGCCTTTAAGAAGTATTGACGGAAAAACCATCTGACTTGGGGGATTGCCTTGGCAATAGCGCGGCGCAACCCTATGTTAGAACCTAATAAGACGGTCGCCATGAGGCGGCTGTTGCAGTGCTGGGGAGTTCAATGAACCCTAACTTACGTAATTTCGCATTGTGGGCGATCATCGCGCTTTTGCTGATCGCCCTTTTCAGCATGTTTCAGACGGCGCCGGCGCAGACGGGCTCCCGTGATATCCCTTATTCGCAGTTTCTGCGTGAGGTTGATGCGGGCCGTGTGAAGGAAGTCGTGGTCACCGGCAACCGGGTCTCCGGAAGCTATGTTGAAAATGGCTCCACCTTCCAGACCTATTCGCCTGTCATCGACGACAGCCTGCTGGATCGCCTGCAGCAGAAGAATGTGCTGGTGTCCGCCCGTCCCGAAACGGATGGTTCTTCGGGTTTTTTGAGCTATCTCGGCACGTTGTTGCCGATGCTTCTCATCCTCGGCGTCTGGCTGTTTTTCATGCGGCAGATGCAGGGCGGCTCGCGCGGCGCGATGGGTTTCGGCAAATCCAAGGCCAAGCTCCTGACGGAAGCGCATGGCCGCGTTACCTTTGAAGACGTCGCCGGCGTCGACGAGGCGAAGCAGGATCTCGAGGAAATCGTCGAATTCCTGCGTGATCCGCAGAAGTTCCAGCGTCTCGGCGGCAAGATCCCGCGCGGTGTGCTGCTGGTCGGCCCTCCTGGCACCGGTAAGACGCTGCTCGCCCGCTCGGTCGCCGGCGAAGCCAACGTGCCCTTCTTCACCATTTCCGGTTCCGACTTCGTCGAGATGTTCGTCGGCGTCGGTGCAAGCCGTGTGCGCGACATGTTCGAGCAGGCGAAGAAGAATGCGCCCTGCATCATCTTCATCGACGAAATCGATGCGGTCGGCCGCCATCGCGGCGCCGGTCTCGGCGGCGGCAATGATGAACGCGAGCAGACGCTGAACCAGTTGCTCGTGGAAATGGACGGCTTCGAGGCGAATGAAGGCGTGATCCTGATCGCTGCCACCAACCGCCCTGACGTTCTCGATCCCGCGCTGCTGCGCCCCGGCCGTTTCGACCGCCAGGTCGTGGTACCGAACCCCGACATCGTCGGCCGTGAGCGCATTCTCAAAGTGCATGCCCGCAACGTTCCGCTGGCGCCGAATGTCGATCTGAAGGTTCTCGCCCGCGGCACGCCCGGTTTCTCCGGCGCCGATCTGATGAACCTCGTCAACGAAGCCGCCCTGATGGCTGCCCGTCGCAACAAGCGCGTCGTCACCATGCAGGAGTTCGAGGACGCCAAGGACAAGATCATGATGGGCGCCGAGCGCCGTTCCTCGGCAATGACCGAAGCGGAAAAGAAGCTCACCGCCTATCACGAGGCCGGACACGCCATCACCGCGCTTAACGTCGCCGTTGCCGACCCGCTGCACAAGGCGACGATCATTCCGCGCGGCCGTGCGCTCGGCATGGTCATGCAGCTTCCCGAGGGCGACCGCTACTCGATGAGCTACAAGTGGATGGTCTCGCGCCTCTGCATCATGATGGGCGGCCGCGTCGCCGAGGAACTCACCTTTGGCAAGGAGAACATCACTTCCGGTGCCTCCTCTGACATCGAGCAGGCTACCAAGCTTGCCCGCGCCATGGTCACGCAGTGGGGCTTCTCCGATCAGCTCGGTCAGGTCGCCTATGGCGAGAACCAGCAGGAAGTCTTCCTCGGTCACTCGGTTTCGCAGTCGAAGAATGTTTCGGAAGCGACCGCGCAGAAGATCGACAATGAAGTGCGCCGCCTGATCGACGAAGCCTACGACCAGGCCCGCACGATCCTAACGGAAAAGCACGATGAGTTCGTCGCGCTTGCCGAAGGGCTGCTTGAGTACGAGACGCTGACCGGCGATGAGATCAAGGCGCTGATCCGGGGCGAGAAGCCGTCCCGCGACCTCGGCGACGATTCGCCGCCGAGCCGCGGATCGGCCGTTCCGAAGGCTGGGGTGCGGCCAGCCACCAAGGGCGATGAGCCCGAAGGCGGCCTTGAACCGCAGCCGCATTGAGCTGCGACACGATCTCGAAAAAGGCCGGATTTCCGCGATGGGAGATCCGGCCTTTTTCATTGGTAACGGGATATAATCATTTTTCTCGCTAATTTACGTGCCGATTGCCACAATTTGTGGCATTCCGCTGAAGAGAAGCAAGCATGAATCACGCTCCTGGACTGACGACAATCCATTGAAGCCGGATTTGCTTGGAATGATGCGCTGCCTTGAATGGCGCGCCAAAGCGCAGGAGTGCAGATGAAAAGACGCTATTTTGGTACGGACGGTATTCGCGGTCAATCCAACGTCTTCCCGATGACGCCGGATCTTGCCATGCGGGTCGGCATCGCCGCCGGCACGATCTTCCGCCGGGGCAACCACCGTCATCGCGTCGTCATCGGTAAGGATACGCGCCTTTCCGGCTATATGCTTGAGAATGCGATGGTGGCAGGCTTTACGGCTGCGGGCCTCGACGCCTTCATTCTCGGCCCGATCCCGACGCCTGCCGTCGCCATGCTGACGCGTTCGCTGCGCTGCGATATCGGCGTAATGATCTCTGCTTCGCACAATCCTTATGAAGATAACGGCATCAAGCTGTTTGGTCCCGACGGTTACAAGCTGTCGGACGACATCGAGGCCGAGATCGAGGACCTGCTCGAAAAGGACCTGAACGCGCAGCTTGCCAAATCCGACGATATCGGCCGGGCCAAGCGCGTCGACGGCGTGCATGACCGTTATATCGAACATGCTAAGCGCACGCTGCCGCGCGACGTGACGCTGCAGGGACTGAGGGTGGCGATCGATTGCGCCAATGGTGCTGCCTACAAGGTGGCGCCCGCCGTGCTCTGGGAACTCGGCGCCGATGTCGTCACCATCGGCAACGAACCGAACGGCACCAATATCAATCTCAATTGCGGTTCCACAAGCCCCGTCGCATTGCAGAAGAAAGTCGACGAGGTTCGCGCCGATATCGGCATCGCGCTCGACGGCGACGCGGACCGCGTCATCATTATCGATGAGAACGGTTCGATCGTCGACGGCGACCAGTTGATGGCCGTCATCGCCGAGAGCTGGGCCGAGAACCAGCAACTGCGCGGTAACGGCATCGTCGCCACTGTCATGTCCAATCTCGGCCTTGAGCGTTTCCTGGACGAACGCGGCATGGCGCTTGCCCGCACGAAGGTCGGCGACCGCTATGTTGTGGAGCATATGCGCCAGCACAATTATAATGTCGGCGGCGAGCAATCGGGCCATATCGTGCTTTCGGATTACGGGACGACGGGCGACGGTCTGGTCGCGGCGCTGCAGATCCTTGCCGCTGTCAAGCGCACCGGCCGTACTGTCAGCGAGGTCTGCCGCCGCTTCGAGCCGGTGCCGCAGCTCCTGCGCAATGTCCGCATCAGCGGTGGCAAGCCGCTGGAGGATATTCAGGTCCAGAAGGCGATCGCCGATGCAGAAGCCGAGCTCGCCAGAAACGGCCGCCTCGTCATCCGGCCTTCCGGCACCGAGCCGCTGATCCGCGTCATGGCCGAGGGCGACGACCGCGCCCAGATCGAGCGTATCGTCAACGAGCTGATCGGCACGATCTCGAATGTCCGGACCGCTGCCTGACCCTGCAAGAACAGACAATCAAAAAGCCGGTGCGCGAGCGCCGGCTTTTTTGTTGCGTACGCGGGTGGCATGTATCTCTGCGCAAATCATTTCACGACGCGGTCGATCTTCTGTTTCATGCGGCCGAGATGCTTGAAATCAAAGTAAACAAGCGTGGTTAAGCAGCTTTTAACGTTTCCAATTCATTATCCATGCAAAGCGTATCAGATTGGCAGCGACGGAGCTTGCCGACGCAACGGGATTTTGGAGTGAAATCCATGAAAAGAAGCTTATCCGGCATCTTCGCCGCATTCTTGATAGCGACAAATGCCTATTCTGCGGATCTCGCCCCTGCCGAGCCCATTCCGGAGCAGCCGCCGGAGGTGACTGTCAGCGAAGCGACCGGGTGGTATCTGCGCGGCGATGTCGGTTATGCTTTCACAGATCTCCGCGGCGCGCGATATTTCCAAGGCAGCAACGCCACGGAGGTCGATTTCGACGACGCCGATCTCGATGACGCATGGACGGTTGGTGGCGGTGTCGGTTACCAGATCAACAGCTATCTGCGCACCGATCTGACTTTCGACTATCTCACCCAGGCGGATTTCAAGGGCTCGACATCTGGGCAGTGCGGCTTCCCGCTGGTGGATTGCACCTCGAGCGACCGCTCTTCGCTGACCGCCTATACGCTACTGGCCAACGCCTATGTTGATCTCGGCACCTACGGCTATGTGACGCCCTATGTCGGCGCCGGTATCGGCGGTTCTTACGTCAAGTGGAAAAACCTGCGCAACGTCGCCTGCGCCGACGACGGCAGCTTCTGCGACGATGAGGTGACCCATGGCGGCAAGGGCAACTGGCGCTTCACCTACGCCCTCATGGCCGGCGCTTCGATCGACGTGACCTGCAACATCAAGGCCGACGTCGGTTACCGCTATCTGCATATCGACGGCGGCAATATGTTCGGCTACGCCGATAATGGCGGCCCGGGCCGCGACAGGGGCCTCAACGCCCATGAAGCCCGCTTGGGCGCCCGCTACCTCTTCGGTGGCTGCGCTCAGCCGGTCGCCTACGAGCCGCCGGCAATCCCGCTGCAGCAGCCGGTCTACAAGTAGGCCGATCAACCATCGCATCAGAAAGCCGCCCTCGCGCCGGGCGGCTTTTTCATTTTTTCGCCACCCTGCCTGCGTCAAAATATCTACAGCTTGCGACACTTCGATCTTGACTATGACGCTTCCGATCCATACACACGGCGGCGGGACACCCTTCCCCAACGAAGGGCTTTCTATCTGAGAGGATAGCATCATGGCGAAGACCGCAAAGCCGGACATCCGTCCGCACAATACCCATTTTTCTTCTGGCCCCTGCTCGAAGCGCCCCGGTTGGTCGCTCGAAGCCCTTTCCGACGCGGCCCTCGGCCGTTCGCACCGCGCGAAGGTCGGCAAGGCCAAGCTCAAGCAGGCCATCGACCTTACCCGTGAAATTCTCGAAGTGCCGGCGGCTTACCGCATCGGCATCGTGCCGGCTTCCGACACCGGCGCCGTCGAAATGGCGCTCTGGTCGCTGCTCGGCGAACGCGGCGTCGACATGCTCGCCTGGGAAAGCTTCGGCGCCGGCTGGGTCACCGATGTGGTCAAACAGCTGAAGCTCAAGGATGTGCGCAAGCTCGAAGCGGGCTACGGCGAGCTTCCCGATCTATCCGCCGTCGATTTCGACCGCGACGTCGTCTTCACCTGGAACGGCACGACCTCGGGCGTGCGCGTGCCGAATGCCGATTTCATTCCTGCCGACCGCAAGGGTCTGACGATCTGCGACGCCACCTCGGCCGCTTTTGCCCAGGAGCTCGATTTCGCCAAGCTCGACGTCGTCACCTTCTCCTGGCAGAAGGTGCTGGGCGGTGAGGGCGCCCATGGCGTCATCATTCTCTCGCCGCGGGCCGTCGAGCGTCTCACCACCTACACGCCCGCCTGGCCGCTGCCGAAGATTTTCCGCATGACCTCGGGCGGCAAGCTGACCGAAGGCATTTTCCAGGGCGAGACGATCAATACGCCTTCGATGCTCTGCGTCGAGGATTATATCGACGCGCTGCTCTGGGCCAAGGAGATCGGCGGTCTCCAGACGCTGATTGCTCGTGCCGATGCCAATGCCAAGGTCATCCACGATTTCGTCGCGGCGAACGACTGGATCGCCAATCTCGCCGTCAAGGCGGAAACGGCCTCCAACACCTCCGTCTGCCTGAAGATTGTCGACAAGGACATCACCGCGCTCGATGACGACAGCCAGGCGAATTTCGCCAAGGGCCTCGTCGGCCTCCTGGAAAAAGAAGGTGTCGCTTATGACATCGGCCATTACCGCGACGCGCCGTCGGGCCTGCGCATCTGGGCCGGCGCCACGATCGAGGCATCCGACATGCAGAAGCTGATGCCTTGGCTTTCCTGGGCTTTCGAAACGCAGAAGGCGCAGCTCGCTCAGGCCGCTGCCTGACGTGATCGCATCCGGCTCCGCCACTGGGCGGAGCCCCTGATTTCAATCATCGCTGAACACTTTTGAAGGAGGCCACAATGGCACCTCGCGTTCTCGTATCCGACGAATTGTCGGAAACCGCTGTCCAGATCTTCCGCGACCGTGGCGTCGAAGTCGATTTCGAGCCGCAGCTCGGTAAAGACAAAGATCGTCTGCTCGAAGTCATCGGCAAATATGACGGCCTTGCCATCCGCTCCGCCACCAAAGTGACGGAAAAGATCATCGCAGGGGCGACGAATCTCAAGGTCGTCGGCCGCGCCGGCATCGGCGTCGACAATGTCGATATCCCGGCCGCCTCGCGCCGCGGCATCATCGTCATGAACACGCCCTTCGGCAATTCCATCACCACGGCCGAACACGCAATCGCGCTGATGTTCGCCGTCGCCCGCCAGCTGCCTGCGGCCGATACCTCGACCCAGGCCGGCAAGTGGGAAAAGTCGAAATTCATGGGCGTCGAAATCACCGGCAAGACGCTCGGCGTCATCGGCGCCGGCAATATCGGCTCGATCGTCTGCGCCCGCGCTATCGGCCTGAAAATGCATGTCGTCGCCTATGACCCGTTCCTGTCCAAGGAGCGCGCCGAGGAGATGGGCGTCACCAAGGTCGAGCTGGACGAGCTTTTCGCCCGCGCCGATTTCATCACGCTGCACGTGCCGATGACCGACAAGACGCGCGGCATCCTCAACAAGGAAGCGCTGGCCAAGACCAAGCCCGGCGTGCGCATCATCAACTGCGCCCGCGGCGGCCTCGTCGATGAGGCAGCCCTTGCCGAAGCCATCAAATCAGGCCACGTCGCCGGCGCTGCCTTCGACGTCTTCGAGGTCGAGCCCGCCAAGGAAAGCCCGCTCTTCGGCCTGCCGAACGTCGTCTGCACGCCGCATCTCGGCGCTTCGACGACCGAAGCGCAGGAAAACGTCGCCCTGCAGGTCGCCGAACAGATGTCGGATTACCTCGTCAACGGTGCCGTCTCCAATGCCATCAACATGCCGTCGATTACCGCGGAAGAGGCGCCGATCCTGAAGCCCTTCATCCGTCTCGCCGATGTTCTCGGCGCCTTCGTCGGCCAGGTCACCGAAGAGCCGATCAAGGAAATCGAAATCCTCTATGACGGCGTCACCGCCAACATGAACACGCGGGCGCTGACGAGCGCGGTGCTTGCCGGCCTCATCCGCCCGCAGGTCGCCGACGTCAACATGGTTTCGGCGCCGATCATGATCAAGGAAAAGGGCATCGTGCTTTCCGAGGTCAAGCGCGACAAGACGGGCGTCTTCGACGGTTACATCAAGCTGACGGTGACCACCGAAAGCATGACCCGTTCGGTCGCCGGCACGGTGTTTTCGGATGGCAAGCCGCGCTTCATCCAGATCAAGGGCATCAATCTCGATGCCGATGTCGGCTCGCATATGATCTACATCACCAATACCGACGTCCCCGGCATGATCGGCTTCATCGGTACGACGCTCGGCACTGCCGGCGTCAACATCGCCAACTTCCAGCTCGGCCGCGACAAGCAGGGTGGCGACGCCATTGCGCTGCTCTATGTCGACGGCGAGGTGGATGATGGCGTGCTCGCGCAGCTGACGGCGCATCAGGCGATCCGGCAGGCAAAGCTGCTGACCTTCAACATCGACTAAAGCGCGTCGCGGCGCGACCTGCTCTGGTTTCCTCCTCCGAAGGAAACCATGGACAACCCGGTGCCGGAAACGGCGCCGGGTTTTCTACGTTGGGGAATGATGATTTTCAGTGGTGCCGGCGTTTGCGGCGGACCATCTTGCCGAAGCGGGCTCTGTCGTCCTCGGCCTTCGTGCGGTGAAGGAAGGCGAGTCTGCTTCCGTCAAAACCCCGGAAGAACTCGTCCCAGGAGATTTCCTCCTGTGAGTCCGCCGAGAAATCGACGCGAACAGTTTCGCTATCCCTCGCATCCTTGATCCGGGCGGGATGACCGCCGCGCGCCTCGATCCAATCTCTGATCCTGCTGTAATCTGTCGTCGTGCCGAACCTGGCCATCAAACCCTCCGCAGCATTCGATTGCGACATTGATTACTTGCAACGCATGATCGACGGAATAGTTCCATAGGGTGGTAATTAATTGTCCGGCGATCTCCAGTTGAGCTAGTTGATGTTCAAGCATTCGTTATTTTGAGTTAATTCATATGAGCTGAAATGGAGGATGATGTGAAACGCTATTCATGCTCGATAATCGGACTGGCGATCGTGTCTGTTGTCATCGCCAATCCAGGCATCGTATTCGCCTGCAACAAGCTGATCGGCACCTGAGCCGCACCCCGCTTCCAAGGCGTGACTTCGGCCGCGCCTTCCTTTGTGACGCAATTGCGAAACGATCGGCTCCCCTTGCGTCCTGCTGCAATCCTTTCTATATCGGTCGCTTACCCAGAAAGGCGGCCGATCCCGCCTGAGATCAGCAATCCGCCGCAATTGCAGCGCAAGGGCGGGTTATGAGCGCGCAGAATTTGGCACCACCGTTGAACACACTGGATTTTGATAAGAAGCCGGAAGAGACCCGCGTTGTCGTCGCCATGTCGGGCGGCGTCGATTCTTCCGTCGTGGCCGGCCTTCTCAAGCAGCAGGGTTACGATGTGCTTGGCATCACGCTGCAGCTCTACGATCACGGCGCCGCTGTTCACCGTGCCGGCTCCTGCTGCGCCGGCCAGGATATCGACGACGCCCGCCGTGTCTGCGAAACGCTCGGCATTCCGCATTATGTGCTCGACTACGAGAAGCGCTTCCGCGAAACGGTGATCAATCCTTTCGCCGAAAGCTATGTAGCCGGCGAGACGCCGATCCCCTGCGTCTCCTGCAACCAGACCGTCAAATTCGCCGATCTTCTGGCAACGGCCAAGGAGCTCGGCGCCGATGCGCTGGCGACCGGCCACTATATCCGGTCGCGGCCGAACCCTTCGCCTGACCATCCCGGCCGCCGCGCGCTATTCCGCCCGGCCGATGCCGACCGCGACCAGAGCTATTTCCTCTTCGCCACGACGCAGGAGCAGATCGACTATCTCCGCTTTCCCCTGGGCGGCCTGCCGAAGGCCGAGACCCGCCGGCTTGCCGAAGAAATGGGCCTCGTCGTTGCCAAAAAGGCCGACAGCCAGGACATCTGCTTCGTGCCGCAGGGCAAATATTCCGACATCATCACCAAACTGAAGCCGAATGCGGCGCTCGCCGGCGAAATCGTCCATCTCGACGGCCGCGTGCTGGGAAACCATGAAGGCATCCTGCATTTCACCATCGGCCAGCGCCGCGGCATCGGCATCGCCACCGGCGAGCCGCTCTACGTCGTCTATCTCGACGCCCGTTCGCGCCGCGTCATCGTCGGTCCAAAAGAGGCGCTGGAGACGCACCGCGTCTATTTGCGCGACGTCAACTGGCTGGGCGACGAGACGCTCGCGCAGGCTGCTTCCGGTGATGGCTTTGCCTGCTACGCCAAGGTCCGCTCGACGCGGGCACCGGCGCCTGCCATACTGCATGTCGATGCGACAGGCACCTATGTCGATCTGACCGTCGGCGAGGCGGGCATCGCGCCGGGGCAAGCCTGCGCGCTTTATTCGGCGCCCGGCGACGACGCCCGCGTCTTCGGTGGCGGTTTTATCGAACGCTCCGAACGCGAACCTTCGGCCGAAGCCTCGCTGAAGGCTCTGCTGACCGGCCCCGTCGCCGCCTGAAACCTATCGGAAACGACGGGCGGCAAAGCTCAGCGTTTTTCTCTATCCTGCGCTTGACACAGAGCCGAAGCGCACCTTATAAGCCGCTCATCCCACGAGCCCGCAGCGCTTCGCGAGCAGGTATCGTTTGACCAGTGGCGGAGTAGCTCAGTAGGTCAGAGCAGAGGAATCATAATCCTTGTGTCGGGGGTTCAAATCCCTCCTCCGCTACCATCTCTTTGTTAAAGAATTTGTGATCCTTGCGGCTCGATATTGAGCCGCATTCACGCGGGCCGGTAGCACATTCCAGCTCCAAACGCTGCGGCAAGCGGACAAAACAGTTCGGCCTACGCCGAGAACAGTTATCTGTAGAGCGCTAAATGCAATAGCGGCATTTTCATCGCGTAGAGATGGGATGCGGCAGCGATGATAGCAGCCCATACGGCCAGTGAGAACATCACCGCCGCTAACTTAACCCCGACTGACTGCATCATTTCCTCCATCCGAGTATGTTCGTGCTCCTCCGCACGATCGAAGGCTAGCAGGGTGGAGGTCGATTAGCTATCGCAAGAAATCGCTACCAGAAAAGCCGCTCGGTAAGCTGGGAAAGCCTTCGGGAACCCGACGCCTCCCCCATTCTCAAACGACAAAGTAAAAATTGTCGTATTGCGCGCCATAATAATCAGGCCCGCTCGTTTCGGTGATGACGGGTTCGGTGTCGAGTATGAGATAGTCTATCAGCCCATAGGCGCTGAGATCAATCACTTGCGGGTCATGGATGCTGTCGGCGGTCACGTTGACCGTGACCAAGAACACGGTATCGCCGTTCAGCCTGCCTTCGATCGTCAGAACGTTGTCATAGTCTGATGTACCGTTTGCCACGCTGAATTGCTCGATCTGAAAGGTGCCGCCATCTGCGGCCTGGATGGGTGTCCAGAATACGCCGCCTGAGAGATAGTGATTGCCATCAGCTTCCTTTTGTATCGTTGCATCATCGCCATCGTGCCAGGCGCCCCAATCGAAGCCCTTGTAGCCTGTGGGGAAATCGTGTTTGCCGACATCCTCGAAATTGACAAAGATGTCGCCGCGCTCCGGCAGGTCAACAGCGATATTGAGCAAGCCGACGTCGGTAGCGCCTCTACCGTCCGAAATCTTGAAACTGAACTGGTCGAGGAGTTGATCTCCCGGGCCGAGCGCTGATACCACCGGATTGGAGGGATCGAGTTCATAGGTGTAATAGCCGTTGGAATAGACGGTCAGCGTGCCGTACTTTCCCTCGATCGTCGTCGTGGCCGGTCCATCCGGATTGGGCGGTTGCGGAATTCGCTGCCCGTTCACGAAGTTGAGACGCACAAGATCTCCGTCGGCATCCATGTAACTGGTGCTGTCCAGAATGTTGCCGTCAATCGGCTTGTCGACATCGAAAATAGGCTGGTATACGTCACCTGCGATCGGCTTGTGGTTTGCCATTTCCACCTCCCGTCTAAAGTATTGTTTGAATATGCAACCGTATCGGGTGCTTGGCAACGAAATTGACGGAGCGTCAGATCAATTCAGCTGTCAAATCCAACAGGCGCAATTTTTCTGCAGCTCAAATATCCAAGTAGAGGCGTCGGCTTCGACGTCTGCGAGCCGATGATGACGTGATACCGACGATATACTGCATTGATTGCTTCAATGCAGGCCGCCCACTCCGAGCAAGCTTTCTACTGCTTCGTGATCCTTCGACAAGTCCGACGGCGTACCGGTCCAGGCCACCCTCCCGCGTTCGAGAATGATGACCCGATCGGCGAAATCGAGCGCGCTCTGAATGCGTTGTTCGACCAGAAGGATCGTCATGTCGCCTGATTTGGCGAGTTCTGTGAAGGCCGCCATCAGTTCCTCGCAGATCACGGGGGCCAAGCCCTCCAACGGTTCGTCGACCAACAGCACGGACGGGCGTCCGAGAATGGTGCGGGCTGTTGAAAGCATCTGCTGCTCGCCGCCGGAGAGCTGGTTGCCGAGGTTTCGGCGGCGCTCCTTCAGGCGCGGGAACATGGCATAGGCTTCCTCCAGCGCCGTCTTCGGCCGCGCCTTCAGACCGACGAAAAGGTTCTCTTCGACCGTCAGCGTCGGAAAGACGCAGCGCGTCTGAGGCACATAGCCGAGGCCCCTATGGGCGCGCATTGCGCTCGGTGCTGCGGTGACATCCGAACCACCGAGGTGGATCCGGCCTTGATACCGCCTGGTCTGGCCGGCAAGCGTTGCCAGCAGCGTGGTCTTACCCATACCGTTACGGCCGAGCACGGCGAGACGGGCGCCCGCCGGCACGGTGAAGGAGATGCCTTCGAGCACCCGCGTCGGCCCGTATCCGGCCGACAGGTTTTCAACCTCAAGCGACAGGGCTGGCATTGGCATAGCTCCCGAGATAGGCCTCGCGCACGCGGGCATCCTTGGTGACATCGGCCGGCAGGCCGTCGAAGATGATCGCGCCGGCCGCCAGCACGATGACGCGCTTGGCAAAACGGAAGACGAGGTCCATGTCGTGTTCGATCATCAGGACGGCGAGATCGGCGGGAAGGTCGGCCAGCGCCTGTTCGATGCGGCCGGTATCGCTTTGCGGAACGCCGGCCGCAGGCTCGTCGAGCAGCAGCACCTTCGGCCTCAGCGCCAGCGCCACGGCGATTTCGAGGAGCCGCTGCTGGCCATAGGCGATCTCGCTGACTCTGCGATGCATCAGCGAGGCCAGCCCGAGTTTACCCAGGAGATCGTCGACCTCCGCCATGACGTCGGGCATGGCGAGGAAATTCCCGAACATCTTGCGGGTCTTTCCGTCACGCTGAAGGACGGCGAGCCCCACATGTTCGGCGGGCGTCATATCCTGAAAAAGCCGCGTCACCTGAAAGGATCGGACGAGGCCGCGTTTGACCCTGCCGATCGCATCCACCTTCGTCACCGCCTCGCCGCCGAGGCGAACCTCGCCGGAATCGGGGGAGAGATTGCCGGTGACGAGGTTGACGAATGTGGTCTTGCCGGCGCCGTTCGGGCCGATCAGCGCGATGCGGTCGCCGGGCGCCATTGCCAGCGAGACATCATTGGTGACGGCAAGGCCGCCGAAGGCTTTCCTGAGATTGGTTACTTCGAAGACCGGGCTCATGCGCGCGTCTCCTTCCGGCGGCCGATGAAGGCGGCGGCCGTTCCGTAGAGGCCTTTCGGCGCAAACAGCACGACGGCGATCAGCAGGGCGCCGACCATGGTCAGCCAGTGAAAGGGATTGGCCGCCGAGACATAATCTTCGAAGAGCATGAAGATGACGGTGCCGGAGAGCGCGCCGAAGAGGGAGCCGGTGCCGCCGAGCACGAGCATGACAAGCGCTTCGGCCGATTGCGTGAACGACAGGCTGTCGAGCCCGACGACCTGGGTCGAGATCGCATTCAGCGCGCCGCCGACGCCGGCAACGGCGCCTGAGATCACGTACATCTTGATGAGAGCGGCCTTCGGCGAGCCGCCCATGGCGCGGATGCGCAGCGGGTCTTGCCGGATACCGCGGCAGAGCATGCCGAAGGGTGAGCGAACCAGCAATCGCAGCAGCACGAAGACGATGACGAGCAGCGTCATTCCGAAGAAGAAGGCGGTGTGGCCGTAGAGATCGAATTCGAAAATGCCGAATATCGGATCCGGCGCGATGCCGGAAAGCCCGTCGCTGCCTCCCGTCCAGGCGGAGGCCTTGTTGGCAAATTCATGGAAGAGGTGGACGAGCGCAATCGACAGCACGAGTTGCGGCAGCCCATGCGCGCGCAGGATGATCGCGCCGCAGAGCAGCCCGGCAACCGCGCCCCCTGTTATGCCGGCAAGCATCATCAGCACCGGGTCGTTGATGCCGTAATGCGCCGACAGGATCCCGGCGGCATAGGCGCCGGAGCCGAACAGCGCGGCATGGCCGAGCGTTGCGACGCCGCAATAACCGGTCACGAGATCGAGCGACAGGACGAGCAGGGCGATCGTGATCATCCGCGTCAGAAGCGCCAGATTGTCGGGAAAGGCGAAATAGCCGATCGCGGCGATGGCCGTGATGGCCGCTACTCCGAGAAGATCGGCATTGACTGCGCGCTGATGCCGGAGGCGTTCGGTTTCGTTGTTCATGACGAGCGTCATCCTATTTCATCCTTCCGGCAAGGCCGCGCGGGAAGACGCAGATGATGGCGATTACGGCGAGATAGAAGAAGAATTCCCCGAATTCCGGCATCAGATAGCGTCCCGTCGTATCGATGGCGCCAAGCAGCAGGCAGGCAATCAGCGCGCCGGGAATGGAGCCGGCGCCGCCGACGGAGACGACGACGAGGAAGGTCACCATATAGCGAAGCGCGTAGTAAGGTTCGACCGGCAGCAGTTCGGCGCCGACCACACCGCCGAAGGCGGCAAGCCCGACGGCAACGGCAAAGCTCACCGCATAGATGATCTGGGTGCGCACGCCGAGTGCGGCAGCCATCGCCGCATCGTCGACGGAGGCGCGCAGCTTGACCCCGAAGCTCGTTCGCTCGATCGCGAACCACAGGGCGAGCGCAACGGCGAGACCGCAGAAGATGACGAAAAGCCGGTGCACGGGAATGGTGCGGAATCCGAGATCGGCCGATCCCTGCAAGGCGCCGGCAAGCGGTATCGTCTTCAGCGTCGGTCCCATCACGTAGTTCGCGATGCCGATGACGCAGAAAGAGATGCCGATTGTCATCAGCACCTGGGTCAGTTCAGGGGCGCCATAGATCCGGCGGTAGAGAAAACGCTCGAGCGGAATTGCGATGATGATCGTGACGAAGACGGCCGCGACGACTGCGACAGCATAACTAAGACCGAGGTCACGGGCGGCATAGGAGGCGATGTAGCCTCCGATCATGGCGAAGGCGCCATGCGCCAGGTTGACGACACGCATCAGCCCCATGGTCACGGAAAGGCCGATCGAGATCACGAAGAGCGCCATGCCATAGGCAAAGGCGTCGACGGCGATGCTGAAGACTGTCTGCATGTAAATACCTTACTTCGATGCGGCGGGCGCGATGCGCGAGCCCGCCGCCGGTCCGGATGCCGCAATCTTACTTGGCCGCGGTGAGGCCCGGATCGCCCTGTTTTTCGAAGGTCTGGACCTCCTTGTTGATGTAGGTCCCGTCATCGGCCTTGGCGACTTCGCGCAGATAGATGTTCTGGGTGATGTGCCGGCTTTCCGGATCGATCGAGACCGGGCCGCGCGGGCTCACCCAGGCAAGGCCCTTGACCGCGTCGACGGCCTTCTCTGCATCCTGCTTGCCACCCGTCGCCTCGATCATCTTGTAGATGACATACATGCCGTCATAGGCGCTGACGGCCGGGAAGGAGAGTTCAGCCTTGTTGCCGATCGCCTTGGCGGCAGCCTCGACAAAAGCCTTGTTCTCTGGCGAGTCGTGCGACACGGCATAGTGGAAGGTCGTCTGGATGCCGAGTGCGGCGTCGCCAAGCGCCGGCAGATCGGATTCCTGCGTCAGATCCCCCGGCGCGAAGAACTTGATGCCGGCGGCCTTCAAGCCATTCTCGTTATAGGCCTTGACGAAGCCGAGCGTCGTCGGGCCCGATGGCAAGAAGGCGAAGACGCCCTCGGCGCCGGAATCCTTGATGCGCTGCATGATCGGGCTGAAGTCGTTGGTGGCAAGCGGCATGCGGATGGCCTCGACCACTTGGCCGCCGGCCTTTTCGAAGCCGGCCTTTTCGAAGCCGGCCTTGAAGGCATTCTCGGCGTCGATGCCGGGGCCGTAATCGCTGACGACCGAGATCACCTTCTTGACGCCTGCGTCGAAAGCGACCTTGGCGATCGGCGTCGAGGTTTGCCACGTCGTAAAGGAGGTGCGCACCACGAGCGGGCTCTTGGTCACGATCGCCGAGGTGGCGGCGTTCATGATAATCATCGGCACGTTGCCCTGTTTCAGGATCGGCGTCACCGCCATGGCGTCGGGGGTGAAATAGAAGCCGGCGAGATACTGGACCTTTTCCTTGACGATCAGTTCCTGCGCCAGCGCCTTGGATTGGGCCGGGTCGGCCTGCGGCACGTCGCGGTAGACGATCTCGACCGCGTCGCTGCCGACCTTGTTGCCGTTGACAGCCATATAGGCTTCGATGCCGGCCTTGAAGTTCTTGCCCTGAAGCGCGAAGGGACCGGAGAACGGCCCGATGACGCCGACCTTGATCGTGTCGGCATAGGCGCTGGTGCCCATAACAATTGCCGCAGCGGCGGCCAGAAACAGCTTCCTCATTCTTCTCTCTCCCTTTTCGGCGTACTCCAGCGCCGTATTGAATTTCTGGTTAGCTTGTCATGCGAAATGGTGATGTAAAATGAAATAAATCCCCAAACACATGATTTGCCGGTTATGGTTCTGCGTGGTCATGACCACTCGTTGTTCGCTGCGTCTATGTGCGACTTTCATGCTCGATCTTCGTGTCAGAACGGCAATCCCACGTAGTTTTCCGCGAGCACCGTCGAGGCCGCACGGGAATGTGTGAGATAGTCGAGTTCGGCTTCCTGGATCTTCTGATCGAAATCGCCGGTATCGGGAAATCGGTGCATTATGGTCGTCATCCACCAGGAAAACCGCACGGCTTTCCATACGCGGGCGAGCGCCGTCTGCGAATAGGCGTCGATGCCGCTGTCGGAGCCTTCGCGGTAATGCTCGAGGAGCCCGCAGAACAGGTAATGGACATCGCTAGCTGCAAGGTTCAGCCCCTTGGCGCCGGTTGGCGGCACGATATGGGCGGCGTCGCCGACGAGAAAGAGCCGTCCGAAACGCATGGGCTCGGCGACGAAGGAGCGCAACGGAGCGATCGATTTTTCGAAGGATGGGGCGGTCGTCAATGCTTCGGCGTGATGGGCCGGCAGGCGCCGTCTCAACTCGTCCCAGAAGCGCTCGTCGCTCCAGTCTTCGATCTTCGCGTCAAGCGGGCACTGGATATAGTAGCGGCTGCGCGTGGCCGAGCGCATCGAACAGAGCGCGAAGCCCCTCGGGTGGTTGGCGTAGATCAGTTCATGGCTGACCGGCGCCACGTCGGCGAGTAGGCCGAGCCAGCCGAAGGGATAGACCTTCTCGAAACTTCGGATCGCCCGTTCGGGAACGGCTCTGCGGCTTATTCCATGAAAGCCGTCGCAGCCGGCGATGAAATCGCAATCGATGCGGTGGCCGATACCATCCTTCGCGTAGGTAACGAAGGGCGAGCCACGGTCGATATCATGCGGAGCCACATCGGCGGCATCATAGATCGAAAGGGCGCCACAAGCTTCCCGCCGCTCCATGAGATCGCGCGTCACCTCGGTTTGTCCGTAAACGGTCACGCGCCTGCCGCCGGTCAATTCGTGAAGATCGATGCGATGGTCGCGGCCGTCAAAGGCTAGCGAGAAGCCGTCATGCGGCAAGCCTTCGGCATGCAATCTTCTTCCAGTTTTGGCCTCGTCCAACAGCCCGACAGTGCCTTCCTCCAGCACGCCGGCGCGGACGCGGCCGAGGATATAGTTCTTGCTCACGCGGTCGAGGATGACGTTGTCAATTCCAGCTTCGGTCAGAAGCTGACCGAGTAGAAGGCCGGATGGCCCCGAACCGATGATGGCGACCTGAGTTCGCAAATGCTTCCTCCCTCGCATTTTTGCGCTTTGTCAGATTCTGCCGTGCCGCCATTGCCGCAACAATGGACATTCCGACCGAAAAATTGCACTTATCGAACATTGGCACAGGAGAGAGCCGATGAGCAGGCATATACCGACCTACGAGCTCTATGGCGAAAATACCGGGCGATCTCCGGAATTCTGGTTGCATTGCGAAACAATTCGCTCCCGCAGCAGCCTGCATCAATGGGAAATTCGGCTTCACCGCCACGAGAGCTTCTTTCAGATATTGTACATCGAAGCCGGTTCGGGCGATGCGATCTTCGGCAACAGGAACCACGCCATCTGCCCGCCTGCGATCATCACGGTTCCCCCTGGGCTCAATCACGGCTTTCGCTTCTCGCGTGATATCGACGGCCTGGTGATCACTATATTGAAGTCCCATCTTAGCCACCCGCCAGGCGAGCGAAGCCAGCTGGGCGAGTGGCTGGCGATGCCGCTTCTGACGCCGCTCGCTCCCGATAACGCCGAGGCTGCCTATGTCATGCAGACGCTGAGGCGGCTCGGCGACGAATTCGAAAACCGCCGCGGTGGCCGCAACGAGGTGTTGGCTGCCTATGTCGGGCTGGCGTTGCGGCTGACGGCGCGGATTTCGCATGAAGGACATGCACAGGAGCTTCCGTCAAACGAGAACGAGCGGCGGATGGAGATGCTGGACGAACTGATCCAGCAGCATTTTCGATCGCACAGGCCGGCTTCCTTCTATGCCAAGGAACTCGGCATTTCGTCGACGCATCTCAGCCGTATCGTTCGCTCCATGACGGGAAACACCCCGCATGAGCTGATCGCCGGGAAATTGATCGAAGAGGCGAAGCGCCAGCTCGTCTTTACCATCGGCAGCGTTCAGGAGATCGGATTTCGCCTTGGCTTTGCTGATCCCGCCTATTTCTCGCGCTTCTTCCTGAAATATACGGGCGAAACGCCGCGGGTCTGGCGGATGAACGAAAAAGCTCGGCTTGAACGGGCGTAGGGTCCGGCATTCGGTCTTCCGACATCGCGTGCGTCAGTCGCAGATGTCTCACGCGGCCGGCCACACCCAGTTCCGCACCTCCGGCATGTCCTCGCCATGTTCCCTGACGTAATCATGATGTTCCGCGAGCTTGCCGCGGAAGGCGGCGAGCGCGTCCTTAGCCTTCTCCTTCAGGCCCGGCACGCGCTCGATGGCTTCGATGGCGAGATGGTAGCGGTCGAGTGCGTTGAGGACGGTCATATCGAAAGGCGTGGTCGTCGTTCCCTCCTCGACGAAGCCGCGGACGTGGATGTTTTCGTGGTTGGCGCGCTTATAAGTCAGGCGATGAATGAGATAGGGATAGCCGTGATAGGCGAAAATGACCGGCTTATCGGCGGTGAAGATCGCGTCGAAGGCCTCGTCGGCAAGGCCGTGCGGATGCTGGTCTCTGGATTGCAGCGCCAAGAGGTCGACGACATTGACGGTGCGGATCTTCAGCTCGGGAATGGCCTTGCGCAGAAGATCGACGGCGGCGAGCGTTTCCATCGTCGGGACATCGCCGGCGCAGGCCATGACGAGATCAGGCGAGATCGTGTCCTCCTCGTTGCTTGCCCAGTGCCAGATGCCGATGCCGGTCTCGCAATGTTTCACCGCCTCGTCCATCGACAGCCATTGCGGCTCCGGCTGCTTGCCAGCGACGATGACGTTGACGCGGTCATAGGTGCGCAGGCAATGATCGCCGACCCAGAGCAGGCTGTTGGCGTCCGGCGGCAGGTAGATGCGGACGATATCGGCCTTCTTGTTGGCGACGAGATCGACGAAACCAGGATCCTGATGGCTGAATCCGTTATGGTCCTGTCGCCAGACATGCGAGGTCAGCAGGTAGTTCAGCGATGAGATCGGCTTTCGCCATTCGAGCTCGCGCGTCACCTTCAGCCATTTGGCGTGCTGGTTGAACATGGAATCGATGATGTGGATGAAGGCCTCGTAACAGGAAAAGAGGCCGTGCCGGCCAGTCAGGAGATAACCTTCCAGCCAGCCCTGGCAGAGATGTTCCGAAAGCACCTCCATGACACGCCCATCGCGAGAGAGGTGGACATCATAGGGCTCGATGTCCTCCATCCAGACACGGTCGGTGACGTCGAAGACGCTGCCGAGGCGGTTCGATTCCGTCTCGTCGGGGCCGAAGATGCGGAAGTTTGCCGCCTTGGCGTTGAGCTTCATCGTGTCACGCAGGTAACGGCCGAGGATCTCCGTCGATTGGGCGACAACGCTGCCGCGCCTGCCGATGTCGACTGCATAATCCCGAATATCGGGCACGGCCAATTCCTTGCGCAGCAGGCCGCCATTGGCATGTGGATTGGCGCCCATGCGGCGTTTGCCAGCGGGGGCAAGCGCCCGCAGTTCCGGTTTCAGCCGGCCGTCGGCGCCGAACAGGTCTTCGGGATCATAGCCGCGCATCCAGTCCTCGAGAATCTTGCGGTGGTCGTCATTCCCGCGGCAGTTGGAGACCGGCACCTGGTGGGCTCGCCAGAAATCTTCCACCTTCTTGCCGTCGACCTCCTTTGGGCCTGTCCAACCCTTGGGGCTGCGCAGCACAATCATTGGCCAGCGCGGGCAGCCGGCTGTGCTCTTGCCGCTGCGGGCTTGCTCCTGGATCTCGCGGATGCGCTCGAAGACCCGGTCCAGCGTCGCAGCCATTTGTTGGTGCATGTCGCGCGGCTCATGGCCGGTGACGAAAAGCGGCTCGTAGCCGTAGCCTTCGAAGAGACGTCGGAGGTCGTCGTCACCCGCCCGGCCTAAAATGGTCGGATTGGCGATCTTATAGCCGTTCAGATGCAGGATTGGCAGAACGGCGCCGTCGCGGGCGGGATTGAGGAACTTGTTGGAATGCCAGCTGGCGGCGAGCGGCCCGGTTTCGGCCTCACCGTCGCCGACGATGCAGGCGACGGTGAGGTCGGGATTATCGAAGGCGGCGCCATAGGCATGGACGAGGGCGTAGCCGAGTTCGCCGCCCTCATGGATCGACCCCGGTGTTTCCGGCGCCGCATGGCTCGGAATGCCGCCGGGAAAGGAAAATTGGCGGAAGAGTTTGCGCATCCCCTCGGCGTCTTCGGAAATATCGGGATAGATTTCGCTGTAGGTGCCTTCGAGATAGGTGTTGGCGACCATGCCCGGCCCGCCGTGACCGGGGCCGCATATGTAGATGATGTCGAGATCGCGGGCTCGGATGAGGCGGTTCAGATGCGCATAGATGAAGTTGAGGCCGGGCGTCGTGCCCCAGTGGCCGAGCAGACGGGGCTTGATGTGCTCTGACTTCAGCGGCTCGCGCAGCAGCGGATTGGCAAGCAGGTAGATCTGGCCGACCGAGAGATAGTTGGCGGCCCGCCAGTAGCGGTCGATCAGGGTGAGTTCAGCATCGGTCAGGGCGGCGGCGGTCGAGACATGCTTTTCCATTGGCTTCTCCCGTTCGAAAACACGTTCAACGTCAGTTCTAGCCGTTAGCGCCGGCGCGCCATTGATCTGGATCAGCGGGCGCGAAGAACGGACAGCGCTTCATCGGCGATCACCTGTTCTTCGTCCGTGGCAATGACATGGGCGACCATGCGGCTTTCCCTGGTGCTGATCGTTAAACCATTGGCTGCATTGGCCTTCTCGTCGATCGAAAGGCCAAGCCAGGACAGGTGTTTCGCCACGCCGGCGCGGATTTCCGGCTGATGCTCGCCTATGCCGGCGGTGAAGACGACGGCATCGAGGCCGCGGAGGGTTACCGCCATGCGGCCGATCTCGCCGGCAATGCGCAGTGTGAAAAGGTCGATCGCCTGGCGCGCTTCCGGCCGGCTGTCCTTCAACAGATCGCGCGTGTCGGCGCTGATGCCGGAGACGCCGAGCAGGCCTGAGCGGTGATAGAGCAAATCCTCGATCTCACCCAGAGACCGTTTTCTCTCTCCTGCCAGGTGCAGGATCACGCCGGGATCGAGGCAGCCCGGGCGTGTCGCCATCGGGATGCCGTCGAGGGTCGAAAAGCCCATGCTGCAATCGCGGCTGATACCGTCTTCCATCGCACAGAGGCTGGCGCCGCTGCCGAGATGGGCGACCACAGCCCTTGCCGTATGCGGCGTCTTGCGAGCGAGTTCACTGGCGATGAACTTATAAGAAAGCCCGTGGAAGCCGTAACGCTTGATGCCCTCCTCATGCAAGGAACGGGGTATGGCGAGGCGGCGCACGAGATCGTCCTGCGTGGCATGGAAGGCCGTGTCGAAGGAGGCTGTCTGGACAAGATGCGGCTTCAGATGGCGGAGCGCGCGGATGAAGCGCAGCGCTTGCGGCTGGTGCAGGGGCGCGAGCGGGATCAGCGCTTCGATCCCATCGGTGGCGGCGTCATCAAGCGCGACGGCGCTCGTGAAGCGCTCGCCGCCATGGACGACGCGGTGGCCGGCTACGGCCGCCGCTGCCATATCGAAGTGATCGGCGAGACGCGTGAAGGTCTCGTCGATGACCCCGTGCAGATCGTCCGTCACCTCCGCCTTCAGGGACATATCGAATGTCTGCGATCCCTTGGTCAGGACAAGCGAAAGCGGCTCGGCGCGGAGATCGATGACGCCCTTTCCTAGGTGTCGTGCCTCGGCACCATCAATCGAGAAGACGCCGACCTTCACCGTCGATGAGCCGGCGTTGAATGTCAGGAGGAGGTCGGTGGATGACATGTCTTCAGAGACTCCGCACAGTCGTCACGATGACCGAACTTAGCGCCGAAACTCCCGCCGGAAAGGCATGGCCGCCCGAGCGCCACATGCTGACGGTGCGTGGCAGCCTTGGGGCAGTTTTGTCGAATTACGCGAGGGTCACGCGGTTGACGCCAGATTGGCGTTACGATCGCGGATGAAGATGCTCGCCTCGGCGGCGGGCATCGCCTTACCGAAAAGATAGCCCTGGCCGATGTCGCAGCCGAGCTGCAGCAGGAAGGCAAGCTGGCCATGCTCCTCGACACCTTCCGCGGTCGTCTTGATGTTGAGGCTTCTGCTGAGGCCAAGCATGGCGCGGACGATTTTTTCCTGCCGTTCGTCATCGCGATAGGTGGCGATGAAGCTTTTGTCGATCTTGATCTTGTCGAAGCGGTAGCGGGCGAGCTGGGCAAGGCTCGAATAGCCCGTGCCGAAATCGTCGAGAGCGATCTGGATGCCAGCCGCATGCAGCTCTTCGAGAATGATGGCGGCGATAGCGGGATCCTGGATCAGCGCGTTTTCGGTGATCTCAATCTCCAGGCGTTGCGGCGGCAGCCGGCTTGCTGAAAGGACCTTGAGGATGCGGGAGGCCAGCAGCCTGTCTTCCATCTGCACCGGCGACACATTGAAGGACAGGGTGACATGCGCTGGCCAAGTGAGCGCATCGCCGCAGGCCTGCGCAAGGAGATCCTCGAACAGGGCGGTGATCATCCCGGTTTCCTCGGCAATGTCGATGAAAACAGGCGGCGGAATATTGACACCATCCTCGCCGACCCAGCGCGCGAGGGCTTCGAAACCGCAAAGCTTGCCAGTCTTTAAATCAATCAGAGGTTGATAGAAAGGCATGATCGCCTTGTCGGCGATTGCCGCGCGCAGCCTGCTTTCCAGAGAGGCGCGTTCCGTTACCTTGTCCTGCATCGAAGCTTCGAAGACGAGATAATGGTTAGGGCCGCGTGATTTGGCCTCATACATGGCGAGGTCCGCACGGTGGGCGGCGTCTTCCAGCGGCTCGCTGCCCTCAAGCCAGCGATCGTAGCCGACGCTGGCGCCGACTTCGACGGCAAAGCCATCGATATGGATCGGCCGGGTGACGGCCTGGATCAGCAACTTGGCGAAACGCTCCTCGCGCTCTGCCGTCAGGGAAAAGGCGACGATGATGAATTCGTCACCGCCGAAGCGGTAAACGCAATCCGCGTTGCCAAGCGCGCAGATGCGTCTGGCAACTTCGACCAGCAACACGTCGCCGCCCTTGTGGCCGACGAGATCGTTGACTTTTTTGAAGCCGTCGAGGTCGACGGAGAAGATCGTGACGTTGTCGTCCCATTCCTCGATCTCGGCCTCGCCGCTTCTGACCGGCCGTGAGAGGATTTTGCGCTCGAAGGCGTAGCGGTTCGGCAGCTTGGTCAGATGGTCGTGGGTTGCCGTCCAATCGGCCTTAGCCTGTTCGGTGGCGCGCAGCTCCATTTCCTTGCGCAGGTCGGCGATGCGCAGCACCGAATAGATGAAGCTCATCGCGCCAGCGATGCCGAGAGCCAGAACGAGCTTATCCGCCCCGTACTCGCCGAAACTGGTCATGAAGGAGACGAGGCGGTCGTCGAAGTGCAGCACCGTGCCGAGGATCCAGAGGGTTACTCCGAAAACCACAACCGACACGCATTGCCTTCCGGCCCTGCTTCGAAAAAACGCAGGCATTATCGCATTCTCCATCTCCACCCTCTGCCGGACTATCACGAAAATCTGAAATGTTCGTTGAAACCA
Source organism: Rhizobium sp. BK049 (assembly GCF_014193135.1). Lineage (NCBI taxonomy): Bacteria > Pseudomonadati > Pseudomonadota > Alphaproteobacteria > Hyphomicrobiales > Rhizobiaceae > Rhizobium > Rhizobium sp. BK049. Next base: position 315,979 of record NZ_JACHYV010000002.1, read on the forward strand.
TAAGGCGAATTGTTGGAGGTGGCAGCCCGTCCGTTGCGGTGCTGTCCGGACCTCGGCTGCGCTACGGCGTTTCGCTGGTGCTGCTTGGAAGATTAGAGGATGTCCGGATTCAAGACGAGGGGAGCCCCACGAAAGAACGAGGGCGAGCGTGCTGTCGCATCGCTCGCCCTGTCTCGCTCTTCAGGCGGTGACGATCAGCAGCGGAACGCTGACGACCAGACCGACCATAACTAAGGTGAGCGTCACGACCCTCATCAAGCGCAGGCGCCGCGTACGCTCCCCACTCCAATCATATGCCATAGCTTCCGTCTCCTTGGGACAAGGAAGTAGTCCCGGTCAGACCGGTTCAATAGAGATGACGCGATTTGCTTGCGTAAGGCTGGATAGTATGAGGGATGTCTAATTCTCTAGAGGCGCAGCGACCAGCGCTGTCCATTGCTGGTCATCCGAACGACCACCAGCGGCTCGACATCGATGAGCCAGAAGGAGGGGAGGGGAGCCTGAAGCACATGCGCAATCGCTGTTCTTATAATCGATGCATGGGTGACGGCTATCACATGACCGCCGAGCGTGGATTGTTCATCCATCCAGCCGGCGACGCGCGTCCGCAGACCGAGAAAACTGTCGCCGCCATGTGGGGCGGCTTCCGGATCGCTCATCCAAGCCATGAGGTTCTCCGGCTCTTCGGTGCCGATTGCCGCAATCGGCCTGCCGGCCCAGCGGCCATTGTCGCAGTCGGCAAGCCGCTGTTCTATTTGAGCGTCGAGACCGAGGGCTGTAGCGGTCTGGCGGGCACGCAAAGCCGGGCTCGTGACGATCCGGTCGGCGCGAGGCAGGGCGGTCATCCGGCCGGCTTCTTCAGCGGCCTTGTCTTCCAGCGGCTCATCCAGCGGGAACAGGGCCTTGCGGCTCGCCGCCGTGGCGCCGTGACAGATCCAGGTGAGGCGGGTATTCACGGTTGTTCCGATCTTCGCAATATGGTGGGGACGACCCTTCGCCGGCGTCTCGAAGTTTCGTTGACAGTCTCTTCGGCGTCCAGATATAACCGTGCTGTTGCGGGTTTGGAAGCCGGTGGAAATCCGGCGCGGTCGCGCCACTGTGACCAGCGTTTCGAAGTTCTTTACGCTGGAAGTCAGACCCTGCCGCACAACACTCTTTCGACTGAACGCGTCATTCCGGAGGGATACATGTCTGACACCACTTTCGCGCCCGTTGCGGCACCGGCGCCAATCCCTGTAGGGGAAATCCTGCCCTGGGCGGTTTTCGGCGGCCTGCTGATGCTCATCGTTCTTTATTTCGTCGGCACCGAGGAAGGCGCGATGGCGCTGTTCAACGGCATGTATGTGCACGAATTCGTGCATGACGGCCGCCATCTGCTCGGCTTTCCCTGCCACTAAAGCGCATCGCGATCTTTCAGATTCGCTTTTCGCGCTTTAGGTCTTTGTTTACGCATGTCGTTATCGCAAAACCGCTGCACACTTTTGCGCGACATGCTTAGGGGGAATATTGACATGGTTGGAAAGCTTCTGCTTCGCGGCATGCTCGCGGGCCTGATTGCTGGTATCCTCGTTTTCGCTTTCGCCCATATCTTCGGCGAGCCGCTGGTCGATGCGGCAATCGCCTTCGAGGAGGCGAGCGCCCAGGCGGCGGGCGAAGCTACCGAACCTGAAATCGTCAGCCGGGCCACGCAGGCTGGTCTCGGCCTTTTCACCGGCGTCATGGCCTACAGTATCGCCGTCGGAGGGCTCTTTTCGCTCGCCTTCGCCTTGGTACATGGCCGCTTCAGCAGCCTCTCGGCGCGCGGCACCTCGGCCGTTATCGCCATTGCCGCCTTCGTGGCAGTGGTGTTTGTTCCCGGAATCAAATATCCGGCCAACCCCCCGGCGGTCGGCAATCCCGAAACGATCGGCGTCAGGACCGAGCTGTTCTTCCTGATGATTGTCGTTTCGCTCACCTCGCTGGTTGCCGCGGTCGCGCTGTCGCGCCGCCTTGGCGAGCGCTTCGGTCTCTGGAACGGCGCGATCATCGCCGGCATCGCCTATCTCGTCTTCATCGGCTTCGTGCTTTATCTGTTGCCGCCGATCAACGAGGTGCCCGAGAATTTCTCGGCGATGGTACTCTGGCGGTTCCGCACCACCTCGCTCGGCATGCATGCGATCCTTTGGGCAACGCTCGGTCTGGTTTTCGGAGCGCTGGCAGAAAGGGGTCTTGCCGCCAAGAGTGGACTGCGGTCGGCGTTCCGGTGATGCAGCATATTGGCAGGTTTGCTTTTCTCGGTCTCATCGCGAGCCTGTTGCCAATGTTTATCGGAAATGCTTTCGGCCATGGGAGCAGCTCTGGCGGCTCCGATACCGGGCTCGATATTCCGGCAATTTCCCACGGCGAGATGGCGATCATTTCGGAGTATCGCAGCAGCATCAGCATGCTGGCGTCACGGGCGGCCGATACGAACGAATCGTTCCGGCGTGTCCTGAACTACGCCGAAATCCAGTATTCCTATTGCCTCTGGGGTCGGATGCCCGGCAGCGTGACGGACGAGGAGAGCCCGTTCAACCAATGCGCCCATGCCTATCTCGCGGCGACGAAAGCCGTGCTGCTGGCGATGCGTGAGATGCCGCGGGAGGCAACCGCGGCGGGCGAAATCATCTCGGCCATCGACGCCGAGATGGCGGGTCGCGGGCTTGCCTTCATTACCTGCCAGTTCAGCGGCGAGGCATTCAATACCGCCAATATCGTCAAGCCGAGTTGGAGCAAGGTGCCGCTTCATCCTGCCAGCATGGCGTCCCTGACGGCGTTGGCCGCCATGTTGGGGCTTGCCATCCTGACGCTTCCCCGCCGCTTCCTGCGGCCGAAGGCTCAGTCGTCGGAATAGCGCTGCTCGCGCCACGGATCGCCATACATATGGTAGCCGTTCTTTTCCCAGAAGCCGGCCTCGTCGGCGGCGAGCAACTCGATGCGGCGCAGCCATTTGGCGCTTTTCCAGAAATAAAGATGCGGCACGACGAGGCGCATTGGGCCGCCGTGCTCCGGTGTCAGCGGCAGGCCGTCCCAGGAGGTCGCCAGGATCGCATCCTCGGCGGCGAAATCGGCGAGCGGCAGATTGGTGGTGTAGCCGTCATAGCTCGTCAGCATCACGTAGGCTGCTTCCGGGTTCGGCATGGCGCGATCGAGCAGATCCCGCGTCGAAACGCCTTTCCAGTTGTTGTCATAACGCGACCAAGTGGTGACGCAGTGGATGTCGCTCACCCCAGTGCTCTGCTCCATCGCCTGGAAATCGGCCCAGGTGAGGGTGAGAGGCGTTTCGACCAAACCACGCACTTCAAGCCGCCAGCTCTCGGTTGAAATGACCGGCTGCTGGCCGAGATCGAGCACCGGCCAATTCTTGACGAGGTGCTGGCCGGGCGGCAGGCGCTCGGTCTCGGGCCTGCTGATGCGCCCGGTCAGGAACTTGCCCTCTGACGCCCAGCGGCGCTTGGAGTTGGTGAGTTTGCTGTCGGCGGGCGTCTGGTCGTCGCTCATGAATGGGTTTCCTTGCGGTGCAGCAATAGGACATCCGTCCCTGCCGAGTGTCAAGTTCCGGTGAGCCCTTGGAAATCCTCGCTTGCCTCATTAAACTGAGCCGTCGGGCATGCCTTGCTGGGGAGTGAAGGCAGAAAGGGAGGAGCCGGATCTGTCTTCGAAATATCGTGCCATCGCGGCGCTGCTGCTGGTGCCGCTCGTCATCTTCGCCTTCTTCACCTATGGAAGCGCGATTGCGACGCGCGCCTATATGCAGGAGGCTTCCGCTCAGGCGGGAACGGCGCTGCGCCTCGCCGTCTCGGCGCTCAGCGGCCACCTCAACCGCTACGAGGCGCTTCCGGCGCTGATCGCCGATCACGACGATATCAAGGAACTGGTGAGCGCGCCCAACGATATGGCGCTGCGTGATGCGGCCAATCTCTATCTCAAGGAGATCAACGGGCTTTTAAAATCCTCCGACATCTATGTGGTGAAGCCGGACGGGGAGACGATCGCGGCGAGCAATTACGATGGACCGGGGAGCTTCGTCGGCCAGAATTTCAATTACCGGCCCTATTTCCAGGAGGCGATCGAAGGCCGGCAGGCGCGGTTTTACGCACTTGGCACCACATCGCTAAAGCGAGGATATTATTTTTCGGCTCCGATCAGGGTCGGTGCGGACATTCGCGGCGTCATCGTCTTCAAGGTCGATATCGACATGATCGAATCCTCCTGGAGCGGTGGCGAATACAAGATCTTCGTCTCCGATCCCGAGGGCATCATCTTCATGTCCGGCAGCCCGGAATGGCTCTATGGCGCGATCCTGCCGCTGACCGCCGATCGTATTGCCCGGACCGAGGCGTCGCGGCGATACGCCAATGCGAAGCTGACGGCGCTGCCGGTGACGCGCCATCGCTTCGAGCCGCATGATCTGATGACGCTTGCGAGTGATCGGGGCGCAAGCGAGTATCTGGTGCTGTCGCATTACATGCCGGCCGAGGACTGGACGGTGAATGTGCTGATGGAGACAAGCTCCATCCGCGCTCAGGCGCGCACCGCGCTTGTCGCCGTCTTTCTCATCCTTTGCATCGCCGGCCTTGCTGTCGCGGTCATTCGCCAGCGGCGGGCGCGACTTGCCGAGCGCATGCAGATGCAGGCCGAAGCGCGGGGTGAGCTCGAGCGGCGGGTGGAGGAGCGCACGGCGGATCTTGCCCGCGTCAATAGCCGCATCGAGGAGGAGATCGCCGAGCGGCGGTTGACCGAGCAGCAGCTTCGCCAGACCCAGGCCGATCTCATCCAGGCGGGCAAACTCGCTGGGCTCGGGCAGATGTCGGCTGCCCTTTCGCATGAATTCAATCAGCCGCTCGCCGCCGCCAAGACCTATACGGACAGTGCCTCGGTGCTGATCGATCGAGGCCGGACGGAGGAGGCGCGCGACAATATAAGGCGGATCGGCGGGTTGATCGACCGCATGGCCGCGATCAGTCGGCACCTGCGCAATTTTGCCCGCAAGCCGAACGAGAAGCTCGGGCCCGTTTCACTCGACGAGGCGATGCGCGATACACTCGAGATCATCGCCTGGCGGCTGAAGGCGGCGGACGCCGAGCTCCGGCTCGATCTCGGAACGCAGCCGCCGGTGGTGCGCGCCGGCTCGGTGCGGCTGCAGCAGGTGCTGGTGAATGTGATCTCCAACGCGGCCGATGCGGTGGAGGGGTTGGATGACAGGCGCATTGAGGTTTCGGCCTTCGAGGAGGCCGGCAAGGTGGTGCTGACGGTGCGCGATCACGGACCCGGCGTGTCGGCGGCGATCGCCGAGCGCATCTTCGATCCCTTCTTCACGACCAAGGGTGTCGGCAAGGGGCTCGGCTTGGGGCTTTCGATCTCCTACAACATCGTCAAGGATTTCGGCGGCAGCCTGACGGCTGCCAATCATTCCGAAGGGGGCGCGGTGTTCCGCATCGAGCTGCAATCGGCGGCAGGGCTGATTCCGGAGGCGGCTGAATGAATGATGCGAAGATCCTGCTCGTCGACGACGAGGAAGAATTGCGCCGCTCGACTGCGCAGGCGCTGGAACTCTCCGGCTTCAGCGTCGAGACCTTTTCGAGCGGCGAACATGTGCTGGAGCTGATTGGCTACAGTTTTCCCGGCGTCGTCGTCAGCGATATCCGAATGCCCGGCATTGATGGCATGACTTTGATGCAGAAGATCCGTGAGATCGATCAGGAGGTGCCCGTGATCCTCGTCACCGGCCACGGCGATGTACAGCTCGCGGTCAAGGCGATGCGCGAAGGCGCCTATGATTTCATCGAGAAGCCGTTCACGCCTGAAATGCTCGCCGGCGTCATTCGCCGAGCGATGGAGCGGCGCGGGCTGGTGCTCGAAAACCGACTGCTGAAGGCGGTTGCCGGCAAACGCGACGACATCGAGGCGCGGCTGCCGGGGCGCACGCAGGTGATGGTGGATCTGCGCTATCGCATCCGCGCGATCGGCGCCAGCGATGCCGATACGCTGATCGTCGGTGATACCGGGGCGGGCAAGGAGGTCGTGGCCCGCGCACTTCACGATATCAGTGCCCGGGCGAGCCGGCCGTTCATTGCGATCAATTGTGCCGCGCTGCCGGCGAACCTCATCGAAAGCGAGCTCTTCGGCCATGAGGCCGGCGCCTTTCCCGGCGCCGTCAGGCCGCGTTACGGCAAGTTCGAACATGGCCGCGGCGGCACCATCCTGCTCGACGAGATCGGCTCTATGCCCTTCGACCTGCAGGCGAAGTTCTTGCGGGTGCTGCAGGAGCGGGTGATCTCCAGGCTCGGATCGAACGAGGTCGTGCCGCTCGACGTGCGCTTCATCGCGACGAGCAAAGTCGACCTAGAGGCGGAGGTAGCCGCTGGCCGCTTTCGCGCCGATCTGTTTTACCGACTGAACGTCGCGACGCTGCATGTGCCGTCGCTGTCGCAGCGGCGGGCGGACATTCCGCTGCTTTTTCTGCAGTTGGTGCGGGAAGCGGCTGCCCGCTACGGCCGCGACGAGGTGGCCGTGCCGCCGGAGGTGATCTCCGACATCGCCCAGCGCGACTGGCCCGGCAATGTGCGTGAGTTGAGGAATGCCGCCGACCGTCTGGTTCTGGGTCTCGACAATGGCGGACGGCATACCGAGGAGGCAATCGGACTTGCAGAGCGGGTCGCCGAATTCGAGCGAGGGATTATCGCCAGCGCGCTCGTGGCGCATGGCGGCAGCCTCAGGCCTGTTTATGAATCCCTCGGCATCTCCCGCAAGACCCTTTACGAAAAGATGCAGAAATACGGCCTCGACAAGCGGATGCTGACTACCGAAAGCTGATCCTCGTTTGCGTCGTGCATTCTCCGGGACAATGGTGCTCCAGCCCCGGAACGTTGCGCGTTGGGTGGAAATCCACCCATCGCCTATGCCGTTTGTTTCCAAATCGACCCATGCTGCATTGCACCGCCGCAGAATCATCTTGCGGAAGCGACGGTAATGATTGCGGCGCGATTTCTCTCGGCGGCAAATAGGTCATCCCCGGCACGGAGGATGTGTCGGCGGGGTTGCTGTTTCATCAGGGAGGAAACGATGAAAATCCTGAAGGCCGTGCTCGGCCTGACCGCGGCTGCCGCGGTTTCTCTTCTTGGCGGTGTCGCTTCGGCGCAGACCTATCCCGAGCGCACCATCACCATGGTCGTCCCCTTTGCGGCGGGCGGCCCGACCGATACCGTCGCACGCTTGGTGGCGGAATCCATGTCGAAGGATCTCGGTCAGCAGATCGTTGTCGAAAATGTCGGCGGTGCCGGCGGTACGCTCGGCGCCGGCCGCGTCGCGAACGCTGATCCCGATGGCTATACCATTCTTTTGCACCATATCGGCATGGCGACCAGCGCCACGCTCTATCGCAAGCTCGCCTACGACACGCTCGGCGCCTTCGAATATGTCGGACTCGTCACCGAGGTGCCGATGACGATCGTCGCACGCAAGGATTTCGAGCCGAGCGATCTCAAGGGACTGATCGACTACGTTAAGGCGAACAAGGACAAGGTGACGGTCGCCAATGCCGGCATCGGTGCGGCTTCGCATCTCTGCGGCATGATGTTCATGAGCGCCATCCAGACGCCACTCACGACCGTACCCTATAAAGGAACCGGCCCTGCGATGACGGATCTGCTCGGCGGCCAGGTCGATATCATGTGCGACCAGACCACCAACACGACGAAACAGATTAAGGGCGGCACGATCAAGGCCTATGCGGTGACCTCGCCGAAGCGTCTCGAGGTGTTGAAGGATGTACCGACGGCTGTCGAAGCCGGCCTGCCGGGCTTCGAAGTGGGCATATGGCACGGCATCTACACACCGAAGGGTACGCCGGCCGCGATCAACGAGCGCCTGTCCAAGTCGCTGCAGCTGGCGCTGAAGGATCCGAATGTCAGCGCCCGCTTCGCCGAACTCGGCACGGCGCCGTCTTCCGATGCAGATGCAACGCCTGCTGCTTTGAAAGCCAAGCTCGAAAGCGAGATAGCCCGCTGGAAGCCGGTGATCGAGGCTGCCGGGGAATATGCGGACTAGTGAGGGATGTGCCAGGAATAGCCCCTCACCCTAACCCTCTCCCCTAAACGGGGAGAGGGGACGTGCCATGCGAGACGTGGCGGGGGACGGAGAGGCTACGGCATGTTCCCTTCTCCCCGCGAGCGGGGAGAAGGTACCCGCAGACGGATGAGGGGCCATCGCGGCAGTGACGGCATCACGAGAACCATCTCCAACTTCAGGAGACACCATGAAATCTATCAGTCTCGATAGCACCAATGCGATCTGCGGTGCGCTTTTCGTCGCGATCGGCGCTTTCTTTGCCTATCAGTCGGTCGGGCTCGACCTCGGCACGGCATTGCGCATGGGCCCCGGCTATTTTCCGTTTATCCTTGCCTGCGCGCTGATACTTCTCGGCGCGATCATCTTCATTCAGGCGCTGCGTGTGGAGGGGGAGCCGGTCGATCCCTTCGCCTGGCGCGGTATGCTCTTCATTCTGCCGGCTCCCGTCTTCTTCGGATTGACGGTGCGCGGGCTCGGATTTGCGCCGGCGCTGTTCTTCACCGCCTTTATCGCCTGCTTTGCGTCGCGCAAGATGAATCTGGTGTTCGCGGTCATCCTGTCGCTGCTGCTGACGGTCTTTTCGGTCGCCGTCTTCAGCTATGGGCTCGGACTGCCGTTCGAGCGTTTCGGCCCCTGGGTCCGGTTCTAGGAGGCGGCGATGGATCTTTTCAGCAATCTCGCGCTCGGCTTTGCCACGGCGGCAACGTTCGATAATCTCCTCTTCTGCCTGATTGGCGTGCTGCTCGGCACGCTGATCGGCGTACTGCCCGGTATCGGCGCCACGGCGACGATCGCCATGCTTTTGCCGATCACCTTCCAGCTCGAGCCGGTCTCCTCACTCATCATGCTCGCCGGCATCTACTACGGCGCGCAATATGGCGGCTCGACAACGGCGATCCTCATCAACATGCCGGGCGAATCCTCCTCGGCCGTCACCGCGATCGACGGCTATCAGATGGCGCGCAAGGGCAGGGCGGGGGCGGCGCTGGCGATTGCCGCGCTCGGCTCGTTCTTCGCCGGTACGGTCTCGACCTTCCTCGTTGCGGTCTTCGCGCCGCCGCTGACCGACATCGCGCTGCAATTCGGATCGGCTGAATATTTCTCGCTGATGATCGTCGGCCTCGTTTCCTCGATCGCGCTGGCGCATGGCTCGGTCGTCAAGGCGCTGGCGATGGTGGCGCTCGGGCTGCTGCTCGGCCTCGTCGGCACCGATATCTATACCGGCACGCCGCGTTTTACGCTCGGCATCCGTGAATATGCGGACGGGCTGAATTTCGTCGCGCTCGCCGTCGGCGTCTTCGGCGTCGCTGAAATCCTGCGTAATCTCGAGGGAGAGTCGACAAGAACGGTGCTGATGGCCAAGGTATCGGGCCTCTTGCCTTCGCGCCAGGAATTCAAGGAGATGATCGCGCCCATCATTCGCGGCACCGCCATCGGCTCGGCGCTCGGCATCCTGCCGGGTGGCGGGGCGATCCTCGCTTCCTTCGCCTCTTATACGGTGGAAAAGCGCTTGTCGAAGACGCCGAAGGAATTTGGCCAGGGCGCGGTTGCCGGCGTCGCAGGGCCGGAATCGGCCAATAATGCCGGAGCGCAGACCTCATTCATTCCGTTGCTGACGCTCGGCATTCCGGCCAATCCGGTGATGGCGCTGATGATCGGCGCCATGATCATCCAGGGCATCGTGCCAGGCCCGAACGTCGCCACCGAGCAGCCGGCGCTGTTCTGGGGCATCATCGCCTCGATGTGGATCGGCAATCTGATGCTCGTCATCCTCAACCTGCCGCTGATCGGGCTTTGGGTGAAGCTGTTGACGGTGCCTTATTACGTACTCTTCCCCATCATCATGGCCTTCTGCTCGATCGGGGTCTACAGCGTCAATTCCAACGTTTACGACCTCTATGCCGTCGCCTTCTTCGGCCTCATCGGCTATGTGCTGGCCAAGCTGCGCTGCGAACCGGCGCCGCTGCTGCTCGGCTTCGTGCTCGGCCCGCTGCTGGAGGAGAATCTCAGGCGCGCCATGATCCTGTCGCGCGGCGACCCCAGTACCTTCATCACTCGGCCGATCAGCGCCACGCTTCTGGCAATCGCGGTCGCCGTGCTCATCGTCGTCTTCCTGCCGAGCGTCAGGAAGAAGCGCGAGGAGGTATTCGTCGAAGAAGCTTGAGGGTTGAACTCGCCAGCTGTTTGATGAAAAACGAATGATCTGACGCGGGCGCCGTTCGGGCGCCCGTTTCACATGGAGGGATATCCAGCCCATGAGTATTCCTGCCCGGATCAACGACGATCTGCCGTTCCTCACCGCCTTGCGCCGCGATCTGCACGCCCATCCGGAACTCGGTTTCGAGGAAGAGCGCACCGCCGGTATCGCCGCGAAGCTTCTCGAGGAGGCCGGCATCACCGTGCATCGCGGGCTCGCCGGCACCGGCATCGTCGGCACGCTGCAGGTCGGCAATGGCACGCGCAGGATCGGGCTGAGAGCCGATATGGATGCGCTCGCCATGCCTGAAATGGCGGAGCGGCCCTATAGATCGACAGTGCCCGGAAAGATGCATGCTTGCGGCCATGACGGCCATACGGCAATGCTGCTCGGCGCCGCGCGGTATCTGGCGGCGACGCGGAATTTTTCCGGTACCGTGCATTTTCTCTTCCAGCCGGCCGAAGAAGGCCGCGGCGGGGCGAAGTGTATGGTCGAGGAGGGGCTCTTCCGGCTTTTTCCCTGCGATGCCGTCTATGGCCTGCACAATATGCCGGGGCTTGCGGTCGACGAGATCGCCGTGGTCGAGGGACCGCAGCTCGCCTCCTCCGACAGCTGGCGCATCACCTTTCGCGGCGTCGGCACGCACGGCGCCAAGCCGCATCTCGGCCGCGATCCGATCACGGCAGCCGGTACTTTCCTATCATCGCTGCAGACGATCGTCGGCCGCGTGGTCGACCCGCTGCAGCCCGCGGTCGTCAGCGCCTGCTTTCTGCAGGCCGGCGATGCCAAGGCGTTGAACGTCATTCCCGATATTGTGGAGATCGGCGGAACGGCACGGGCCTATTCGCCTGAGGTGCGCGACCAGCTGGAGACCGAGATCGCCCGGTTGGCGAGTGGGACGGCTGCGATGTACGGCGTATCGGCCGACTATCGTTTTGAGCGGCGGATACCGCCTGTCGTCAATGATGCGGATGCGACATCACGGGCGCTTGCCGCCGCCGGCATCGTCTTTGGTGAAAAAGTGCGGAGGAGTTTTCCGCCATCGACGGCCGGAGATGACTTTGCCTTCTTCGCTGAGAATGCGCCGGGCTGTTATGTCTGGCTGGGCAATGGACCGGCGGTTGACGGTGCGCTGCACCACAACACGGCTTATGATTTCAACGATGAGGCGCTTGGATACGGGGCGGCTTACTGGGTGGCGCTGGTGGAGGGGGAGTTGAAGGTTTAAGCGATGTCCATTGCTCCGTTTTCGCTGTCTTGCGGCGCTGCGGCAGTCACGCACGACTTTTTGGAAGTGAGGCGTCGTTCCACACTAGTTGACGGGCCAGACAAATAGCAGCGCCGGCACGCTGACGAGAATAATCAACGCCGACAGCGGCAAGCCGAGCCGCGGATAATCGGAAAACTTGTAACCGCCAGGACCGAAGACGAGCGTGTTGCACTGATGGCCGACGGGCGTGAGGAAGTCGCAACCCGCGCCAATGGCCACCGCCATCAGGAAGGCTTCCGGTTTGAAGCCTAGACCCGTTGCGAAGCCTGCGGCGATCGGTGCCATGACAAGAACCGTTGCAGCGTTGTTGAGGAAGGGAGTAACGGCCATGGCGGTCACCAAGATCAGGCCGAGCGCACCCCATGCCGGCAGATTCATCGCCGCCCCACTCAGCCAGCCGGCAATCAGATCGCTGCCGCCGGAGGTGCGCAACGAATCCGAGACGGGAATAAGGGCTGCGAGCATTACGAGGATCGGACCATCAACCGATCTATAGACATCCGCGAGTGGAACAGCTCGGAAAACGACCATGCCCAGGGCGGCTGCGAAGAAGGCCACCGGAACCGGCGCGAGGCCGGCCGCGGTCGTTGCCATCGCGAGCGCCAGGATAAGAAGCGGAATGAAGGCACGGCGGCGGGTGCCAAGCAGCACCTCGCGCTGTGCGAGTGGCAGCAGGCCGAAATCCTGCAGAAGGGCAGTCAGGCTTTTCCGGTTGCCTTGCAGAAGGAGCACATCACCGGTGCTGATGGTCAAGTTTCCAAGACGTTCCTTGAGGCGTTCACCGCGCCGGCTAATCGCCAAAAGGTTGACGTCGCGCGTGTAGGAAAGCGCCAATTCTTTGGCCGAAAGGCCAGCGAGGGATGATTCCTGACTAACGATTGCCTCAAGCGAAATGATGTCTGCTTCCGGATGGCCGCCTTCCGCCAGAGGCTTGCCGGAAAGCTTCAATTTCCCCTGGGATACAATGCGGTCCATCGCTGCCGATGGACCTTCCAGCATGATAATATCCTCAGTGCGAAGCGTGAGATCAGGGAATGCAGCCATTCGGGTACCACCCCGTAGCACAGCCGTGGCTATGACCTCACCATCACCGAGCTTCAGGAGATCGCTCAGCGCCTGCTCAACCAGAGTTGACTGGTCTGTGATCGCGACTTCGCTGGTGTAATTCTTGATTTCGATTGCATCTTCAATCGAGCTGTTCTGCTTGGTGCGGCTTGGCACCAGCCAGTGGAAGAACAAGAGGAAGGTGATGCCAACAATCGTGAGAACACCACCTGTCGGCGTGAAGTCAAACATGGTGAAGGAGGTCCCCGTCATCTCCTCCCGCAATCGTGAAACGACGATGTTGGGCGAGGTGCCAATCTGCGTCATCAATCCGCCAAGTAAAGCGGCAAACGACATCGGCATCAGGTATTTTGAAGGAGAGGCGCCGGATTTTTTCGCGAACTTGAAGGCGACCGGCATCATGATCGCAAGCGCGCCGATATTTTTAATGAAAGCAGAAAGCATCGCCACCGCAATCATCAATAGCGCAAGCTGCGTGTAGAACGTGTCCAGGTTCGGGAAAAATCTCTTGATTGCCGAATCCACAATGCCTGACCGCGCTACGCCTGCGCTGACGACCAGTGCGCTGCCAACGATAATGACGATGTCATCCGAAAATCCGGAAAACGCTTTTTCCGGCGGCACAATGCCCGTCGCGACTGCCAATACAAGCGCACAACACGCGACAACATCATAGCGGAAGCGATCCCATATAAAGACCGCCATCATGAGCCCGATGACAGAAAAGGCGATTATCTGTTGTGTTGTCATGCGGCCCTGGGAAGAGGCTGGGATGTTGCGAACAGCCGAGCTGAAAATGATATTCAGAAACGCTGTAACGTCTGTGCAAGTTCCTCGGCACCAACTCCGGGGCCCGAACCTCTGGATCTGCGGAGATACTCTCGGTTTTACGAGAAAAAACTCAACCTCCGATAAGGTTCTCCCCGGCGGCACCTCACCCATTTTGGTGATGGAACTAAACTGCTTAGCCGTGGTTCGGCGAGCTTTCACGGTTTCGAAGCATAAGGGAAATCCTTTGAACGAGCTGCATCACGAATTCCAGCTACGAAGAGATTTTCTGCCGAGAGCCGAGGAGGACCAGTGGCCTCAACCTGAGCCTGCGGCATTGTCGGTGCACAGTCCACCGGACCTGCAAAGATCGCTGTCGCCCCGCCCATTAGTGGTTGATCTTGACGGCACCCTGGTCCGATCCGACTTGCTAATAGAGGCGGCCTTCTCGGAGCTTAGCCGTCGGCCCCATTCGATCGTCGATTTCATCAGGTCGCTTTCCGCGGGAAAGGCATGTCTGAAGCACCGCCTGTCTCAGCCGGCGGATTTCGATCCATCCATCCTTCCCTATGACGCGGAAGTGCTGAAGGTCATCAAGACCGCACGGGAGGAGGGGCGTTCGGTTTATCTCGCTTCTGCAACCCACGAGCGCCTGGTTTGCGCGGTTGCAGACCACCTCGGCCTCTTCACCGGCTGGTTTGCAACAAGCGAGACGATGAATTGTGTCGCCGAGCTAAAGGCGGCAAAACTCGTCGCCGCCTTCGGAGAGGGTGGCTTCGACTATATCGGCAACGACTCGGCCGACTTGGCAGTCTGGCGCCACGCCGCAAAGTCTTATGCCATAAGGACATCGGCGGCAGTTGCGCGAGCGCTTTCGTACCAATGCGAGAACGTCGAGCATCTGAGCCACGACAAACCGACATGGCGGACTTGGGCGCGTTCGTTGCGAGTGCATCAATACGTCAAGAACGCGTTGGTATTTGTCCCGCTGCTGACAAATCAACTCTTTGAGCTCCATAGCCTTGCGAATGCCTGCTTGGCTTTGGTGGCTTTTTCGCTCTGTGCCTCGGGCGTTTATCTCCTGAACGACTTGGTCGATCTGCAGGACGACCGCCGCCATAAAACCAAATGCCGCAGACCCCTTGCCTGTGGCGAGATACCGCTGTCGCGCGCCGTTCTGGCAATCCCGATCCTGCTTTTGCTGGCGCTAACGGTCGCCGCCATGGTTTCATCGGTCTTTGTGCTCGTGCTGGCGGGATATTTCGCCTTGACCACCGCCTATTCTTTCTTCCTCAAGCGGAAGATGATCCTGGACGTGGTGGCTCTCGCCTCCCTTTACACCACACGGGTGATCGGCGGCGCTGCCGCCGTCTCGGTGTGGCCATCTCCCTGGCTGCTTGCCTTCATGATGAGCTGGTTTCTCTCGCTCGCTTTGGTGAAGCGATACACCGAGCTCATTTCGCGACGCGCCGCGCACCTGCCGGACTCCAGAAACCGCGATTACAGGAAGGCGGATATCGGTATGGTGGGTGCCCTGGCAGCTGGAGCAGGAATGAACGCGCTGACGTTATTTGCCCTCTATGCCGCAAGCGACAGTGCCCAAGACATCTACACTAGGCCAGCTATGCTGTGGTTGGCCGGGCCGATCCTTGCCTGCTGGATTGCCCGCATCCTCATGCTCGCCCATCGGGGGCAGATGCATGACGATCCAGTCGTCTTCGCGATGAAGGACAAGGTCAGCCTTGCCACGCTCGGCGTTGCCGGCGCACTTGTCATCGCCGCGATGTGAGGTGGTCGCATGGGTCGTCAGTGTTCAGAGCGAAGCACTTCTGCCAGCCTCGCAACCCGCTACCTCGCCTTTGCCATGCTCTCCACGGCCGCCAATTTCGCGGTCCAGGCTAGTGTCATGCAGCTGGCCCCGTCGCCGAGCCTCATGCCATCTATGCTCGCAGGGACTGCTGCCGGCTTCGGCTTGAAATACGTCCTCGACAAAAGATGGATCTTCTTCGACGGCTACACGTCATACGGCGACGAGATGCTCAAGGTGGCGCTTTACGGCCTGTTCAGTGTTCTGACGACGCTCATATTCTGGGGGTTTGAAATTGCTTTTTGGACGGTCTGGAAGACGGACCTCGCAAAATACACCGGCGGAGCGCTCGGCTTGGCGATCGGCTACATCTCCAAATACGCATTGGACCGGAAATTCGTCTTCAAACCAGAGGAGGCGTGACAAACTCATGGAGGGCTGGGGACGCTATCCGCACCATGAGAGCGAGGCGATCGACTGCCGGCTGCCGGAAGCGCTTGCAGGCACCGTGGCGGCTCGCGTGGGACTGATCGGGCGCGGAAATGGGCGCTCGTATGGTGACGCGGCGATCGGCGAACACTCCACCTTAATGTGCCGTGGGCTGAGCCGGATTCGGAGCTTCGATCCCACCAATGCGACGCTGACCGTGGAAGGGGGCGTAATGCTCTCGGACATTCTGCGCTCGTTTGTCCCGAGAGGCTATTTTCCGCCTGTGGTACCGGGCACCAAATTTGTCACAGTCGGCGGGATGATCGCCTCTGACGTGCACGGCAAGAACCATCATCGCGACGGCGGGTTCGGTGACCATGTCAGCGAGCTCAAGCTGGTGGTCGCCGGCGGAGAGATCCTCACCTGTAGCCGCACGCGCAACCCTGAGCTTTTCTTCGCGACGGTCGGTGGCATGGGCATGACCGGGATTATCGCGGAAGCGACCTTCCGCTTGAGACCGATCGAATCCGGCTGGATCGCGCAAAAGACGATCGTCACGAAAAACCTTGGCGAGGCGTTGAAGGCGCTGCAGCAGACCGAGGATGCCACTTATTCGGTTGCCTGGATCGATTGCCTTTTGCAAGGCGCTTCCCTTGGACGCTCGCTGATTTTCGCCGGCGAACACGCGTCGCTGGACGAGGTCGGCGGCATGCCGAAGGCCGATCGTTTTGCAGCGGAAAACGCGGGGAGGTTTTCACTGCCATTCGATCTGCCGCAATGGGTGCTCAACAAAACAAGCGTAGCAGCCTTCAACGAGCTTTATTTCAGGGCGGGAGCGCGAAAGGCGGCCAAGACGTCGCTGGTTCACTGGGATAAATACTTCTTTCCATTGGACGGTATCTTTGAATGGAACCGGCTTTATGGCAGGAGGGGCTTTCTGCAGCATCAGTGCGTGGTTCCTGCCGAGGATGCGCTGGCAGTCCTGAGTGGCATTCTCGAGCGCTTTGCGCGCTCGGGAAAAGGCTCCTTTCTTGCCGTTCTGAAGAAGCTGGGGCGCGGGAGCGGGCTGCTGTCCTTTCCTGCCCCGGGCTACACGCTCGCACTCGACCTTCCCGTCACGCAGGAAGTGTTCCGGCTGCTCGACGAAATCGACGAGCTGGTTGTCAAGGCAGGGGGGCGGCTCTATCTCGCCAAGGATGCACGACAGTCACGTCACACATTCGAGGCCGGTTACCCTCGGCTGGCTGCGTTCAAAGAGCTACGCAAAATAACGGGCGCCGATCGTCACTTTAATTCCCGCTTGGCAAAGAGGCTCGGCATATGACGGGGATCTGCAAGACATTGCTCCTGATAGGCGGGACGTCGGATATCGGTCGCGCGACGGCGCTGATCTATGCGGAGGCCGGATGGAATGTGATTCTCACCGGACGAAAGCTTTCCGCCGTACAGCGCGAAGCCGACGACATCAGCGCGCGGATCGGCGCTAATGTCCTGGTGCACGAACTCGATATCCTCGCCACGAGCCACTTCGAAGATTTTGTGGGCGTCGTTTCGCCTCTGCCCGACACGGTGGTCTGCGTTGTCGGCGAACTGGGCGAGCAGTCTCGCGCTGAACGGCAGCTCGAGCACGCCGCCATGATCATGCGGACGAACTTCGAAGGACCAGCTTTGCTTCTTGGCCTTCTGGCAGAACGTTTTGCGGCAAGGGGATCAGGTACCATCGTCGGCATAAGCTCCGTCGCCGGAGATCGCGGACGCGCGTCCAACTATGTCTATGGCGCCGCAAAAGCCGGGTTGACCGCCTACTTGTCCGGCCTGAGAAACCGGCTGTCCGGGTCCGGCGTGCGCGTGCTCACTGTGAAGCCGGGTTTGGTTCGGACACGCATGACGCATGGCATGAAGCTGCCGCCGCTTCTCACAGCCGAACCTCGGGAGGTCGCGCAGAAGATCTTTACTGTCGCGGAGGGAGGCAGAGGCGGGGACGTCGTCTATGTCAGACGCATATGGCGGCCGCTCATGACGGCGATCCGGTTAATCCCGGAACCGATCTTCAAGAGGTTGCGGCTGTGACGGAACCAGGCAATCACGCCGCTTACGCGGCCATCGGAACGAGCGCAGGTGCCAGCAAGCGACCGGCGGCGAGGATACGGCGGTTGCTGTCGGCCGAAGGCGCAATCATTCTAACAGCATTGGCCTGCGCAGCCATGCTTGCCCTGCCCGGGAGGACCATCAACGCCGCCTTTATCAATGACGTGCTGGTCTTTATCGACGGTGCGCACCGCATCACGTTCGGTCAGGTGCCGAATCGCGATTTCCACACGGCGCTCGGGCCACTCGTCTTTTATCTTCCGGCGGCTGGATATCAACTGACGGGGAATTTCGGCGCTGCCATACCGGTCGGAATGGCTATTGTTGTCGTCGCCTTCATCCCGGCGATGATCCGCATTCTCGTGTCCCGCCTCAGCCCGTCATTGGCGGCCGCGCTCGGCATATTCCTCATTCTCATCCTCGCGGCGCCGATTAATCTCGGCAGTTCCATCTGGTATCCTTCCTTCGCGATGTTTTACAACCGCTTCGGTTGGGTCGCGCTTGGCCTGCTGCTGGTGATGTATCGGACGCCGCAGCCCGCGCGCGGGCGAAGCGATGCCGCCGATGCTCTTGCCGCCGTCTTTCTTCTGCTCGTCTCATTCTACACCAAGGCGACCTACGGGCTTGCTGGAACCGCCTTGCTCGTGATCATCCTATTGGATCGGCAGCAGCGTCGCTGGGTCGTGACCGCCCTGCTGCTGACGGGGCTGGCCATGATCGCCATCGAGTTCTTCTGGGGCGGAACCGCTCAGCACATTGAGGATCTGCGGGCGGCGGCGCGTGTCAGCGGCGGCCATGATCTCGGCAGCATCCTGAAGAACCTACGTGAGAACCTTTCCGACCTCGTCGTATTTGCGACCTTCGCTTTGATCGCCATCTGGCAAACCCGCAGCTTCCGAGATTTTCTCTTCTCCGGGTTCTGCGTGGGCGCCGGCTTGGCGATCATCAACCAGAACGCCCACAGCTGGGGCATCATCACGCTCTACTGCGGCGCAGTCGTTCTGGCGCAGAAAGCCGCGTGGCTTCAGCAAGGTGATGAAGGGAGACGGGCGGGAGGTTTGGCTCTTCCTGCCACGGCTCTGCCGCTGCTTGCGACCTTGTTCCTGTTGCCGCCGATCGTACACCACGCCGCAGCTCTCATTCTGCACACATCGCTTGCGGCTGAGAAAGCAGGGAAATCTCTCGGGCTGCCGCGTTTCGACGATGTTCGGGAGATCGATCCGCCCGGCGGCGAGCCTGACTTCATAAGGCGTTATCTCGACGACATCATCACCGGGGGAAGTCTGCTGCAGGCATTGCCGGTACCGCCGGAGCGCGTTTTCGTGCTTGATTTCGCCAATCCTTTTTCAGCGGGGCTCGGCATTCGTCCGCCTACCGGTGACTCCGCATGGTTTCACTGGAACCGCAATATCAACGAGAAAGCCTACATCCCACCGGAAGTGCTCTTTGCGGATGTAAAGTTCGTCATGGTGCCAAAAACAGGAATCAACAGCCTGCCGCTGCAGGCGCTGTACGGCCCGTTTCTTTCGGCTCGGTTCGAGGTCGTTCAGAAAACATCCGAGTGGACGATCTACCAGTGGCGCCAGGCGAAGACGCAAAGCGAGGTGCAGTGACTGAGACGGAAAGGTCGGTGGAAACGGCAGACGCCGCATCGCCCCTGGCGTCACGGTTGAGCCGGTCGTGGGTTGTCATCGTCGGCATGGGTTTCGTTCTCGCCGCCCTTCTCGCTTTGCCTGGCCGAACGGCGACGACCAAGTACGTCAACGACCTCTTCGTTTTCCTGGATGGTGCTCATCGCATCGTGCGTGGCCAGGTGCCGAATGTGGATTTCCATTCGTCGCTTGGGCCGCTGACATTTTATATTCCCGCTGCCGGCTATGGCTTGTCGGTCAATCTGGGCGGCGCGATGCCGTCTGGAATGGCGATAGTGGTCCTCCTGCTTACTGCCATTGCCGCGGAAATCGTGAGCGGCCGGATGCATAAGGCGTTCGGACTTCCGCTTACGCTCTTCCTGCTCCTGATAGTTGCGGCTCCCGCGAATCCGGGCGAGCGGATAGGGGAGCTAACTTTTGCCATGTTCTACAACCGGATTGGATGGGCGTCGCTCGGCTTTTTGCTGGTGATGTATCTGCCTCGATTGCCGGCCGCCGGGAGTAGCAAAGCAGTCGATGCGGCATGCGCCAGTTTCCTTGTGTTGCTGATGCTCTACACCAAAATCACCTATGGGATCGTAGGGCTTGGCTTCCTATTGTTCATGCTTTTCGATCGTCGCCAGATCGGTTGGGTGAGGTTGGCGCTGGGGATGATCGCCTTCAGCGTCATCGGGATTGAAGTCGTCTGGCGCGGCGGGTTCAACTACCTTGCTGACCTTGGTCTTTCAGCAAAGAACAGTGGCGGCGTTCTGACGTTGACCGCCCTCGGTCATTTGGTACGGAACAATCTCGCCGACCTTCTTGTCTATCTGACAGTCGTGCTCATCGTGCTCAGCCTGACGCCGAGCTATCGGCATCTGCTCTTCGTTGCCTTCTGCGGCACGACCGGACTCCTCTTGATTGGGCAGAACTTCCAGACCGTCGGTATTCTGACTCTGGGTGCAAGCGCCGCCATCATCACGGAAAGCCTCTTTCGCGCCAAGCTGCTCTCCCGATTCGGGAAAGCGCGGTTCGCGCTGCCGCTACTCGTGGGATTCCTGTTATTGCCCGCCGCCGTCGGCAACGCTGCATCATTCGCAATTCACGCCTATTACGCTGCCGGCGGCCGAGGCAAAGCGATCCCGCTGCCGGCGTTTTCCGAGATCAGGCTCGTTGAGATGTGGAGCTCCGGCCAATACGAATATTTCGAGGAATACAACAGGACACTGGTGGACGCCTCGGCCATCCTGTCGCAACTCATGTCTGGTGACGAGCGCGTCGTGGTTCTCGATTTCGTCAATCCCTTCTCCGCCGGCCTGGGGCTGACGCCGCCCGCGGGCGACAGCGTCTGGTATCATTGGGGGCGAACTCTTGGGCCGTATGATCATCCGGCCGCGGAAGAGATGTTCGCCGACGTCGATCTTATCCTCGATCCGAAATGGCCGATCGAGATCTGGACGGGCAACGGGCTGCGCGATCTTTATGCCCACTATATCGCCCGCCACTATGCGCTGGTGCGGGAGACGGCCGATTGGCGCATTTACCGCAGAAAGGCTTCCTGAGCGGGCGCAGCCTGTTTTTTCACCTCCGCGGCGATCAAGGCCGATGAGCATCAGTTCGAGCGCGCAGGCGCAAATCGACCCTGCGCTGCCAAACGGGTAGCAGGAAAAGCGTGTAGTGG
Organism: Rhizobium sp. BK049; assembly: GCF_014193135.1. Classification (NCBI taxonomy): domain Bacteria; kingdom Pseudomonadati; phylum Pseudomonadota; class Alphaproteobacteria; order Hyphomicrobiales; family Rhizobiaceae; genus Rhizobium; species Rhizobium sp. BK049. Next base: position 337,003 of record NZ_JACHYV010000002.1, read on the forward strand.
ATTCATCCGAGCGGCGAAGCCAGCGGGATGCCAACAGCACGAAGCCACTCACTGCGACGACCGCCAGGAACAGGAATGCCGAAATTAGTGGATTTTGGCGCCGTATGCTCCAGTTCTGTGTGCTCGTCGCGGCCTCGTCATCAGCATGTCGCGGAGTGGCCCTGCTGCGTCATCGCAATCCGATTGCTCCGTCTGTCTTTGACGCTTGCTAACTCTCCCTTGATGCGGATGTCCCGGCCGGTCTGCAGCAGCGCGGCCGGGCGGCCGTCCCGACTTACGACAGCTTCCTGATGGTGCTGTAAATGATGTTACGGTTGGCACCGAACCAGACTGTCTTCTCAACCGTGTTTTCCGCCGCACTACTATTGGCAATACGCCACATGTCGGCCTCGGAACGCTGGAGGAGCTCCCAGTTCATGTAGGATTCCATGTATCCGTCATCCGCCATCTCATCGGAGAAGTTGGCAAATAGAAAGACGCCGCCCGGTTTCAGCATTTCCATGCAAATCTGCGTGAGCCGGATTGCTACTTTATCGGCAAGGTAATCGTACAGCCCTGCTGCGTAGATCAGATCGAAGGTGCCAAGCTGATGTTTGCGCGCGAGCAAACCGCGCACCGATCCGTCGATAGGCTCGACAGAAGTCCCATGGAATTGGCTCGCGATCGAACCAATACTTTGCGGATCCTGATCAAGAGCAACCCAGCGCTTAAGGCGGCCTTCTGCAAGCGCCTTTGATGCCTCCGCTTCGCGAAGGTGACCCGCGGCGATTGCCAGAACCTCGGTGTCCGATCCCCTTCGCGCAGCGGTGTCATCAACGTAGCGGGTCAGAATGTCGCGACGTTCCCTGACCGCTACCGGGCCGGGCGCATTGATCGTGTATTCAAAGATATCCAGGCCGAGAAGCGTGGATCTGGCAACTTCTTCGGCGACCGCCGGATGCCCATAAATAAAGTCTATAAGACTGGCGTCACCGGAATAGCCGCGAGGTTTTTCAAAGGACCAACGAGTGAACGGGCACTGCTGCAGAATCTTTGCCGAGGGATGGGCCTGAATGAATGGAATGAGCTTTTGCCATACAGCAGTACCGAATTTTTGGCGGACGTCATGAAGCTGGCCGATCAACCACCTGACTGCACCAGGCAGGTCTTTCCCGGCGCTGAACCGCTGCATTGCAATGTTGATGAGAATCGCAAACTCGGCCTCTGCCGTCCGCAGGAGGTCCGTTTCATTATGGTGGTGAGGTGAGGGGAACTTTTTGCTGACTGACTGCGGTGTAATCAAGCTTTGGCCATCAAGAGAAAAGAGGGGCTGAGCCACGGAAACCTCATTGGGGATAATGATTTAAACATTGAGTAAAATCTTCATCATTCTCATGAAGGTCAAGCGTCAAGGTTGGGGCGCAGTCGAAGTGCACGTCTTAATTTTAGAAAATATTAGTGAACCCGACAGATACTCTGCCCGCCGGAAGCTCGGTGCAGCGTTATCGGTTGATGTGGAGTCTGCGGGGGGCTATCCAGCGTTAGCTGGCAGTCTGCGTAGGGCAATGCTGCATTATTTTGGGTGGCAGGGGCATGATGCACGTGTTAGCCGAGACCGCAGTCGCCACCATAGGGCCGACGCTATCGTCAGAACAGTTGCGTCGCCTGTACAAGCAGAAGAGCGAGAGCGGCCGAAAGACCGCTACGCGCAACGGCCTCTGGATAGCGGTGGCTGCTTACCTTGCATACTCTTTCACTGACTACCTTTTTATTGGCGATGTCGTCCGGTACACGATCGCCGGCCGATTGGCGGTTGGCGTCGGTGCGATATGCATGCTGGAGCTCTTGCTCTACCGCAAAGCAAAGGCCGATACGGTCGATATGGCGGCGGCGACGTCCGTGCTAGCGGCTTATTTAGTCTGGCTTCTGACGGCACAGATGACCACGGTCAGAGACGCCTTCTCATATTACATGGTTTTTGGCTCGATCTTCATGATGAGCGTCAACTTGTTCTTCAGTTTCCGGTTTCCGCTAGCTCTTGCGGCCTCCGTAACGAACATGCTCATCTTCATCGGCGCCCTCTGTTTATTCGCGCCGATGCTGCTTCTTCATAAGCTGATCCTGGGTGCGTTCTGCATATCCTGCTTCATTTTTACCTCTTACGTGAACCTTCAGCTCAACAGAGAGCGCTATAAAGTTTTCCTGAATGCTCTTGAAGCGAGTTTGCAGCAGGCCGCCGCCGAGGAAAGGGGCAAGGCGCTTTTGCACCTCTCCAACACCGACTCGCTGACCGGCCTGGAAAATCGCCGGGCGATCGACCAACGGCTGCGTGATTATTGGCAACGATGGCAGGACCATAGGGCGCCCTTTGCCGTGCTGCTCATCGATGTCGATTATTTCAAACATTACAACGACTGCTATGGCCATCAAGAAGGCGACCGATGCCTTGTCGCTGTCTCGCAGCTTCTCCAAAGTGTGGCCTCGTCCTGGGACTCCATCATCGGACGATACGGGGGTGAGGAATTCATCCTCATCACACCAACGCTGAATTCGGAAAGAGCGACGGAACTCGCAGAAGCGATTTGTGCTGCCGTCCGAGCGTTGGCTTGGCCACATGAGCATAGGCGAGACGGGACCACGGTCATCACCGTGAGTATCGGCGTGTCCTATACGCGGGATGAGACCAAACAGGTCGACAAGGTCATCCATGAAGCTGATCGCGCGCTTTATGCCGCCAAGGCATCGGGTCGCAACACCCTCGTGGTCTTCGATCCCGAAGACCCGCAGGGGAGCGATGACAGCGAGGATATAGCCGCGACCTTGAAAATCGCGATTGAACACGGCCTTGTCTCACTCGTCTATCAGCCGATCCGCAACATTCAGACAGGCAAGACGGACGGCGTTGAAGCTTTGATGCGTTTGAGGATGTTGGACGGGACGCAGGTGTCACCTGCTATGTTTATTCCTGTTGCGGAAAGGACAGGTTCGATCGTTGAACTCGGCCGGTGGGCAATTCGCACCGTTTGCCGAGACCTGTTGGCGACCGGCTTGGTGCAAGTTGCCAGCGTCAACGTTTCGCCGATTGAGCTCAAGATGCCAGGTTTCGCCAGCTATGTCGCAGCGACGCTCGCAGAATTCGGGGTGACGGGCGCTCGGCTTGCTTTCGAAATTACCGAAGGCGTTGAGCTGGAAATCGACCAGACCGTGGTTCGTTGCATCAGCGACCTGAGAAGGTTGGGCGCTCAAGTCTGGCTGGACGACTTCGGCACAGGCTTCGCCGGGCTCTCGTGGCTGCGCCTGATCGAATTCGACACCGTCAAGATCGATCGATCCTTCCTCCATGATTGCAATACGGAAAAAGGCAAGAGGATGTTGCTTGACATCATCAGCCTGCTGCGCAATCGCGGCGTGAGGATACTCATTGAAGGCGTTGAGACCATCGAACATCAGCGGCTGATGCAGCAGTACGGAATCAACCAGATCCAAGGATATTACATTGGACGGCCCGCGCCGGCAGCTCAGCTTGAATCTGATAATGTGCTGCCTTTCGGCCTGGTCAGGACTCATTGATTCCAAACGTCCATTCCGGAATGGGCAATAAGTTATGTTGGTCACGGCGGCAGGCGCCCGTAGGCGGATTGCACAGCACTCCCGCTCGCTTTTGATCCGTGCGTCCCTGCCTAGAAAATCTCCAGCACCGGACCTTCCAGCACTTTCCCCGTCACCACATCCGCAACCCCCCGGTCCGTCTGATGCGGGCCGGCATTGCAGGCGAGTGTCGCGCCGAAGCAGGCCTTGAAGACGCGGTAAGGTGGCTTCCAATCGACGATCTTGCCCATGGCCTTACGGATGTCGGCAAAGGCTGAGGCGGTGTCCTTCAGTGAGGCGTCGGTGACGAGGCCGGAGAGCGGCAGCGGCAGGATCGCTTCGATTTGGCCGTCCTTGGCGACCGCCATGCCGCCCCCGGCTGTTATGACAGCGTTGGCGGCGAGCGCCATGTCGGCTGCATTGCCGCCGAAGACGGTGAGGTTGTGGCTATCATGCGAGACGGTGGTGCAGAAGGCGCCGCGCCATTCGCCCCAGCCGCTGAGGAAACCGTTGCGCGGGGTGCCACCGGCCCTTCCGTGGCGATGGGCGACGGCGATCATGGCGCTGCCGACAGGTGGCACGACGAAGCCGTCCCGGATATACGTTTCCGCCTCTCCCCATTGAGTGAAGCGTGGGCGGTCGATGGTGGCGACGCGGACGCGCTCGCCTTTCGCGGGGATGCGGAAATCGTCGTCGGTCAGCAGCGGCAGCTTCACGGACTTGATCAGCGGCGCCGTATCGAGCGGCTGAACGGTCGCCTCCATGCTGCCGTTGCGGGCGACGACGCGGCCATCTGATATGACGAGGCGTGCTCGGAATTCCGTGAGATCCTCGAAGAGAACGAGGTCGGCGCGGCGGCCGGAGGCGACAAGGCCGAGATCGGAACGCTTCAGCCGCTCAGCGGCGTTGAAGGTCGCGGCGCGCAGTGCCCATTCCGGTTTCATGCCATAGCGCACCAGGCGGCGGGCGACATCATCGAGGCCGCCGCTTTGGTAGAGTTCATCGGGAAAGACGTCGTCGGTGCAGAGCGTAATGGTTGGCGGCAGATGGCCGAGGCCGTTCAGCACCTCGACGAATTCCTGCAAGAGATGATCGTGAGAGCCACGGAGTTCGATCGTCAGACCGGCGGAAAGTTTGGCGCTAAGATCGGTGCCGGAGGTGAGTTCGTGGTCCGACGTGACGCCCGCTGCCATGAAGGCGTTGAGGTCCGCGCCGGTGAGGCCGCGGGCATGGCCACAGACGAGCTTGCCGGAAGCAAGGCCTGAGTTGACGATGGCGCTCATGCGCGGATCGCCGTTGATGACGCCGCGCATGTTCATGACTTCTGCAACGCCGCCGACAGCAGGAGAACGCAGCATCTCGGTGACGACGGCGGCATCGAAATCGGCGCCGGCGAGTTCCAGGCCCGGCGCAGACGGCACGCAGGAGGGGGCGAGCAGGATCATGCGCAGCGGCAGAGCACGTGCCGCCTCGATCGCCCAGCGCACGCCGTCGAGGCCGTGGACGTTGCCGAATTCATGCGGATCCCACACGACCGAGGTGACACCGCGCGGCAGCACGGCGCTTGCATATTCGGCGGGTGTCACCATCGAGCTTTCGACGTGCATGTGCGTATCGATCAGGCCCGGCGTCAGGATGCCGTCAGTCGCATCGATGATTTCGACCGCGTCGATTCGGCTCGCCCGGGCATGGACGCTGGCGATGAGCGCGCCGACGAGGCCGACATCAGCCTCCCGGATCAGGCCCGTCACCGTATCGAGCAGGCGGCCGCCGGTGATGAGCATATCGAACGGGGCGTCGCCGCGGGCGGCGGCAACGGCGCGGGCGCGCAAGGCTGGATCGTTGAGATCGAAAGGTTCCTGACGAGCAATGGCGTTCATCTGCGGGCCTCATTGATCAGGGCGGCGAGAATGATGGTACGCGCCTTCTCAACGTCGATATCGGCGGCGAATTGGGCGTTGAAGGTCGCATGCGTGGCGCGGGTCTCGACGACGGTGCGGCCACGGGTGAGGGCGCCCTGCAGTTCGACGTCGATGCGCGCGGGGCGGAAGCTGACGATATCGGGGGCGACGAAGGCCACGGCGGCGGAGGGATCGTAAATCGCCATGCCGGGACGGCCGCGGCTGGTGCCGATGCTTATATAGCCGGCGAACATGTCGCCGATCAGTTCGGCATTTGCGCCGCCGGCACTGAGTACCGGCTCGACATCCTCGGGCCTTGCCAGCACTTTGCGGCAGAGGTCGAGATCGACCATGCGCAGCGGCAGGCCATGGGCGATAACGATCGCCAGCGCCTCGGGATCGGCGAGCGCGTTGAACTCGGAGGAGGCCGTATGGTTGCCGGATGTGACGCCGCCGCCCATCCAGACGAGTTCGGTGATACATGCGGCAAGATCGGGGCGTGCGAGCGCCACGGCGGCGATATTGGTCAGGGGACCGAGAGCCAGGATGCGGTGTGGTCCGTTGCCCTCGAGCCAGCGGCAGAGCGCGGAGAAGGCGTCGCTCTCGGCCAGGGCGGCGGCTTTCGGTAGGCTCTTGCCGGATGTCGGAATGCCGGTTTCGCCGAGGATCGCCTGGGCGGTTTCGAGTTTGCCGAGAACGGGTGCAGCACGCCCGGTATGGACGGGGAACGTCCAGTCGAAGGCGCCGGCGGCGCCGGCTGCATTTATCCTCACCTGCGGCAGCGGCGTGTTGCCGAAGACCAGCGAGACGCCGTCGATCTGATATTTCGACTGCGCCACCACCAGAATGGCGGCGATGTCGTCGAAGCCCATGTCGGTATCGATCCACACACCCATGATGTCACCCGAAGCGCTTGAGGTTGGCCGCGCCGGCGACCGGCAGATCGAAGGCGAGCGCACTGCCGATCTCGTGCGGCGGCAGGCTCGCGTCGATTTCAGCCTTGATAGGCCCAAGCGGCGTATGGAGGAGGTATTCGCGTGTGTTGCCGGCGAAAGACGTGCCGTGCACTTTGCCTTGGAACGGACCGGAGCCGAGGGTCACCGTACGCGGGCGCCAAGCCAGGCCGGCCGCAGCTTGGGGCGGCGGATCGGAGAGTGCTGCGGGGCCGTGCGGCGTCACAAGCTTTCCGTCTTTCAGAGCGAAGACATTTTCGAAGCCGACGAAATCGGCGACGAAGGCGGAGGCGGGATTGTTATAGATCTCCTCCGGCGTGCCGATCTGTTCGATGCTGCCGTTCAGCATGACGACGATGCGGTCGGCGAGCGCCAAGGCCTCGACCTGGTCGTGAGTGACGAAGATCATGGTGACGCCGGTCTCCTTCTGCACGCGCTGCAATTCAGCGCGCATTTCGAGGCGAAGCCGGGCGTCGAGATTGGAGAGCGGCTCGTCGAGCAGCAGGACCTTCGGCTCCATCACCATGGATCGCGCCAGTGCGACACGCTGCTGCTGGCCGCCGGAGAGTTCGGCGGGCTTGCGGCCGGCGAAAGTGGTGAGGCCGACGGATTTCAGGCCGGCGCCGACGCGGGCATCGAGATCCGCGCCCGAAACGCCTTTGAGGCGCAGGCCGAAGGCGACGTTCTCGTAGACCGTCAGATGCGGGAACAGCGCGTATGACTGGAAGACGAGGCCGACGGCGCGCTTGTTGGCGGAGACGCCGGTTATATCGGCGCCGTCGAGGCCGATGCGACCGGATGCGGGCTTCAGCAGGCCGGCAATGGCGCGCATAGTTGTCGTTTTGCCACAGCCGGAGGGGCCGAGAAGGGCGACGAGCTCGCCCTTGGCGATCGCAAGGTCGAGATCCCTCACGGCGACCGTGTCACCATAGCGAAGCGTCAGCTTGTCGAGTTGGAGATAGGCATCAAACATAACGCGAGAATCCCAGGAAGCGTTCGGCGAGGAAGACGATGCCGATCGAGAGGAAAGCGAGAAGGGCGGAGAGCGCCGCGATGGAAGGATCGTAGGTGGTTTCCATATAGCCCAGCATATCGATCGGCAGGGTTCGGACACCCGGGCCGGAAAGGAAGAGCGAGACCGGCACCTGATTGAAACTGGTGACGAAGCCGAGGATGAAGGCGGCCAGGATGCCGCCGCGGATATTCGGCATGACCACGCGGAAAAAGGCACCGAGCCTGGAGGAGCCGAGCAGGACGGCCGCCTCCTCGATATCCGAGCGCAGATTATCGAGGCTCGCCGACACGACGCGCACGGCATAGGGCAGTACGAGGGCCGCATGGGCAAAGAAGAGCGCAAGCGTGATGTTGAAGCCGAAGGGCACGACGAGATAACGCAGCAATGCCAGGCCGACGATGATGCCGGGGACGATGATCGGCAGCGAGACGATGGTGCGGACGGTCTCTGCTGCGGGCAGCGGGTAACGCGACAGGGCATAGGCGGCGGGGATGCCGAGGATGAGGGCTGCCAGTGTTCCGAAAACGGCAAGGAACATCGACATGGCGAAGCTGTCGCGAAAGCTTTCAATAGTGAAGACCTTCATCACCCAGCGTAGTGAGAGGCCCTGCGGCGGGAAAGCCAGCGTGTCACCAGCCGAGAGCGAGGCGGCGATGATGATCAGAAACGGGCCGATCAGGAAAACAAGCAGCAGGAAGAGGACGACAGGCGAAAAGAGACGGATGCTCATCTGCGTCTCCTCGCCGTCGCAAGGCGTTTCAGCAGGATGTTGGCGGCAAAGCTCATGACGATCAGAATGAAGGCGATGACGCTTGCCGAGACGAAATCATTGGCGACCGACACCTGCTGATACATCAGTGTTTCGAGCATCAGCACCTTGGAACCGCCGAGGATGGCGGGGGTGATGTAGGCGGTGAGCGAGCCGGTGAAGACAAGCGTGCCGCCGATGACGAGGCCCTCGCGCGTGAGCGGCAGGACGACCTTCCAAAAGACCTGGAACCAGTTGGCGCCGAGCACGCGGGCGGCCGGGATCGCATCCCTCGGCATGTTTTCCAGCGCACTGATCAACGACAGGATCATCAGCGGCAGGAAGAGCTGCAGGAGGCCGATGAAGACGGCGGTCTCGGTGAAGAGCAGGCGCAGCGGTTCGGCGCTGAAACCGAGGCCCGTGATCGCCTGGTTGACGATGCCGGTGCGGCCGAGAATGACGATCCAGGCATAGGTGCGCGCCACTGGCGAGATCATCAGCGGCAGGGTGACCAAGCCGATCATGCGGCCTTTGCCGTTCGCCGGCAGGTTGACGATTGCAAAGGCTGCGGCGTAGCCGATGACGGCCGAGACAGCGGTGACCTCGAGGGCGAGCCGGAAGGAGCGCAGGAAAACGGTCCGGTTCAGCGTCTCGGAAAAGAAGCCTGTGTAGGCCGATATCGTCCAGGCATCGCCGGCGCGAAAACCCTCCGACAGCAGGATTGCGACGGGCAGCAGGAATACCACCGTCGCAAAGACGGCTGCCGGCAGGGCAAGCGCCAGGGCTTCCGCGCGGTTCTGGAACATGAGGCGCCTTTCCAGGAGAGGAGATGGCCCCGGCGAGCGGCCGGGGCGGGTTCATGCGGGCTCTACTGGCCGACCTTCTCGTTCCAGGTCTTCAGCCAGCCGGCGCGGTTGTCGAGGGCGATGGCAGAAGGGATCAGTTTGAGGCTCTTGGCCGTTTCCTCGCCATAGGTGAGGTTGCCAGCGGCAGCGTCCGAAAGCTTGACCTCGCTATTCGCTGGGCTGTCGATCAGCTTTTCGGCGAGCTCGGTTTGGGTCTCGGTCGAGAGCCAGAAATCCATGAACTGCATGGCGAGATCCTGGTTTTTCGAACCTTTGGTCAGCACGAGAACATTCATGCCGCCGGTCTGTCCCTCTTTCGGCGTTGCCCAGGCAATGGGGAGGTCGAGCTTGGTGAAGCCGGCCCAGGAGAAACGGCCGATGGGGGCTGCCCAGATTTCCTCCTGCTGCATCAGTTGCACGAGCTGCGAGGATTTTTCGTAGAAGGTGACGATGTCGTCCTTCTTGTCGCCCAGCGCTGCGATCGGGCCTTGCAGATCGGGCGTATCCTTGCCGAGCGCCAGGCCCAGCATGTAGAGCGCCGGCGGGCCCTGATTGGTGGTGACGTTCGGGAAGGCGACATGGCCAACGTATTCCGGCTTCAGGAGATCGGCCCAGGACTCGATCTTCATCTTGTCGGAACGATAAGCGATCGACGTGGCATAGAAAGTGTAGCCAACGCTCATGCCGTCGCCGTTCGGGTCCTTGGCGACGTCGTAGAGCTTGGCGAAATTGGCAAGCTTCGCGGTATCGATCTTGTCGATCAGTCCGGTGCGTGATGCGGCAAGCGCATCGGCCATCGAAACGGCGGCGAGATCAACCACGGGGTTGGCCTTGTTCGCCTCCATTTTTGCCAGCCGCTCGACGCTGTTGCCGGTCTCGACCACCAGCTTGCAGCCGCATTGGGCTTCGAACGGATCATAGACCAGCGTCTTGAAATCGTCCTGCGCGAAGGCATAGACGGAAATGGTCAGCGTCCGTTCAGCTGCGGAGGCGGCAAACGGCCAAAGTGCGGCGAGTGCCGCCGACGCCATGAGAGCTTTTTTCATCTTACATGTTCTCCATCTCTGAGGTTCTTGGTGCCGGGCTCGCAGGTCCGGATGATTGGCGGACAATCAGCTGCATTGCCACGCGTTCGATTTCCGCGATAACGAGAACGCCTTCCCGGGTGCGGCTTTTTCTGATGGTGTCGGCCAGCGCCGACACGGCAATCCCCGCAATTCTATCCATGTCCATTCTGACCGTCGTCAGCGACGGTGTGACAACAGGCGACCAGATGAGGTCGTCGAAGCCGGTGACGCTGACATCGCCGGGAACGCTGATGCCGGCTTGCTGCAGCTCGGTCAGCGCGCGTAATGCCTGCAGATCGGAGAGAGCCGCGAAAGCGGTAAAACCCTCCCGCACCTTTTCGGCGAGGCCGAGCGGACAGCCGCTGCCGCCATCCTGCTCTACCTTCCCGATCCACAGCGTTTCGGCATGCATGCCCGCGTGCATTCCGGCGCGAATTCCATCGGCGCGATCGTTCTGAACGCTGGACTCCTGGTTGTTGCCGATGATGAGGATGCGTTGGTGGCCGAGGGCCGCGAGATGGAGAGCGATTTCGCGGCCGCCCTGCCAATGGTCGGCGGAAACGGTGTTGCCTGGCGTCGAGGGGGTATCGATGAGAGCGACTGGGCAGGCGGCGGACAAAATGCGGGTGGCGCGGCGGGGAATAATGACCATGCCGTCGACGCCGCGTTCGACGAGACGATTGATCGCCTCCGTCTGAGTGGCAGCATCGCCGCGGGAGTCGGCGATTAGAACACCGTAACCAGCGGTGGAGGCGGCAAATTCGATCGCCTGTGCGATCTTCGGGAACAGAGGATTGGCGATGTCCGGCAACACCAGGCCGAGAACGCCGCTGCGGCCGGTTCTGAGCGCGCGGCCGGCCTGGCTCGGGACATAACCCAGTTCGGCGGCATGTTCGCGGATCCGTTCGACCAGTTGGCCGGAGACCCGGCCTTTGCCGGAAAGCGCATTGGAGACCGTGGCAATAGAGACGCCGAGCGAGGTCGCTATCCTGCTGAGGTTCGGTCCGGAGCGCGATGCAGCCATGATCTGATGCATTCTGATTAATCGTTTAATCACTGCTATAGCAGCCGTCTCCGCTTGTCCAATCCAAATTCGTCTGGTGCCCGATTATTCCGGGATATTGTCGGGCACGAAAAAACCCCGCGAGGTGATCGCGGGGTTTCGCATTTCCAGAAAGGCGAAATGCCGATCAGCTCTTGGCCTTTGCCGGCACAGGCGTCACCGCTGCTGTGGTCTTGCCGCCGGGCGCGTAACCGCCGCCGACCGCAATGTTCAGCGAGACGTAGTCCTTGGCCATCTGCTGGACGGCCTGGGCAAGGCTTGCCTGGGCAAGCGAGACCTGGCGCTGTGCATCGAGAACGTCGAGCAGCGAGGAGGCGCCGTCCTTGTAGGACGCGGTCGACAGTTCGAGCGTTTCCTGCGTGGTCTTTACCTGAGCCTGTAGGGCTGCGACCGTGCGGGCGTCACGGCGGACAGCGGCGAGTGCGTTCTCGACCTGTTCGACCGCGGTCAGCACCGTCGACTTCCAGTTGAGGTAGGCGGTCGCGGCAGTGGACTGCGCCGACTTGACGTTGGCGCGCAGACGGCCACCATCGAAGATCGGCAGGTTGAGGGTCGGGCCGAAGGACCAGGGGGTCAGGTCTCCATGGATGCCGCGCTGGTTGATGTAGGACGGCGAGATCGAGCCGCTGAGCGAAATGCTCGGATAGAGCTGCGCCTCGGCAACACCGATATTGGCCGTTGCGGCGGCGAGATCACGCTCGGCGACGCGAATGTCGGGACGGTTGCGGATCAGGTCCGCCGGGATGCCCGAATTGATGCCGCCACGGAAGACCGGCTGACCGCGACCCTTCAGCAGCTCGTCGACGAGGGCCGAGGCCGGCAGGCCAAGCAGCGTGGCGATGTGATGGGCAGATATACGGATGTTGGTTTCGAGGCCGGGAATTTCGGCGAGCGTCGACTGTACGAGGCCTTCGGCCTGAACGACGTCGAGACGCGAGGCGGCGCCGGCTTCAAGCTGGAACTTGGTCAGCTCGTAGGTTTCCTGACGGGACTTCAGGTTGGCTCTCGAAAGCGCCAGGCGCTGCTGATAGTAGCGAACATCGATGTAGCTGGAGACAAGATCCTGCACGAGAGTCAGCTTGGCGACGTCGGCGGATGCGTATGCGGAATCGAGCGAAGCGAGCGCACTTTCGGTGCTGCGCTTGTAGAGGCCGAAGAGATCGAGCAGCCAGGTCAGCTGGACTTCGCCGGCACTGGTGTTGCGTGTGTCGAACTGCGAGCGCAGCTCGCCCTTCTGACCGCTGACCGTGTGCGAAGCGCCGACATTCAGGTTCGGCAGGGCGCCTGCGCCGGCGGTGGTGACGTTTGCAGAGGCCGCATTGATGCGTTCGATTGCCTGCTGGACCGTTAGATTCTGCTCGAGCCCGGCCTGGACATAACCATTCAATTTGGGATCGTTGAAGGCCGTCCACCAGGCTGCGGTAGCAACGTCACCTACACTTTTCGTGCCGCCTTCTCCGAATTTGGCGGGCAGCGGCATTTCAGGAGGAGCATGATCCGGGCCAACAACGCAGCCCGACAGTAATAACAATAATGCCGGTGTGGCAAAACGAAGAGATACCATTCATTTCATCCTGTACTCGAGCAAGTCAATTCTTGTCCGAAGCTTCATGCTTCACTATCGCAGCCGCGCCTCGTCCTACCACAAACACACACACCGAAGCAGTCGGGCGCAATGTAGCAATCGGAACAGCATTATCACAGTGCATTTATATCACACTCCTGCCGCATTTTTGTCGCGTGTGGCAAAGATGCGTCGAATGACGACGTGGAAGGACGGCACGAAGAAAATTCCGAGCATCGTTGCCGACAGCATGCCGCCGAGAACGCCGAGGCCAATGGCGTTCTGGGCCGCAGAGCCCGCGCCCGTAGCGATCGCCAGAGGCACGACGCCGAGGATAAAGGCAAGCGATGTCATAATGATCGGCCGCAGGCGCAGCCGCGCCGCCTCCAGTGTCGCCTCGAAAAGGCCCATGCCGCTTTCCATGCGATCCTTGGCGAATTCGACGATCAGGATCGCGTTCTTCGCCGCCAGGCCGATCGTGGTGAGCAAGCCGACCTTGAAATAAACGTCGTTGGCCTGGCCGAAGAGTGTTGCCGCCGCCAGGGCGCCGAGAACGCCGACCGGCACTGCCATGATCACCGAGAAAGGGATCGACCAGCTTTCGTAAAGTGCTGCCAGGCAGAGGAAGACGACGAGTACCGAGATCGCATAGAGCATCGGCGCCTGTGAGCCGGAAAGGCGCTCCTGATAGGAAATGCCCTGCCAGGCCACCGTGTAACCGCCGCCGAGTTGCTCGGTCAGCTCTTCCATTTCGTTCATGGCATCGCCGGAGGACACGCCGGGCGCGGCGGCACCATCGAGCGGAATCGCGCTGACGGCGTTGAAGCGGGCAAGCGAAGGTGCGCCCTTCACCCATTCGGTTTTGGTAAAGGCGGAGAAGGGCACCATCTCGCCGGCCGTGTTGCGGGCATACCAGTGATTAAGATCGTCCGGCTGCATGCGAAACGGCGCGTCGCCCTGGACATAGACCGGCTTGATCTCGCCGTTCAGCGTGAAGTCGTTGACATCGCGGCCGGTGAAGATGATCGACAGCATCGAATTGACCGAGGCGATGTCGACGCCCATGGCGCCGATCTTTTCCTGATCGAGCACGATGCGCATTTGCGGCTCGACTTCCTTGTTGCTGCTGCGCAGCGCCACGATCCTACCCGAGCTGTTGCCCATCTGGATCAGCCGCTTGGAAGCAGCCGTCAGGGCGTCGTTGCCGTGGCCGCCGGTATCGACAAGATACATGGAAAAGCCGCTCGACACGCCGAGGCCCTGAATCGCCGGCGGCAGGAGCGCGAAGACCTGTGCCTCGCGCATCGCAAAGAAGCTGCGCAGCGCCCGGTTGACAACCGACTGGGCGCTCAGATTTGGATCAGTGCGCAGCGAAAAATCCTTGAGCTTGGTGAAAACGATGGCGCTGTTTTGGCCGGAGCCGTTGAAGCCAAAGCCGAGTGCGCCGAAGACGGATTCGACAGCATCCTTCTCATTCTCGCGATAATAGTTTTCCACCTTCTCGACGACGGCCTGAGTCTGCTGCGTCGTCGAGCCCGGCGGCGTGGTGACGATAGTCAGCAGCACGCCCTGATCTTCCTGCGGCAGGAAGGAACTCGGCAGCCGGGTGAAGAGGTAGGCGCAGCCGGCGCCGACGAGAAGGAAGACCAGCATGACGCGGATCGGGCGCTTCAAGAGATAGCCGATAGTCCTGACATAGCCGTTGGTCGAGCGCGTGAAGTTGTGGTTGAACCAATCGCCGACGCGGTGTTTCCAGTGTTCGCTGACCGGCTTCAGCATCGTGGCGCAGAGCGCCGGTGTCAGCACGATGGCGACGAGCGCCGACAGCAGCATGGCCGAGACGATGGTGATGGAAAACTGGCGATAGATGATGCCGGTCGAGCCGCCGAAGAAGGCCATCGGAATGAAGACGGCGGTCAGCACGAGCGCAATGCCGACGATGGCGCCGGTGATCTCGCCCATCGATTTCTCCGTCGCTTCGAGCGGCGAAAGCTTCTCTTCGGACATGATGCGTTCGACGTTTTCGACGACGACGATCGCATCGTCGACCAAAAGGCCGATGGCCAAAACCATGGCGAACATCGTCAAAGTATTGATCGAATAGCCGGTGGCCGCCAGCACCCCGAAGGTGCCCAGCAATACCACGGGAACGGCGATAGTCGGGATCAGCGTTGCCCGAAGATTCTGCAGGAAGACGAGCAGCACCACGAAGACGAGCACGATTGCCTCGATCAGCGTATGCACGACCTTCTCGATCGACAGTTCCACGAAGGGCGTCGTGTCGTAGGGATAGGTAATCTTCACGCCTTCCGGCAGAGTGCGGCCGATGACATCGAGTGCGGATCGAACGCGTGCGGCCGTATCGATGGCGTTGGCGCCGATCGCGAGGTTGACGGCAAAACCGCTCGAAGGCAGGCCGTTGTAACGCGAACTGCCGCCGTAGCTCTCCTGACCGATCTCGATGCGCGAGACATCGCTTAGGCGCACGGTCGCGCCGTCCTTTTCGACCTTCAGGATGATGTGCTCGAAGTCGGCGACGGTGGTGAGCTGGCTTTGCGCAGTGATGGTGACGTTGAGCTGCTGACCTGACATCGTCGGCTGGGCGCCGAGCGAACCGACGGAAACCTGAGTGTTCTGCGCCTGGATCGCCGCCGTGACGTCGCTCGGCGTCAGCTGATATTTCACTAGCTTGAAGGGATCGAGCCAGATGCGCATGGCGTATCCGGAACCGAAGACGTTGATGCTGCCGACGCCTTCCAGGCGCTGGATCTGATCCTCGATGGAGGTCGACATGATGTTGCCGAGATCGACCGAATTGCGCTTGCCGTCAGTTGAAACGAGTGAGCCGACGAGGAGGATGCTCGAGGTCGAGCGCGTCACGCTGATGCCGGCATCGATAACATCGCCCGGAAGCTGCGACTGAACCAGCTGCAGCTTGTTCTGCACCTGCACTTGGGCAATGTCGGGATCGATACTGGTTCCGAAAGTGAGCTGGATGCTGGCCGATCCGGTCGACGAAGTCGAAGTCATATAGGTGAGATCGTCGAGGCCGGTCATGCCGTCTTCAATGATCGTCGTTACCGATTTTTCGACGGTCTCGGCGCTGGCGCCGCGATAAGTGGCGTTGATGCGAACCGTCGTCGGGGCGATGTCGGGATATTGCGAAATCGACAGGGTGAAGATCGCCAGAAGGCCGGCGAGCATGATGGTGATCGCAATGACCCAGGCGAAAATCGGACGTCGGATGAAAAACTTGGCCATCGATTGTTCCTGTGCGGCTGAGACGGTGACGATGCGGGCTCGGAGCGATTACTTCGCTGCGGGCTTCTCAGCGTCACCGGCCGCGGGCTGCTCGGCAGCCACGACCACGCCATTGTCGTTGATCTTCATCGGCACCGGCTTCACCGGCATGCCTGCCGTGACCGACTGGAGGCCGGTGACGATCAGCTGATCGCCGTCTTTTATGCCTTCGGTCACCAGCCAGGAATTGTTGGAGGGCGAGCTGTTCTCAAAGGCGCGGGTTTCGACCTTGCCGTCGGCGGAAACGAATTGCGCCGTCAGCCGGCCGTTGGCGTCGCGGCTCGTTGCCAGCTGCGGCAGCGCATAACCGGTTTCGGCGCCGAGCTCGACCGTGGCGCGGACATACATGCCGGGCAGCACGATACGATCGGGATTGGGGAAAAGCACACGAATGATGAAGGTGCCTGTGGTCTCGCTGACCACCTGCTTCGACATGTCGAGCTTGCCCTGCTGATTATATTCCTTGCCGTCTTCGAGGATCAGGTGGAAGGCGACATTCTCCGCGCCCTTGATATCGCCGGCGGCCATCGCATCGCGCAGCCTCAGCAGATTGGTGCTCGACTCGGTGAGCGAGATGTAGATCGGATTGAGCTGCCGGATCGTCGTCAGCGCCGTCGTCTGGTTGGCCGAGACGACATTGCCGATATTGTAGGCGGTCTGGTCGATGACGCCGTCGAAGGGTGCGACGATCTTCGTATGGTCGAGGTCGATCTGTGCCGCGGAAAGGGCAGCCTTTGCCGACTCGACCTCCGCCTTCGCCTGGAGAAGCGTCGTTCTGGCCGTTTCATATTCGATCTGGGTGGCGCCGCTGCCGACGAGGCGCTGGTAGCGTTCGAGATTGCTTTCAGCGCTCGGCACGCTCGCCTCGGCTTTGGAGATGGCCGCCTTGGCCTGCTCGACGGCGGCGATATAGGGCGCATCCTCGATCTGATAAAGAAGGTCGCCCTTCTTGATCTCTCCGCCTTCCTTAAAGGCGATTTCGCGGATGATGCCGCTCACCTGCGGCCGGATATCGGCCGTCTGGAAGGCTTCGGCGCGGCCAGGAAGAATTGTCGTGATTGGGAAACTCGCCTTCGCCAGGGCGATCACCCCGACGGGGGTTGCCTGCTGCGCGGCCGCGCCGGCATCGCCCGCGGGCTTGCCGGCGTTGTCGCTGCAGGCGCCAAGCAATGCGCCGGCCATCAGGGCCGAGGAGATGAGAACGGCACGCCGAATCATTCTAATTCCTTCATGCGGTGGCAATCGCCGTCGATCCACGGGCTCGGCCGAGCCGAGGCAGGCTTATTTAAGCGTCAAGATGAACTTGGCCTCAAATGCCATAATCCCGGGTCTAACAAAATCTTTACGAAGTGACGTAATTCAGCAACCGTCACTTAGCAAGCGCTATTTTGCAGTGCGGCATCGACAAAGCCGACGATTTCCTCGGCACGATGCACCAGTGTCTCAGTGTCGTCGCGAACGATGAGGACAGGGTGCAACACGCAGGCCAGCACATCGGCGACGGTCTGTGCGGCACGCTGAGGGTCGCGGCAGTGATAACGTCCTTCCACCATGCCTTTGCGGATGATCTCGCCGAGTTTCTCCTCGATACGGGCGCGATAGCGATTGCCGGCTTCGAGTTTGGCTTCGATGGTCGAGAGCACCATTTCGAAGATGTAAGGGTTCTTCTGGATATCCTGCAGATGACCCTCCAGCAGGCGCAGGACGAAGCGGAGCAGTTGCTCTTTTGCGGGCATGTTCTGGTCGAGGGGGACAAAACGCTCGGCGGCATTGTCGAGATGGCGCCCGGCGATGGCATCGACCAGCGCCACCTTGGAACGGAAATGCTTGAAGACATTGGCGGGCGACATGCGCAGCGCAGCTGATATATCGGCGATCGACACTGCGGCGAAGCCACGTTCGCGAAACAGCATCTCCGCCATCGAGAGGATGTCCTGTCGCGTTTCCTCGGCCTTGCGTCTCGGCCTTCTTGCCATCCGTCCCCCGCCGGGCCGCGCCCGGTACTCCTTTTTTGCCGATGCTAGCGCTATTCAGCGAAAACTGCCAAGCCGATGCAAGGCCCGGCGGCTTTCGTACGTCGCCTTTTCAAGGGAAACAGGGGGCGAGGTTGCTGCGGACACGGGCAAGCGGCGTCTCGCCGCTATTGTCAGGAACAAAGCGCTCGCCGGTTATCGCCTCGTAGGCTCTGATATAGACGGCCGAGGTCTGCTCGATCAGTCCGGTGGGGATTTCTGGAATCTCGTCCTTATAAGGGTCGCAGCGCTCCGCCACCCACGCACGGACGAAATCCTTGTCGAAACTATCCGGGCGCTTGCCAGCGGCAAAACTTGCCGGATAGGTTTCGGCAAGCCAGTAGCGGCTGCTGTCCGGCGTGTGGATCTCGTCGGCGAGGATAATATTGCCGTCGCCATCGGTGCCAAATTCATATTTGGTATCGACGAGGATCAGGCCTTGCTTCGCGGCCATTTCCTGGCCGCGGGCAAAGAGCGCGAGTGCATATTTCGACAAGGTTTCCCACTGCTGGCTGGTCAGAAGGCCTCGCGTGACGATCTCCGCAGGCGTCAGCGGCTCGTCATGGCCTCCGTCGAATTCCTTGCTCGTCGGCGTGATGACGGGTTCCGGCAGGATCTGATTGTCGCGCATGCCGTCCGGCAGACGCATGCCGTACATTTCCCGCTCACCCTTCTTATAGAGGGTCAGGATCGAGGTGCCGGTGGTGCCGGCGAGATAACCGCGCACGACGATTTCAACCGGCAGGATGTCGAGCCGCCTGCCGATGACCACATTTGGATCGGGATAGTCGAGCACGTGGTTCGGGCAAATGTCCCTCGTCGCCTCGAACCAGTAACGCGCCGTCTGCGTCAGCACCTGACCCTTATACGGAATACAGGTGAGAATGCGGTCGAAAGCGCTCAGCCGATCTGTGCTGATGATGATGCGGCGTCCGTCGGGAAGGTCGTAATTCTCGCGCACCTTGCCGCGATAGTAGTTCGGCAGTTCCGGGAAATGGGCTTCGGAGAGGATTCGCACGGCGCTCGACTGTCCTTGTATTGGCTGATGGCTTCCTGCTCTAGTTTCATTACCGGCGAAGTCAAGCCGAGCGGAAGTATCGCATCACAGCCAGAACAGAGCCAGAAGAAACAGAGCGAGGCCGTAAGTTGCGACGGCAAGCGGCCAGCCGGCCCGCAGGAAGTCGCTGAAGCGGTAACCGCCGATGCCCATCGCCAGCGTGTTGTTGTGATGGCCGAAGGGCGTCAGAAAATCGAGCGAGGCCCCGACGGCGACCGCGATCAGATAGGCGTCGGGTGGGTGCCGCCCGATCCTCGCAAATTCGAGTGCCATCGGGGCGAGCACGATTGCGACCGTCGCGTTGTTGACGAAGGGCGTCAGCGCCATTGCGAGGAAGAGGATGAGGGCGATGCCGGAAAGCGCATGGTTAACCGGCACGATGAGGCTCAGCCAGCCGGCAATCGCTTCGGCCGCTCCGGTGCTGGCCACTGCCTGGCCGATCGGAATCATCGCCGCGAGCATGATGATGATCGGCCAGTTGAGGTCGGCCATCGCCTGGCGGATATTGAGATGATTGAGCAAAGCGAGGACGAGGACGACACCCGCAAAAGCGACCTCGGGATGCAGGCCCGCCGCCGACGCGGCGACGCCGCAGGCAAACAATGCGACAGGCCGCCAGGAGAGGAGGGCCGGTTCAGCTGAAGCTGTCGAAGCAAGCGGCAGGCACTCGCTTTCCTCCAGCGCTTCGGCAATTGCCGTACGCGGCCCTTCCAGCGTCAATATATCGCCGATCGACAGTTGCAGATCGAGAAAGCGGCCTTCGATGCGCGGTGTGCGCATGGAAAGAGCAGTGACTGCGATGCCCCTATGGTGAAAGACTTCGAGTGAACTGACGCGCGAACCCACCAGCGTGCTTTCGGGCATGACGACGGTTTCGACCCGGGTGAAATTTGGCGGCCGAATATTCAGATGGGCATCTGCCACCAAGGCCTGTGTGGCGGCAAGGCCGGCAAAGATGTCATCGGCGCCTTCGGCAAGCAGCACGTCGCCCGCGCTGATCATCGACTGGTCGAGCGGGCCAAACACGAAATTGCCGTCACGGATCAGCGCGTGCGGTTTGATGCCGAAGCGGGTCGGACACTCCGAAAGCCGCGTGCCGATCAGCGGCGAAGCATTGGGAATGCGACGTTCGACGACCACGCGACGCGAGCCCTGGGCGAGCGTTGCCGGCACTGTGTCGGGTTCCGGGAACAAGTATCGGATCCGAACGGCGATGAGCAGGATGCCGACGATCGCGACTGGCAGCCCGACATAGCTGAAATCGAAGAAATGAAAACCCGCACCGGACGTCTTGGCAAGCGCATCGCTGACGAGCAGGTTGGCCGGCGTGCCGATCAGCGAAACGAGGCCGCCGAGCAGGGCTGCAAACGAGATGGGCATGACGAGCTGACGGCGGGGGATTGAGAGCGCCACGCCGAGCCGCAGCGCCACCGGCAGGGTGATCGCAAAGGCGCCGATATTGTTCATGAAGATGGAAAGAAAGCCTGCCAGCGAGGAAGCGCCTGATATGACCTTGAAGTTCGACGGTCTTGCGGTTGCGACACGCGCAGCGAGGTTGTCGAAGAGCTTGGCGCGTGCGAGCACCTGGACGATCAGCAGGATTTCGACGACGGTGATAACGACGGGGCTGGCGAAGCCCGCGTAGATCTGATCGACTGGATAAAGTCCGAGCGCATAGCCGGCGAGCAGGCCGGCAATCGCAGTCACCTCGATGCGTATGCGTTCGAGCGAGAAGAGAACCAGCATCACCAGCAGAAGGATCAGCAGGGATGCTTGCTCAAACGACATGGGCGGATCCGGTGTTTCATCGATGGAGGCATGTCGCTGTACCGCAACCGCTGCAGATTGCCGGGTGACAGGCCTTGGGCGGACTGTAGTCGTTCCTCATCTGCTGTACAGAGGCGTCAGCCGGCAAAATTGAACGATGTCACGTCTTCGGTCGGGCCGAAACCTGCCAGCGGCCCTCGGCATTCCGCTCCAGCACGGGCGTGGCGAAGACACCGCGGACGCGCGAGACCCACTGCGGCCCGGCTGTTGCGAGGCTGTCGCGCCAGCGCTCCGATTGCAGCATGGCCGCGCCTATGACGACGGGTTCGATGCCGCAGGCCGTCAGCAGATCAAGGCCCGAGACGATCGATGCGCCGCTGGAAATGACGTCATCGATCAGGGCGACGCGCCGCCCGGTCAGCAGCGGCAACATGCGCGGATCGATATAGAGGCGCTTGTCCTGTGTCGGCGTCGTGATCGATGACAGAGGAACGGAGAGCTCGTCGCGGTACCAGAACTTGCGCGAGGTGCCGAGCGGGACATAGCGGCCGTGACCGAGCTTCTGCGCAACGGCGGCTGCAAGCGTCAAGCCGAGCGTCGGCAGGCCGGCGACGACGTCGACGCCCATGGGTCCGATCTTTTCGGCGAGACCGTCGGCCAGCGCGTCGAGGACGGCGAAGCTCGCCTGGTTGACAATCAGCGAAGCGAGGGCGTGATCGCCATCTGCCAACACGCGTATCGGCAGGCGAAGCTGGCGGCCGTCGTCCAGCGTGGCGACATAGAAAGTCGTGAACTCCCGATCGTGGGGAAAGGTGCCGGGCGGGTGAATCTCCTGCCAAAAGTCATGCGGCGCCATCTCCGACAGATCGGTCAACGTCTCGCCCTTTCCATGCCGGCTGTTCGGCGCAACCCCTGCAATTCTCCTTCGGTCAGCGCACGCACGGCGCCTTTTGGGAGTTCGCCGAGTTCGAGCCCGCCGATTGCGACCCGCACAAGGCGCAAACATTCGGCCCCGAGCGCCTCCAGCATACGACGGATCTGACGATTGCGGCCTTCATCGAGCTCGACCTCGATCCATGAGTTTCTGTCGCCCTGGCGCAGGCGTCGTGTGGCGGTGGCCGTCAGCAATTCGCCGTCATGACGGATGCCGGATGTCATAGCGGCAATCTCCTCGTCGTCCATGAGGCGGTCGATCTGGACATGATAGGTTTTGGTCACATGGGTGAGCGGATCGAGCAAGGTCTGGGAGAACTCGGTGTCGTTGGTGAAAAGCAGCAGGCCTTCGCTCGCCTTGTCGAGCCGACCTACAGGAGAGAGGTGCGGGATGTCGAAATTCTTGAGGCAATCATAGACGGTCGGCCTGCCCTCGGGATCATGGCGGGTCGTGACGAGCCCGCGTGGCTTGTTGAGCATCAAATAGATTTTTGCCTCGGCGGCAATGACAAGTCCATCGACACTGATCCTCGCCGTCGACAGATCGACCCATGCAGAGGCATCGCTGACGGTACGGCCGTCGATGGCGACGCGGCTTTCGGCAATCAGCCGTTCGGCCTGCGTACGGGAGCAATAGCCGAGTTTGGAAAGGGCGCGCGGAAGGGTGACCCGCTTGCCTGCAGTGTCGGCGGCAGGCTTCAGCCGCTCGCGTGTCTTATGCGATGGGCGCCGGTCCCTCATCTGCCATCCCTGTCCAGCCTCGATGCCGCTTCTTGGCACGAACGGCCCAACGATGCCAGCGTGACAACGAAAACTAAGGAATGATAGGGTTGCAAAAGGACGTCAGCGCTTCGGATAAAGCGCCGTCTGGGCGAAAACCGGTTGGTCGCGCCGCCTCAGCGGCAGACCATGAAGCCTGCCAGTTCCTTGCGGCTGACGACTATGCCGGCAGCGGCCTTCGCTGGGTCGGGATGGGTATATGACAGGCTTGGCATTTCCGGCAGCTCGAGCGCCTGACGCATATTCATGATGCCGACCGCGTAACGGCCGTTAACGCCGTCGGCGCTGACTTCAATGATGCAATTGGCCCTCTTATTGTCCATTGGTTGTCCTCCCGTTTGTTTTTTATGTTGCCATCCCTTGCATTAAAAATTGGTTTTTCTGAGACATAAGCGTTTACGCACGCCGCCGAAAATGGGTCGGCGGGTGCGTAAAAGAGCCGGCTTCGAGGCGGATTGAGCGCTCAGTGCCACCAATGGCGAGGCTGCGGCTGTGAATTGCCGGATAGCAGGTAGCCAAAGAGGAAACCGACCGCCCCGGCAAGCACCAATGCGGTGGTCGTTGCGGCCGCATGCTCGCGGGCGGCGCCGGCGGCGGCTGCCCCTTCGGCCCGGATTTGGGCGACGGCGTTTTTTGCGCGGGGCAGGGCTTCATCGTAGGCCTTGCCGGCGCGACCGCGCACTTCGTAATAGGCCTCGGCGCCCTGGGCGGAAATCATCTTCTGCAGACGAGAGACTTCCTGCTGGAGCGCAGCGATGTCCTTGCTGACAGATGCTCTGATGTCATCGGTGTTGGCAGCCATGTCGGTCTCCTTCCTTCAATGGGAAAGACAACACCTCAAACGGTGATAGGTTCCGAAATTGCAGCTGCTGATTTATGACGGAAATTTAAGTTCGGCTTCCAGCCTCGATTTAATCCTCGATTAACCATAAATTGGCTCAAAGCGCTGTTTTCACGCGATTTTTCGCCGGTTGCGGGCGGCAATTCGGGGATTTTTGACCAGCTGATAAAGAAATCTTCGGAAATTTGTCGCGAACACGCCGCCTGTGGATAAAGAACGCAAAGAAAATAGCTGCAAAATCAGCCTGTTACAAAAATGTCAAAAAACTTTTGGAATGGCTGTTGACTTAGAAAAGGGGGTGGGATTATAAGCCCACTCACTGAACGAGGGCGGCGGCGCTGCTGGCGACGAAGTCTCTCGCTCTTAAGAAA